>DATMKQ010000395.1:0-50615 GCA_035571275.1 Trebonia sp.
GAAGAGTGGCTGATTAAGGGCGTCTCCGTCTGCGGTGGCCCGGTCGTGGACGTCCACATCGTCGACGGCCAGTTCGTCAGCGTCGGCCGCGACCTGGAGGCCGTCGGCGCACGCGTCCTGGACGCGGCCGGCCTGATCGCGCTGCCCGGCCTCGTCGACCTGCACACGCATCTGCGCGAGCCAGGCCGGGAAGACGCGGAGACCGTGGAGACCGGCACTAGGGCCGCCGCGCTTGGCGGTTTCACCGCGGTGCACGCGATGGCCAACACCGAACCTGTCGCCGACACCGCCGGGGTGGTCGAGCAGGTCTGGCGGCTCGGCCAGCAGGCCGGGTACTGCGATGTCCGGCCGGTCGGCGCCGTCACCGTCGGCCTCGGCGGCAAGCAGCTCGCCGAGCTCGGCGCGATGGCCGACTCGGCCGCGGCTGTCCGGGTGTTCTCCGACGACGGCAGCTGCGTCGCGGACCCGTTGCTCATGCGCCGCGCCCTCGAATACGTCAAGGCGTTCGACGGCGTGATCGCGCAGCATGCCCAGGAGCCACGGCTCACCGAGGGCGCGCAGCTGAACGAGGGTGAGGTCGCCAGCACGCTCGGCCTGGCCGGCTGGCCGGCGGCCGCCGAGGAGGCGATCATCGCCAGGGACTGCCTGCTCGCCGCCCACGTCGGCTCCGCGCTGCACGTCTGCCACGTGTCCACCGCCGGCTCCGTGGAGATCATCCGCTGGGCGAAGTCGAAGGGCTGGCAGGTGACGGCCGAGGTGACGCCGCACCACCTGCTGCTCACCGACGACCTCGCGCAGGGGTACGACCCGGTGTTCAAGGTCAACCCGCCGCTGCGCACCCGGACCGACATCGCCGCGCTGCGCGCCGGTCTGGCCGACGGCACCATCGACTGCGTGGCCACCGATCACGCGCCGCACCCGGTCGAGGCCAAAGAGGCCGAGTGGGCCGCGGCCGCTAACGGCATGACCGGCCTGGAGACCGCGCTGCGCGTGGTCCAGCTCGCCATGGTGGACACCGGGCTGCTCGACTGGGCCGGCGTCGCGATGAGGATGTCGGTCCGCCCGGCGGCGATCGGCCGGGTGCCTGGCCATGGCGTTCCCATCGCGCCAGGAAGCCCGGCGAACCTCACGCTCTATGACCCGGCGGCGCCGCCAGAGGCCGTTGACCCGGCGACGCATGCGTCGAAGAGCAGGAACAACCCGTTCGCCGGGATGGCGCTGCCGGGCCGGGTGCAGGCCACCTTCCTGCGCGGCGTGCCGACGGTCCTTGACGGAAAGGTGACGCGATGACCGGCCCCCAAAACGCCATGCTCGTCCTTGAGGACGGCACGACACTGCGCGGCCAGGGGTTCGGCGCGCACGGCGAGACGTTCGGCGAGATGGTCTTCAACACCGGGATGACCGGATACCAGGAGACGCTGACCGACCCGTCCTACTGCGGGCAGATCGTGGCGATGACCGCTCCGCACATCGGGAACACGGGCGTCAACGACGAGGACCCGGAGTCGCACCGGATCTGGGTCAGCGGCTACGTCGTCCGCGAGCCGGCCAGGCTGGCCTCGAGCTGGCGCGCCCGCCGCGGCCTGGACGAGGAACTGCGCGCCCAGGGGATCACGGGCATCGCGGTGCAGGGCACCCGGGCGCTGACGATGCGGATCCGCGAGCGGGGCGCGATGCGCGCGGCGGTCTCCACGGTGGAAGACGACCCGGCGAAGCTGCTCGACCGGGTGCTCGCGAGCCCCGGCATGACAGGCGCCGACCTCGCGCGGGTCGTCACCACCGCGCATCCGTACACGGTCAGCCCGCCGCCGGGCACGAAGGTCGGCTACCGGGTAGCCGCCGTCGATCTCGGCATCAAGACGGCGACACCGCGGAACATGGCCGAGCGCGGCATGGAAGTCCGCGTGCTGCCCGCCACCGTGACCGCCGAGGAGATCCTCGCCACCAGCCCGGACGGGGTGTTCTTCAGCAACGGCCCAGGCGACCCCGCTGCCGCTGGCTACGCGGTCGCGGCGATGCGCGGCGTGCTAGCGGCGGGTGTGCCGACGTTCGGCATCTGCCTGGGCAGCCAGATCCTCGGCCTGGCGCTCGGCCTGAAGACGTACAAGCTCAGGTACGGTCACCGCGGCGTGAACCAGCCGGTGATGGACCTGGCCACCGGCCGCGTATACATCACGAGCCACAACCACGGCTTCGCCGCCGACCTCCCATCCGAGGCGGCCGGCGAAGAAGCCGAGGAGTCCGGCGGTACGGACTGGGCGCACGTGCCGAAGGGGGCTCGCGAACCCTTCGGCACCCCCTTCGGCGAGGCAGTGGTGAGCCACGTCAACCTCAACGACGGCGTGGTCGAGGGCATCCGCCTGCTGGACCGCCCGGCCTTCAGCGTCCAGTACCACCCGGAGGCCGCGCCCGGCCCCCACGACGCGGTGGACCTCTTCGACCAGTTCCGCGCCCTGATGGACGCGCCCGATGACGCCGACTTTGATGAACGTGGATCGGTTTCCAGGTCCTGGCATGGATACCGATCCACGTTCTTGGCCCAGCGCCAGAGGGTGCCGTGCCGGAGGGACGGGAGCGCAAAGAGTGACGGGAGTGACCAATGCCGCGGCGCGGTGACCTGAAGTCGGTGCTGGTGATCGGGTCAGGGCCGATCGTGATCGGGCAGGGCTGCGAGTTCGACTACTCCGGCACCCAGGCGTGCCGGGTCCTCAAACAAGAAGGCATCCGCGTCAGCCTGGTGAACTCCAACCCGGCGACGATCATGACCGACCCGGAGTTCGCCGACGCGACCTACGTGGAGCCCATCACCACGGACGTGCTGGAGAAGGTGATCGCGAAGGAGCGCCCGGACGCCGTGCTGCCCACGCTGGGCGGGCAGACTGCGCTCAACGCCGCGGTCGCGCTGCACGAGGCCGGCATCCTGCGCAAGTACAGCGTCGAGCTCATCGGCGCCGACATCGACGCGATCGAGGCGTGCGAGGACCGCGAGCGCTTCAAGGAGATCGTCACGGCCCTCGGCGCGGAGGTCCCGAGCAGCAGGATCTGCCACACGATCGAGGAGTGCTTCGACGCGACACGCGAGCTCGGCCTCCCCATCGTCGTTCGGCCGTCCTTCACGCTCGGCGGCGCCGGCTCCGGCATCGCCTACGACGAAGGCGACCTGAGAAGGATCGCCGGCGCGGGCCTGGACGCGAGCCCGACCACCGAGGTCCTCCTCGAGGAGTCGATCATCGGCTGGAAAGAGTTCGAGCTCGAGCTGATGCGCGACAGGAACGACAACGTCGTCATCGTCTGCTCGATCGAGAACGTCGACCCGATGGGCGTGCACACCGGCGACTCGGTCACCGTCGCCCCCGCTATGACACTCACCGATCGTGAGTACCAGCGGATGCGCGACCAGGCCATCAAGATCATCCGCGCGGTGGGCGTGGACACCGGCGGCTGCAACATCCAGTTCGCGGTCAACCCGGCGACCGGCCGCCTGGTCGTCATCGAGATGAACCCGCGCGTGTCCCGGTCATCCGCGCTCGCCTCGAAGGCGACCGGCTTCCCGATCGCCAAGATCGCCACCAAGCTCGCGATCGGCTACACCCTCGACGAGATCCCGAACGACATCACAGGACAGACCCCCGCCAGCTTCGAGCCAGCGCTTGACTACGTGGTCGTCAAGATCCCGCGCTTCGCGTTCGAGAAGTTCCCCGGCGCGGACACCACGCTGACCACGCACATGAAGTCGGTCGGCGAGGCGATGGCGATCGGCCGGAACTTCGCCGAGGCCCTCCAGAAGGCGCAGCGATCGCTGGAGAGCAGCCACGGTCCGTTCAGCTTCAGGAAGGCAGCAGGGGACGCGGCGGGGCTGCTGGACCGCTGCCGCACCCCGCACGACGGCCGCCTGGACACCATGCTGCAGGCGCTGCGGGCGGGCGCGAGCGCCGCCGACGTGGCCGCTGCGACCGGAATCGATCCATGGTTCGTGGATCAGGTAGTTCAAATCCTCGAGATGTCCGGAACGATTGGTGCCGCCTCTTCACTCGACGAGGATCTGCTGAGGGCGGCCAAGCGCACTGGGTTCTCCGACGCCCAGATCGCCCAGCTGCGGGGCCTTTCCGCCGAACAAGTCCGCAAGCTCCGCCACGCCCTCGGAGTCCGGCCGGTGTACCACGCGGTCGACACCTGCGCCGCGGAGTTCGCGGCCCGCACCCCGTACCTGTACTCGACGTACGACGAGGGCAACGAGGTGCCGGAAGGCGACAAGCCCAAGGTGATCATCCTGGGCAGCGGCCCCAACCGTATCGGCCAGGGTATCGAGTTCGACTACGCCTGTGTGCACGCCTCGTTCGCGCTGCGCGACGCCGGCTACGAGACCGTGATGGTCAACTGCAACCCGGAGACGGTGTCGACCGACTACGACACCTCCTCGCGGCTGTACTTCGAGCCGCTCACGCTGGAGGACGTGCTCGAGGTGGTGCATGCGGAGCAGGCGTCCGGGCCCCTCGCGGGCGTGATCGTGCAGCTCGGCGGGCAGACGCCGCTCGGCCTCGCGCGGGCGCTCGAGGCGGCCGGGGTGCCGATCGTGGGCACTTCGCCGGCGGCGATCCACCTGGCCGAGGACCGCGGCGCGTTCGCCTCGGTGCTCGCGCAGGCGGGGCTGACCGCGCCGCGCGGCGACGTCGCGATGAACGCGGACGAGGCGGCGTCCGCCGCGGCCGAGATCGGCTACCCGGTGCTGGTCCGGCCGTCGTACGTGCTCGGCGGTCGCGGCATGGAGATCGTCTACGACGAGGCCACGCTGCGCGGGTACGTCTCGCGGGCGTCCGCCGCGTCGCCTGAGCACCCGGTGCTGATCGACCGGTTCCTCGACGACGCGATCGAGGTCGACGTCGACGCCCTGTACGACGGCGAGCAGCTATACCTGGGCGGCGTGATGGAGCACATCGAGGAGGCCGGGATCCATTCCGGTGACTCGGCGTGCGCGCTCCCGCCGATCACGCTCGGCCTCGGCGACGTCGAGGCGATCAGGGAGGCGACGCTGCGGATCGCGCGCGGCGTGGGCGTACGCGGCCTGCTGAACGTGCAGTACGCCCTCGCGGCCGGGGTGCTGTACGTGCTCGAGGCCAACCCGCGCGCATCGCGCACGGTGCCGTTCGTATCGAAGGCGACCGCGGTGCCGCTGGCGAAGGCGGCGGCGCTGGTGATGCTGGGGACCTCGATCACGTCGCTGCGCGCGTCCGGCGTGCTGCCCGCGCAGACCGCCCACGAGTCGGCGTCAGTCGCCGTGAAGGAGGCCGTGCTGCCGTTCGGGCGGTTCCGTGACGCCACCGGCGCCGGGGTGGACACCGTGCTCGGGCCGGAGATGCGCTCGACCGGCGAGGTGATGGGCATCGACGAGACGTTCGGCACGGCGTACGCGAAATCGCAGGCGGCGGTCTACGGGTCGCTGCCGGTCAAGGGCCGGGTGTTCGTGTCGGTCGCCAACAGGGACAAGCGGGCCATGATCTTCCCGGTCAAGCGGCTGGCAGACCTCGGCTTCGAGATCTGGGCCACGTCAGGAACGGCCGAGGTACTGCGCAGGAACGGCGTTCGTGCCAAGATCGTGCGAAAGCACAGCGAAGGCGCTGGCCCAGGCGGTGAGCCGAGCGTCGTCACGCGCATCCTGGACGGTGAGGTAGACCTGATCGTGAACACGCCCTTCGGCAGCCCGTCCGCGACGTCGGCTTCCGTGCGCCTTGACGGGTACGAGATCCGGACGGCGGCGGTCCGCCGGGGCGTGCCGTGCGTGACGACCGTGGCGGGCCTGGCGGCCGCGGTCCAGGGCATCGAGGCCATCATCCGCGGCGAGGTGGGCGTCCGCTCGCTGCAAGAGCACGCCGCCGGGCTACGCGGCTGAGGCGGCGATGGGTGCATGGCGCAGTCAGATCGGGAGGGCGGGGTGGCACCGGTTCAGGTGCGCGGGACGGTGCTCACGGTGCGCCGGGTCGACGCGTACGTGGCCATGACGGTGGTCGCTCCCGCGATCGCCACCCGGTTCCGCCCGGGCCAGTTCATCGCCATCGCGGTCGGCGGCCCGCAGTCCGCCATGCTCGGCAGGCGGATGTTCTCCGTGCACGACGTGCGGCCGGACCATGGCGGCACCGTGGAGTTCGTGTTCGCGCCGCGTGAACCAGGCACCCAATGGCTCGCGGACTGCCGGTCGCGCGACGTCCTCGATGTGGTCGGACCGCTGGGCAGGCCGTTCCCCGTGCCGCGCGAGCCGGCATCCTGCTTGCTGCTCGGCGTCGGCACCAGCGCCGCGCCGCTGTTCTCCCTGGCCGCCCGGCTGGCCGACCGGAGCTGCCCCACGGACTTCCTGCTCGGCGCGGAGAGCGCGGACCGGGTGTTCGGCGCGCTGACCGCGCGGCGGACGGGGCGTTCGGCCGTGATCACGACGAATGACGGGTCGCTGGGGTCGCGCGGGTCCGTCGTGGACATGCTGCCGACCGTGGTCCAGCAGGCGCGCACCGACGTCATCTACGCGTCCGCGCCGCTCGGCGTGCTGCGCGCCGTGTGCGCGCTGGCCGACCGGTACGCGATCCCGGTGCAGGCGCTGGTCACCGAGCCGACCATGACGTGCGGCACGGGACTGTGCATGGGGTGCGTGCTGCCCACCGTCGGCAATGACGGGATCACCCGGATGGTGCGGGCCTGCGTGGACGGGCCGGTGTTCCGCGGCGACGCGGTCCGCTGGGACGACGTGGGCACGATCCCGTTCGACGCGCTCGGCGCGCCGGGCTGGAAGCCGCGTCCCGGCGCGCCCGCCTCGGTCGCCGCGCCGACGGCCCCATCGACTCCGGACGGCCCGCCGGCCCACGGCTCCGCGGGGGAGCGCTCGAATGCCGGCTGACCTGCGGACCAGGATCGGCCACCTGGACCTGCCCAGCCCGATCGTGACCGCGTCCGGGTGCGCGGGGACGGGCCGCGAACTCGCCCAGTTCACCGACGTCGCGAGGATCGGCGCGGTCACCACGAAGTCGGTGACGCTCGAGCCGCGGGCCGGCAACCCCGCGCCCCGGCTGGCCGAGACGCCGAGCGGCATGCTGTCCTCGGCCGGGCTGCAGGGGCCAGGCATCGACGGGTTCCTCCAGCGCGACCTGCCGTGGCTGCTGTCACGCGGTGCGCGGGCCGTCGTGAGCGTCGCGGGCCATACCGCGCGGGAGTACGGGGAGCTGGCCTCGCGGCTGTCGGACGCGGCCGGCGTGACCGCCATCGAGGTCAACCTCGGCTGCCCCGACGCCGCCGCGGCCGGACGCCCGTTCGCTCTCGACGCGGCCGCGGCCGGGCAGGTGGTAGCCGCGGTCCGCGGCAGCGCCAGGTACGACATCCCGGTCTTCGCGAAGCTATCGCCGGAGGTCACCGACATCGTGGCGGTGGCGCGGTCGTGCGTGTCGGCGGGCGCGGACGGCCTGTCGATGATCAACACGCTGCCTGGCATGGCCATCGACCCGGTGACCATGCGGCTTGCGCTCGCCGGACTGACCGGCGGGCTGTCCGGCCCGGCGATCCGCCCGGTGGCGGTCCGGTGTGTCTGGCTGGTCCGCGAGGCGCTGCCCGACGTGCCGATCATCGGCGCGGGCGGAGTGCGGACCGGCCGGGACGCCCTGGAACTGCTGCTGGCCGGGGCGGCGCTGATAGCAGTGGGGACCGTGTTGTTCCATGACCCTTCCGCCTGCTCGCGGATCCAGCGAGAGCTTGAGGAAGAACTGGGAGCACGGGGCGTTGACCGGGTATCAGACATCGTGGGCCGTGCTCACGAGCCTGCCGGATACGGCGCGGAGCGTCACAGCTGGGTGTAGCCCGGCCCATTCGCGAGAAGGGAGACTGGCGTGAGGAGGCAAGCACCGGTCGCCGTTGCCCTGGACGCACCGGACTTGGACACGGCGGCGCGCTGGGCGGCGCTTGTCACGCCGCACGTGTCCACGGTCAAGATTGGCCTTGAGCTCTACTTGCGTTACGGCCCCGACGTGGTGGCCAGCGTGCGCGGGGCGAGCGGCGTCGAGGTCTTCCTCGACCTGAAGCTGTACGACATCCCGGCGACGGTGGCCGGAGCCTGCCGCGTGGTCTCCCGCCTGCGGCCGGAGATCCTCACCGTGCACGCCTCCGGCGGCCCGGACATGGTCCGGGCGGCCGTCGAGTCGGCGCCCGGCTGCAGCGTGGCCGCGGTGACCGTGCTGACCTCGCTTGGGGACGGCGACATGTCCGCGATGGGGGTGTCCTGCCCGGTCAGCGACGTGGTGCTCCGGCTGTCCGCCATGGCGGTGGCGGCGGGCGCGCGGGGGCTAGTCTGCTCCCCGCATGAAGTCGCCGCGGTCCGAGCCGAGGTGGGGCCGGACGTGACCCTGATCACTCCCGGCGTTCGGCCGGCGGGAGCGGAGCTGCACGACCAGGCGCGCGTCGCGACTCCGGAAGAGGCCATCCGGGCCGGAGCCGACCTGCTGGTGATCGGTCGCCCCATAACCCGGGCGCCCGACCCGGGCGCCGCGGCCGCCGCTGTCGCCGCCTCTCTCCGCCGCGCCGTCCCCGGCCCTGTCGCGGGCTTAACCGCTCCCGCCCTGTCGCGGGCTTAACCGCTCCCGCACCGCCCGCGACGCCCGAGCCACCCGCCGCACCGGCCTCACCAGCTCCACCGCCGCACCAGCTCCACCGCCGCACCGGCCGGACCTCCGCACCGGCCGCACCGGCCGCACCGCCGCACCGGCCGCACCGCCGCACCGGCCGCAGCGCCACACCGGCCGCACCGCCGCACCGGCCGCACCCGTACAACCTGGTGTAAGTTTCATCATCATATTCCGGACATTTCGCCCGGCGAAATGGTCACGAAGTGTGCGAGGAGGACATCAGGGGCCGAAGTGGCGGGCGTTGCCGACGGCACATCGTCCGGTCGGCTGGCGCGGCGCGTCCGGCGGGGCGATCGGACCGAAAGTATTTCGTGCATGCACAGAGTAGGCCTCGATAGCCAGCAAAAGTGGAATGCAGCCACACTCGTACCAGGAGACGGGGCTACGATGGCGGAAGGGTGTTCGGCGACACGAATCTACCTGCGAGAATTCAGGGGTTCGTCTGTGTGGGAAGCGCTTCGGTGGGTAATATGTCCGACCAAGGCGAAGCACGCGAGAAACATCCAGGATTATGGAAAAACTAGCTATTACATCCCATAAATCGCATTCGCCGGTAGCTGGGCGCCTGGGCGTCAAGCACCGGGGCGCACCACCCCCATGCTGGGGTTCCGCCGCAGCGTGTAGGGTTGATCAGTCGGTACCTGGCGAGCCGGGAGCGCGCCGGGTCGGTCGCCTGACAATGGCGTCTGCGGCCACGGCGGGCACAGTGACGTCTATCGTCACGTCGGCGCGCCAGCGGGTCCGGCCGAAGGCCCGCCCGACCGTCCGGCGGGACCGGGCGGGGCTGACTCGCGGGAGTGGTGATCCGCTCCCGGTACGGGGTGTGCTAAGGAGCGCGTGCCAGCTTGCCGGGGTCATGCACTGTCACGGGTTCAGAAGGGGACAAGAGGCATTTTCTTCGTCAGACGGGACAGGGATGCGGCGGTCCGGGCGGCTACCGCTGCTATCACGGTGCGAGAGCCTGACAAGCACGCTGGACCTGCAGTTGACTACTATCTGTAATCTTTCATATGCATAGAGTAATTTATTTAAATTTGTGATGACATAAACGGAGGTTCGCGTTGCCGAAAGGGTGCTTGACTCGCTAGTTTCCCCTCCCGTCCAACCTTTTTACCGACGAAACCCGAGGTGACCCCGAGTGGCTCTTCCTCCCCTCACTCCCCAACAGCGCGCCGACGCCTTGCAGAAGGCGGCGATAGCACGCAAGGAACGCGCCGAGGTTAAGAATCGCCTCAAGCGCGGCGCGACGACCTTGTCCGAGGTCATCAAGGACGGATCAACAGACGACGTGATTGGTAAGATGAAGGTGTCGGCTCTACTCGAGTCGCTGCCTGGCGTCGGCAAGGTCCGTGCGAAGCAGATCATGGAGCGGCTCGGCATTGCCGAATCCCGCCGCGTGCGCGGTCTGGGCAACAACCAGCGCGCCGCGCTTGAGCAGGAGTTCGGTGCCGATATCTGACCCAGGAATTCGGCTCAGCGGGCGGCCGGCACGGGCGCGAGGGCATGGCTGTCTCGCTCGGCGGTAAACCGCGCGAGGCGGTAATCGCTGTGCCCGCGAGGGGAGTCGCGCCAACAGGCGCCCACCCGTCCGCGGCACGGAGGAATTCTTGCGACTGACTGTGCTCTCCGGACCCTCCGGGGTCGGGAAGAGCACAGTCGTCGCGGAACTCCGCCGCCGGAGCCCGGAGGTCTGGATTTCCGTTTCTGTAACAACTCGAAGGCCTCGGCCCGGAGAAGTGAACGGACGGGAATATTATTTTGTCGACGACCGCGAGTTTGACCGGATGGTGGCCGACGGAGAACTTCTTGAGTGGGCGGAGTTCGCCGGCAACAAATACGGCACACCGCGGGAGCCGGTGGAGCACAGGCTCGAACGGGGCTTGCCGACTCTGCTGGAGCTCGATCTGGCCGGGGCCCGGCAGGTGCGTGAGGTCATGAAGGACGACGCCCTGCTGGTGTTCCTCAAGCCACCGTCCTGGGAGGAACTGGTCCGCAGGCTGACCAGGCGGGGCACCGAGCCTCCCGATATCGTCGAGCGCCGTCTCGCCGTGGCGAGGGAAGAACTCGCCGCGGCGGACGAGTTCGACGTCACGCTGGTGAACACATCCGTCGAGGACGTTTGCCGGCAGATGGTAACGTTGATTAACAGTGATTAATGAGGAAGGCAAAACGTGGCAGGTACTCCGACCGCTGACGGCATCATCAACCCACCGATCGACGAGCTCCTGGATGTCGTTGACAGCAAGTACCGGCTCGTGATCATGGCGGCGAAGCGGGCACGCCAGATCAACGCCTACTACTCGCAGCTCGGTGAGGGTCTGCTTGAGTACGTCGGACCGCTGGTCGAGACCCGCGTCCAGGAGAAGCCGCTGTCGATCGCGCTGCGCGAGACCCGCGAGCGGCTGCTCAAGGTTGAGGCCACGGAGGGCTAGAGCGGGGTTTCACCGCTCAGGTACTGCCTCATGGCGCGCGTCATACTCGGCGTCGGCGCGGGAATCGCCGCGTACAAAGCCTGTGAGCTGCTCCGGCTCCTAACGGAGGCCGGCCACCGGGTGCGCGTCATCCCGACCCCGGACGCGCTCCGCTTCGTTGGCGAGCCCACGTGGGCGGCGCTGTCTGGCGAGCCGGTGACCACCGACGTCTGGTCCGACGTCGCGCAGGTGCCGCACGTTCGTCTCGGCCAGACCGCGGACCTGGTCCTGGTCGCCCCCGCGACGGCCGACGTGCTGGCCCGGGCGGCCGCGGGCATGGCATCGGATCTTCTCACCGCCGCGCTGCTCACCGCGCGCTGCCCTGTGCTCTTCGCGCCCGCGATGCACACCGAGATGTGGGAGCACCCGGCCACCCAGCACAACGTCTCGGTGCTACGCGACCGGGGCGCGATCGTCGTCGATCCCGCCGTCGGCCGGCTGACCGGCCCCGACACGGGCCGGGGACGCCTGCCGGAACCGGCCGAACTCTTCGCGCTGGCCGAACAGATAATTTCGTCAGGAACGCACCCTGCCGCCAGCCCGCTGGCTGGGCGCCGGGTGCTCATCTCCGCGGGCGGGACGCGCGAGGAACTCGACCCGGTCCGCTTCCTCGGGAACTGGTCCACGGGCAGGCAGGGCTACGCGTTCGCGCGGGCGGCGATCGCGCGCGGCGCCGAAGTCACCGTGGTGGCCGCGAACGTCGAGCTTCCCGATCCGGCCGGAGTGACGGTGATCAGGGTCGTGTCGGCCCGCGATATGCACGCCGCGATGCTCGCCCAGGCCGATGCCGCGGATGCCGTCGTGATGACCGCCGCGGTCGCCGACTTCCGGCCGGTGACTCGCGTCGACTCGAAGATCAAGAAAGACGGCCGGGCGCCTGAACCGATCGCGCTCATCGAGAATCCCGACATCCTCGCCGATCTTGTGGCCCGCCGTGCGGCGGCGTCGGCGGCGTCGGCGGGCGGCCAGCCGCACCAGGTCATCGTCGGCTTCGCCGCCGAGACGGACCCCGGCCTTGACGCCGCAAGGGACAAGCTTGCCCGCAAGGGCTGCGACCTGCTCGTGGTCAACCCGGTAGGGAACGGTCAGGGCTTCGGCACCATCGACAACGAGGCCCTCGTGCTCGGCAGCGACGGGACCGAGGCAACCATCGCGCGCCAGTCGAAGGATGCGCTCGCGGACGTTGTACTGGAACTGGTAGAAGCGCGCCTTAACTTAGTGACCTAACACCTTGACGGTCCTGCGGTTAGACTCTGCCAGGCCGAGATGATGCTAAGGATGGAGTGAGAACGTGGCCCGTAGGCTGTTTACCTCGGAGTCAGTTACCGAGGGTCACCCAGACAAGATGGCTGACCAGATCAGCGATGCCGTCCTCGACGCCATGCTGAAGGACGACCCGGCCAGCCGGGTGGCGGTGGAGACGCTGATCACCACGGGCCAGGTCCATGTCGCAGGCGAGGTCACCACCAAGACGTACGTTGACATCCCCGGCATCATCAGGGAGAAGATCCTCCAGATCGGCTACGACTCCTCGGCCAAGGGCTTCGACGGTTCGTCCTGCGGCGTGTCTGTTTCCATTGGCGCCCAGTCGCCGGACATCGCCCAGGGTGTGACGGACGCGTTCGAGTACCGCGAGGGGGAGGGCACTGAGGACTACGACCGTCAGGGCGCGGGCGACCAGGGCCTGATGTTCGGCTACGCCTGCCGGGAGACTCCCGAGCTGATGCCGCTGCCGATCATGATGGCGCACCGGCTCGCGCGGACGCTTTCTGACGTGCGCCGTTCTGGCACGGTCCCGTACCTCCGCCCGGACGGCAAGACGCAGGTGACAGTCGAGTACTCGGGGGACCAGGCGGTGCGGCTCGACACGGTTGTCGTGTCGACCCAGCACGCGCCGGACATCAACCTCAAGGAACTCCTCGCTCCCGATATCAAGGACTACGTTGTCGACCCGGTTATCTCCGCTTTCGACATCGACACCACCGGCTACCGGCTGCTCGTCAACCCGACCGGGCGGTTCGAGGTTGGCGGCCCGATGGGCGACGCCGGCCTGACCGGTCGGAAGATCATCATCGACACCTACGGCGGGATGGCCCGCCACGGCGGCGGCGCCTTCTCTGGCAAGGACCCGTCCAAGGTGGACCGGAGCGCCGCGTACGCGATGCGCTGGGTCGCCAAGAACGTGGTCGCGGCGGGCCTGGCGGATCGGTGCGAGGCACAGGTCGCCTACGCCATAGGCAAGGCCAAGCCGGTCGGGTTCTTCGTGGAGTGCTTCGGCACCGAGACGGTGCCGGTGGAGCGCATCCAGGACGCGGTCACGGAGGTCTTCGACCTGCGGCCGAGGGCGATCATCGCGAGCCTCGACCTGCTGCGACCGATCTACTCCCAGACGGCGGCCTTCGGCCACTTTGGCCGCAACGAGCCGGACTTCTCCTGGGAGCGGACCGACCGAGCCACCCAGCTGCGCGCCGCGGCCGGCCTGTAAACCAGGCCGGCCTACCGGCCTCCTGCCGCCGGTCACCCTCGCGTAACCGGATTCAGGGCATTGTCGCAGCGGTCGCGCCTTGAGATTCTGATCTGCGATGATTACGGGACGATATACTGCGATTACAACAAGTTGCCGGTATAGGCGGCACGTGAGCCGCATGTGTGATGCCGCCGATTCGGGGTAGCCGCAGTCACGATAATGGCAACGGGCGTGCAAATGCGTATGCGTATGAGAGTGCGTAATCCGTTGCGAATGCACGTGCATACGATAAGCTCGGTTCCGTAAGTCCGGGGGAGCTCAAGAGACCGGCAGGAGCCAGCCGCGGTTGGCGGCTGGCGCCAGCGCGCTGGGGCCGTGGCAGCAGGTGCTGGCCAACGGACCATATCAATGCGTCAGGAGACGAGAAACGATGCAGGACATTCACAACGGGATCTCCGCCGCGCAACTAGAGGGCGCGACTTGGCGGAAGAGCCAGCGCAGCAACTCCCAGGGCGCGTGCGTTGAGCTCGCCCGCCTCGACTCAGCCACGGTCGCGATGCGTAACTCGCGCGACCCGCAGGGCACGGCGCTGATTTACCCGGCCGGTGCCGTCCGCGCGATGGTCAGCGCCCTGCGCACTGGCGAGTTCAACGACCTGATCAACTAGCAGCCCGCGAGCGGCCGGGCACGGGAACTGCGGCTTCCCGCGCCCGGCCGCTCGCGCTGTGTCGCCCCCTCCAGCCCCGCCCCAGCCCGCCCCAGCCCCCTCCAGCAGGCAGATGAATGGGACATTCATCTTGTTATAGGCAGCTGTATGGACCATCCATCTGTGCAAGGCGTAAAGAGCACACCAGGACATAGCACGTAAATCACCTAAAGCGTGCCACCCCCACCCCGCCCAGAGCCCGCCCGTCCCGTTAACTCCGTATTTTCTGGTAGGACGGGAGCGTGGCGAATACCCAGGACGACGGCGCGCGAATCGCGCGTCCGGACACGGGATCGCCACCCGGCGCGGAGCCCTCGAAGGGCGGGAAGGCGGCCGGGAGCGGCAAGACCGCCAAGCCCGCCAAGGCCACCAACACCGCCAACACCGCCAAGCCCGCCAAGACCACCAAAACCACCAAGCCAGCCAAGACGCTGAACCCGGCCGCCGACAATCCGATCGCCAGGATCGCCGTGGACATCCCGCTCGCCCACCTGGACCGGGCGTTCGACTACCTGGTCCCGGATCGGCTCGCGGACCAGGCGCGTCCCGGCGTCCGGGTACGCGTCAGGTTCGCCGGACAGCTCACGGACGGCTTCGTCCTCGAACGAGCGCAAGCCAGTGAGCACCGCGGCAGGCTGGACTTCCTGCAGCGGGTGGTGTCGCCCGAGCAGGTGCTGACAGCAGAAATCGCCGGGCTGGCCCGCGCCGTAGCCGACCGCTACGCCGGCACGCTCGCCGACGTGCTGCGGCTCGCGGTCCCGCAGCGGCACGCCGCGACCGAGGCGGCCCCCCGGGCCGCGACGGCCCCCCGGGCCGCGACGGCGCGGGCCACCCAGGAAAGGCCCGACCCGGGCTCGTGGGCTAGGTACCCGGCGGGGCACGCGTTCCTCGAGGCGCTTAGCCAGGCACGGCCGGCTCGCGCGGCGTGGACCGCGCTGCCGGGGGCTACCTGGCCAGACGAGATCGCGCGCGCCGCCGCCACGAGCGCAAGCGCGGGCCGCGGCGTGGTAATCGTCGTGCCGGACGCGCGCGACCTCGCCCGGATCGGCGCGGCCCTGACGACCGTCGGCGCCGCGCACGTCACGCTCACCGCCGACCTCGGCCCCGCCGAACGGTACCGCCGATGGCTCGCCGCGCTCCGCGGCGACGTGCTGATCGCGGCCGGCACCCGCGCGGCGATGTTCGCGCCCGTCCGTGACCTGGGCCTGGTGGTGCTCTGGGACGACGGCGACGACCTGCACGCCGAGCCCCGTGCTCCCTACCCGAACGCCAGGGAGGTGTTGGCGCTGCGCGCACACCGGGCGGGCGCGGCGGCGCTCATCGGCGGGTTCGCCCGCACCGCCGAGCTCGCCCAGCTGGTCGGATCCGGATGGGCCCGCCCGCTTGAGCCGGACCGCGGGACGCTGCGGCAGGCCGCGCCTGTGGTGCGGCCCGCGGCCGACGAAGCGGAGCTGGCCAGGGACGAGGCGGCGGTCACGGCGCGGCTGCCCAGCCTGGCGCTGCGCACCGTACGCGGCGCGCTCGCCAACGGCCCGGTGCTCGTCCAGGTGCCGCGCCGCGGGTATCTGGCGGCGATCGCCTGCGAACGATGCCGGTCCCAGGCCCGGTGCGCCCAGTGCGCCGGGCCGCTGCGGCTGGCCGGCCCGAACGCGGTGCCAGACTGCAGATGGTGCGGCGCGCTGGCCGGCGCCTGGAAATGCGCCGGGTGCGGCCACGACAAGATCCGCGCGATCGTGACGGGCGCGGCCCGTACCGCCGAAGAACTCGGTCGCGCCTTCCCTGGCGTCAAGGTCCGTTCTTCCGGCGGCGAGTCGGTGATCACGGCGGTCCCCGACGAGCCGGCGCTGGTCATCGCCACTCCGGGCGCCGAGCCGCTCGGCCGGTACGCCGCCGCGCTGCTGCTCGATGGGTGGGCACTGCTCGGCCGCCCCAGCCTGCGCGCCGGCGAGGAGGCGCTGCGCCGCTGGCTGGCGGCCGCCGCCCTGGTGCGCGCGGAGGGGACGGTGCTGGTCCATGCCGACGCGGGGCTTCCCGTCGTGCAAGCTCTGATCCGCTGGGATCCGGTTGGTTATTCAGAACGGGAGCTCGCTGACCGTTGCGACCTGGACTTTCCTCCCGCCACGCGGATGGCGTCGGTGACGGGCTCCGCGTCCGCCGTGTCCAGCCTGCTGTCCGGCGTGGCGCCCGGATTCGAGGTGCTCGGCCCGGTCCAGCTCGACCGCGGCGGCCACCGAGACGGTCCCGGCCACGCGGCCGACGAACAGCAGGTGCGCGCGCTGGTCCGCGCGTCCAGGCCGCGCGGCGCCGAACTGGCGCGGGCGCTGCACGCGGCGCAGGCGGCGCGCAGTGCCCGCAAGGAAGGCGGCGGAGTCCGCGTGCAGCTTGACCCGGCCGAGATTATCTAGGCCGTCGATAGACTATTAGGTAACGTGCCGATTACCGCCGCAGGGCGGACAGGCATCGCGTTGGGAGGACCCTCCATTGCTCAGGCCCATCCGGCTGTTCGGTGACCCCGTGCTGCGCACGCCGGCCGAGGCGGTAGTCGACTTCGACGCCGAGCTCCGCAACCTTGTGCGGGACCTCACCGAGACGATGCTCGATGCGCCCGGAGTGGGCCTCGCCGCGCCGCAGATAGGCGTTGGCCTTCGGGTGTTCACCTACCACCTGGACGAAGAACCCGGCCACCTGGTGAACCCGGTCCTCGCACTGGAAGGCGACGAGGAGACCGATGACGAGGGCTGCCTGTCGCTGCCCGGCCTTCAGTTCCCGACGCCGCGTGCGCCGCGAGTGGTCGCCAGCGGCTTCAACATGTACGGCGATCCCGTCATTATCGAGGGCACCGAACTGCTCGCCCGGTGCGTCCAGCACGAGACCGACCACCTCGACGGGATCTTGTTCATCGACCGGCTGGAGAAGAAGCAGCGCAAGCTCGCGATGAAGGCCATCAGGGAAGCCGAATGGTCCGGGGAGCCCGTCCCCGAGGTCAAGGTCTCGCCGCACTCGACGCTGCGGATCTCCTGAGGGGCGTGCCTTAAGTGCGGCTGGTATTCGCCGGAACCCCGGAGCCCGCGGTGACCGCGCTGCGCGCGATCCTTGACTCGCGCCATTCCGTCGAGGCGGTGGTCACCAGGCCGGACGCGCCAGCGGGCCGCGGCAGGCGGGTCGAGCAGTCTCCGGTGGCCGAGCTGGCCCGTTCGGTGGGCATCGAGGTGCTGACTCCGCTGCGGCCGCGTGAGCCCTGGTTCCTCGACCGGCTCCGCGAGATCGCCCCGGACTGCTGCCCGGTGACCGCGTACGGCGGCCTGCTGCCGCAGGCGGCGCTGGACATCCCCCGGCACGGCTGGGTCAACCTGCATTTCTCTGTGCTGCCCGCGTGGCGCGGTGCCGCGCCCGTGCAGCACTCGATCATGCACGGGGACGACGTCACAGGGGCCACCACGTTCCGGCTTGTCGCCGAGCTTGACGCTGGCCCGGTCTACGGCGTGCTGACCGAGGCGATCCGTCCGGCCGACACCGCGGGCGAACTGCTGGACCGGCTTGCCTCCTCGGGCGCGCGATTGCTGGTGGACACGCTCGACGGGATTGAGGACGGGACCGTGTACGCGGTGCCGCAGCCGGCCGATGGCATCAGCCTCGCCCCGAAGCTCACTCCGGCGGATGCGCGGGTGGACTGGAAGCTGCCCGCGCACCTCATCGACCGGCAGATCCGCGGCTGTACGCCAGAACCCGGCGCGTGGACGGAATTCGACGGGGACCGGATGAAGATCTGGCCGGTGACGCTCCTTCAGGAGGGTGGCCCGGCTGGCCTTGCGCCCGGAGACCTGCACGTCGACCGCGGCACGGTGTACGCGGGCACCGGCTCGCGCCCCGTACGCCTCGGTGACGTCCAGCCGCCGGGCAAACGCAGGATGCCCGCCGCCGACTGGGCGCGCGGGCTGCGCGGCGACCTGGCCACACGCCCCGGCTTCGGCTGACCATGCCCGGTCACCCCGACACCCGCCACCGCCCGCCCGCCAGGCGCGTCCGCGGCCCCCGCACGGACCTGCCCCGGCGCACCGCCTACGACGTGCTGGCCGCCGTCGCCGACCGCGGCGCGTACGCCAACCTGCTGCTGCCGAAACTGCTTGCCGAGCGTTCGCTGACCGGCCGGGACGCGGCGCTGGCCACAGAGCTCGCTTACGGCACGCTCCGCGGCCTCGGCACCTACGACGCCGTGCTCGCGGCGTGCAGCGACCGCCCGCTCGACAAGCTCGACCCACCAGTGCTGCACGTGCTCAGGATGGGCGCGCACCAGCTGCTCGCGACCAGGGTGGGCGCCCACGCCGCCGTAGCGACATCGGTCGACCTGGCTAAGGCCGTGGCGGGCCCCCGGGTATCCGGATACGTCAACGCGGTGCTGCGCCGCGTTTCCACCCGGGACCTGGACCAGTGGCTAGCGATCGTCGCCCCGGCCCAGGAGTCGGACCCGGACGGCTACCTGGCGGTCAGGTACAGCTACCCGCGGTGGATAATCGGCGCCTACCGCGACGCGCTCGGCGAAGCCGCCGGCTCCGAGCTAGCGGCCGCGCTCGCCGCGGGCGACGAACGCCCGCGGGTGACGATGGCCGTCTACCCGGGCGGCCCCGGCCGCGACGAGGTGATGCCGCAAGGCGCTGAGCCCACCCGCTGGTCGCCCTACGGCTTCACCCTCCCGGGCGGCGACCCGTCCCCCCTCATCGCCACAGGCCTGGCCGCGGTCCAAGACCAAGGCAGCCAGCTAGCCGCGATAGCCCTGGCCAAGGCGCCCCTGGCCAAGGCGCCCCTGGCCAAGGCGCCGAACGGCGGAGTGGCCGGCGAGACCGAGGCGCTCGCCGGCGCCCCGGCGGTCCGGGCCCGGGACGGCGAGCGCTGGCTGGACATGTGCGCTGGCCCGGGCGGCAAGGCCCGGCTGCTGCGCGGCCTGGCCGGCACCGCCGGCGCGCGCCTGGTCGCGTCCGACGTCCATCCGCACCGTGCGGCACTGATCCAGGGAGCGTTCGCGAGCCACGGGACGGCCGGGACCGCCTCCGCCGTCCTCGCGGCGGACGGCCGTTGCCCAGCGTGGCGCGCGGCCGCGTTCGATCGGGTGCTCGTGGACGTGCCGTGCTCCGGCCTTGGCGCCCTCCGCCGCCGCCCGGAAGCACGCTGGCGCAAGTCCGAGTCAGACCTGCCCGCCCTCGCCGAACTCCAGCGCGCGCTCCTTCGCTCCGCCTTCAAGGCGTGCCGCCCCGGCGGCGTGGTGGCCTACGTGACCTGCTCGCCCGTCCAAGCGGAAACCCGCGACGTGGTCAACGCCGTCCTGAGCGACACGCCGGACGTAGAGGTCCTCGATGCCCCCGCGGTCCTGTCGGACGTCCCCGGCCTCCGCTCCCAAGACCCGCGCTTCGCCCAGCTATGGCCCCACCGCCACGGCACCGACGCGATCTTCATCGCCCTCCTCCGCCGAGTGAACCGGGGCCGCGTCGAGTATGATTAATGTATGAAAAGGATTACGGTCAGCCTTCCCGACGAGCTCGCGGAGCAGGTGAGGCGTGCCGCGGGCGGCGAGCGCCGAGTCAGCTCCTACGTGGCCGCGGCTCTCGAGGACTACACCGAGCGCGAAGACCTGGCAGCAGTGCTGGCCTCATGGAATACCGAGACTCCCGTACCGGAAGATGTCCGACGGCAGGTCCAGGAGGAACTGGATCGAGTCGGCCTCGTCGGCCAGCACAAGGACGATGACAAGCTGGCAGGGTGACCGCTGTCACGGTAACCGGGCTTACCCTCGACACCGGCGCGCTTCTTGCGCTCGACCAACCCAGTAAGGCCCTGGTAATGCAAACCCGCCTGGACGAGATCTTGCGACGCGGCGGAACCATCTGCGTACCAGTCGGCACTGTCGCGCAGGCGTGGCGCAGTTCCCGCCAGGTTCGGCTTGCGCGGCTATTGAAATCACGGGGTATCGACCTCGCCATCATGACGCCAAACGTCGCGCGCAGCGTAGGTCTGGTGTGCGCGCGAAGCGGACACCAGGATGTCATCGACGTACACGTGGCGATCTGCGCCCGAGAGCGCGGCCATGCGGTTGCCACCAGCGATCCCGACGACATACTGCGCATAGATCCGGAACTGCCAGTCATCAGGGTCTGATCGGTATGGAAGACCACCCTGTTCATGTGACCAACGCGTGACTGCGTCAGGTCCCGCCGCGAGCTGCGCACGCTCATCACCAAGAACTTGGTGCCCGCGCAGAAATGGCGTGAATAGCGTGCTGGTCGTAGGCGCGGCGCTTGGCACGACAGGGACGTCGGTGACGCCACGGGGCGCTAGGCACCGGAACACTTCGAAATCTCTTCGTATTGATGCGCGAATGACCGCTTGGGACCGTCCGGACCCCGGGTGCCTAGCGCCGCCTGGGTGCCCCTGCCCTAAACGAGCGCACCAGCCATCCCGCGACAGCCTCCATGACCGGTCAAACATTCAGCACTACCTTCGGTCATGGCCCGTCCTACCTAGCGGTGCGTCACCCGCGGCCGGATTTATTTGCGGTTTACGGCGTTCTAGCACCGCAAACCGCAAATAAATGGCGCTGCCCGCCTACCGGGCCGCGCGCCGCCCGCCTACCGGGCCGCGTCTCCCAGCCGGTACTCGTAGGTGAGCTCGTCCATTTGCCGCTTGAGGTCGGCGTCGAGCACGTACCCGGCGGCGGCGACGCTGGCGTCGAGCTGGTCGGGCCGGCTGGCGCCGATGATCGGTGCGGTGATCGCCTTGTTGGCGAGCACCCACGCGACCGACAGCGTGACCAGGCTGACCCCTGCCTGGTCAGCCAGTTTGCCCAGCGCCGACACGGTCTGGAAGGCGCGCTCGTTCCAGTAGCGCTCCTGGTAGACCTGGCCGGCCCAGCCGAGCGTGAACCGGCCGCCCTCCGGTGGCGGCGCGCTCCGGTCATGCTTGCCTGACAGCAGCCCGCCGGCGATCGGGTTGTACGGGATGACGCCGACGCCATCCTCTTCGCAGAACGGCAGCATCTCCCGCTCGATCTGGCGGAACAGTAGGTTGTACCGCGGCTGCACCGAGTCGAACCTGGCCAGCCGCAGCGTCTCGCTACGGCCGACCGCCCGCACGAGCTGGTATGTCAGGAAGTTTGAGCAGCCGATGTAGCGGACCTTGCCCGCGTGCACCAGGTCGTCGAGCGCGCTGAGCGTCTCATCGATCGGCGTCGCCGGGTCGTACCCGTGCAGTTGGTACAGGTCGATGTAGTCGGTCTGCAGGCGGCGCAGCGAGGCGTCTACCGCGGACATGATGTGCTTGCGCGAGTTGCCGGCGTCGAACGGCGCGGGACCGGTCGGCGCGAAGCACTTGGTCGCGACGATGAAGCGCTCTCGTTTGCCGTGCAGCCAGCGCCCGATGATCTCCTCGGTCCGCCCCCGGCTGGCCAGGTCACCGCCGAGCGGGTAGGCGTCGGACGTGTCGAGGAAGTCGACTCCCGCCGCTGCCGCGCGGTCCATGATCGCGATAGCGGTCGTCTCGTCGCTCTGGAGCCCGAAGGTCATCGTGCCCAGGCACAGCCGGGACACCTGCAGGCCGCTGTGGCCCAGTCTGACGTGTTCCATGGCTCGCACGCTACCTCAGCGGCCGATGGCCGCGCCGGAACGCGACCGCACCTTGGCCCCGCCGATGTCGGCCCGCTGCCCCTCGCGGTAGCCGGCCTGGTAGCCGTTGCCCGAGTAGGTCACGCGCGTCTTGCGAGTGCGGGGGTAGGCCTGTTCGGCCTGGTGCCGCACGGTCATGGCGCGGTCGGCCAGCACGAGCGCGGTCGACGGCCCGTCCGCCGCGGCCCCCGGAGCCGACGCGCTCGCGACGGCGGCGTCCTCGGCGGCACGGACCCGCGCCACGACGGCGGACGCGTACCCGAGCATCCACGACCGGCGCCACGCCTTCACCCCGCCCCCGATGGCGGGCACGGGCTCCGCGGCCAGCGCCCGCGCCATCTGCACGAGCAGCGAGGTGAACAAGATGTCGGCACGCTCAAGATCAGACAGGTACCCGAACACATGAATCCGGCTCCCTGGCTCCGGCCGGGTCAGCAGGATGCACTGGCAGCGCAGCGCGGAAGCAAGCCCGGCGAGCAAATGAGCCTTGACGGCCGCCCACGGATTATCAAGGTCGAAGATCCGGGCGGCGGGGGAGTCCGTCTCCGGGTGCAGCGCGCCAAGCAGCGCCCGGTCGATGCCGTACCGAGCCATTAGCTCGGCGGCCTTGGCGGTGAGAGCCTCGGCCTCGTGTGGCGTGACCCCCTCGGCCTCGGCTTTGGCCAGGAGTTTGCGGACCCGGTCAAGCAAATCGGTAGAAGACTGCGTAGGCACTGGGGGACCTCCAACTGGTAAGTATTCGAACGCAGTGCTGAATACTAACGAGGGGGTCCGACATTCCAGGCCGGCCGGGCGGGACCCGCCCACCGCACTCTACACTCGGTACTGACATGGCCGTTCAGATCTCGCCTAGCATCCTGTCCGCGGACTTCGCCCGGCTCGCCGACGAGGCCGCCGCGGTCGCCGACGTAGCCGATTGGCTGCACGTCGACGTGATGGACAACCACTTCGTGCCGAACCTCACGGTCGGCCTGCCGGTCGTGGAAGCGCTGCTCAAGCACGCCACGCTGCCGCTTGACTGCCATCTGATGATCACCGAGCCAGACCAGCACGCCCCGGCCTACGCTGAGGCGGGCGCCCGGAACGTGACGATTCACGCCGAGGCGACGATCTCGCCGGTCCGCACCCTGCGCGCCATCCGCGCCGCGGGCGCGCGCGCCGGGCTGGCGCTCAACCCCAGCACCCCGGTCGAACCGTATGCGGACCTGCTGCCCGAGCTCGACATGCTGTTGCTAATGACGGTCGAGGCAGGATTCGGCGGCCAGCACTTCCTCGAGCTCGTGCTGCCCAAGCTGCGCCGCGCCCGCGCGATGGTCAGCGCCCACGGCGGCGCGGTCTGGCTGCAGGTCGACGGCGGGGTGAGCGAGGAGACGATCGAGCAGTGCGCCGAAGCTGGCGCGGACGTCTTCGTGGCAGGCTCGGCGGTATACGGGGCCGACGACCCGGCGCGGGCGGTCCAGGCGCTACGCGACCAGGCGCAACGCGCGACCGCTCGATCCGGCTGGCCGCACTGACCCGGCTGACCTCCAGCCGCGCCCTAGAGAAGCCCGAGAACCACGGTCACCGCCTGCCCGCCAGGGCTGACCGTCAGCTGAGTGTCGAGGCTGGCCAGGCCGCTGACTGTGATCGTCACCTGCGTGCTCTGACCCGCGCTCAAGGTTCCGGACGACGGTGAGACGTCAAGCTCGCCGAGCAAACTGGCAGGCTCGGAGATCGACCAGTTCACCGGCCCGCCTGCCGCGGTCAGCGTGAGCGTGCTGCCGAGCAGCGGGGTGAGCACGATGCGCGCCGGCGTGACGCTGAGCGTGCCAGCCGCGGGCTGACCAGTAGGCGTAGGCGACGGTGAACGGCTCCCGGTCGGCGACGCAGTGGGAGTCGGCGACGAGACGGACGCCGAGGGAGACGCGGAATCCGTTCCTGACGGGAAGGCGGACGGCGTCCGAGACGCTCCCGGCGACGCGGACGGCGCCCCTCTCGACGCGCTGGCCGACGCCAGCGACGACCCGGGCACGCTCGAGCGGCCGCCAGACCCGCCGCGCGAGACGCCACCCGACGGCGTGGCGCCAGCCGACCTTCCCGGTGCCACGCCCGGCGTCTGGCCGGCGGACGCGCGCCCCGGCAGCGGCCCGCCGCCGACGAACCGGCCAGGCCGCGGCCCGCCCGACGTCGCCAGCACCACCGCGGCGACGATGATGGCAGCCGCGCCGACCGCGGCGGCCACCTGGACGCGCGGCGATCGCAGCGGCCCGGCGTGACCAATATGCCGGGGTTTTGGAAAACCGATTGTCCTGAACGAACCGTGGCTCCTGTTCAGCGCCCCCCGGTACGCCTCGGCGTGCAGGTCCTTCCCGGTGCCCATGTGCAGTGCCGTGGCACGGATCCCGGCCGGGGCAGCGTGCGCGGCGTGCGCCGCGAACGCGCCGAGCAGCAGGCCTGGCGACAGCCCGAGCAGCATCGCGGGGCTCAGGACCTGACGCCGCCGCCCGGAACAGATATCGCACCGTTCGATGTGCCTGGCGGCCCGCTTGCGCAGCAGCACGGTCAGCTGACCGTCCCAGTCGGCGAGCAGCGCGTCAAGCTCCGGGCATGCCTCGCGACCTGAGCGCGCCACCAGGAGCACGCCAACGGATGTCTCGAGCTGGTCGCGTGCCCGCGAGAGCAGGGCGTGCACGTGATTTCGCGAGACGTCGAGCACCAGGGCTATCTCGGCGATATCGAGGCCGTGCAAGAACTGGGTGACCACGTCCCGCTCGGCTGGGTTGAGCCCGCCGAGCGCGGCGCGCAGCAGCGCGCGGGTCTCGGCACGCTCGGCTTCCGCGCCGACGTCCGCCGTCTCGTCAGCGTGCTCGTCGGTCTCGGAAGCTCCGTCAAGGGTGGACGCCACCTCACGCGAGCCGAGCCTGCGCAGGCACTCGTTGCGCGCTACGGCGTATAGCCAGGGCCTGAGCAACTCGGGGTCACGCAGCCCCGAGACCCGGGAGGCGGCGATGACGAACGTGTCCTGCACCGCGTCGGCGGCGTCGGCGGGCTCGCGCAGCAGCGAACGGCAGTAGCCGAAGAGGGCGTCCGCGTACCTGTCGTAGGCCTCGGCGAGCCCGTCGGCTTCGCCAGCCACGATGGACGCGACAATCTCACCGTCGCGCATGGGGTCACCGTAGTCGTTCGTCCCGAATAGACCATGTCATATCATCCGAAACCACTGCGTGGCGTCGGCGGCTCCCAGGAAACCAGCGCCAGGCGTCACCGGCGGCGAAGCCTCCAGGAAGCCAATGCGTGGCGTCGGCGGTCGCGAACCCTCCCTGGCCGATGGTGAAGACCGTGCCGCTCGGGCTGATCGTCACCTGCTGACCCGCGGCCCGGTGGCTGGCCCAGATCCACACGTGCACGGGCCCATCGCCCGGCGAGACCGTTCCGGACGTCGGACGGGCCCAGACGTCGCGGCCAGGCAGCGTGATCGACCAGTGCACGGTGCCGCCCCGAGCCGTCAACGTGATCATGGTCCAGCCGGGCTGGATGGTGCCGTCGCCGGGGTTGACGATTAGCGTGGCCGCGGGCGGCTTCGGCGACGGGGGCGGCGTCGGCCGGGTCGTGGTGGGCGTCGGCGTTGGCGTTGGCGTAGGAGTGAGCGTGGTCGGCGTCGGTGACGGCTGTGTCGTGGGCGGCGGAGGAGTCGGCGACCCGCCGCCGGCCGGCTTCGCCGTCGGTGAGTGCGACGAGGCACGCCGAGTCGCCGTGGGCGGGGGTGACTGCGACCCGGCAGGGCTGCTGGCGCCCGCGGTCGGCGTGGTAGCCGTCGCGCGCGGCGCGGACAGCCCGGTGGCCGGCGGCTTGCCGCCGGCCACCGGGCTGTGCCCGCTATTCCCGCTCAGCGTGAAGCCGACCGCGGCGATGGCGACGGCCAGCACCGCCCCGGCCGCCGCGGCGGCCTGCCGCCGCGGCGACGAAAGCCAGGCGCCCTGCGCCGCGCCGTGCAGCAGCCCCGCCCTCGGCGCCTGCAGCGGCTTGGGAAAGCCATCAACGCCGAATGGCGCGGTCCGGCCGAGCACGGCGGTCCGGTGCGCGGTCGCGCTCGGGCTCTCGCCCGCGGCCAGTGCGAGCGTATGCTCCCTGAGCGCTTCCGGAGGACCGGCCGCGGCCTGCAGGCTCTCGGCGGCCCCGGCGGCCATCGCCGCGGCCGGAGCCAGATCGAACAGCGCCGCGGGGCGAAGCTCGAGGGCACGCCGGGCGCCGCAGGTGCCGCAGCGTTTGATGTGCGGGTACACCCACCAGCGCAGCTCCGGGGTGAGCTTCCCGTCCCAGCCGGCCAGCATATGGGCGAGCACGGAGCAGTCGGCGGGGTTGGCGCGGCCTACCGTAAGCACCACCAGGCTGGCCTCGAGCTGCTCCATCGCAGTGGACAACAGCGACTGCGCGTGGCCGCGGGACAGGCCGAGCATGGCCGCGATCTCGGCCGCGTCAAGCCCTTGCCACAGATGCAGCTCGAGGATCTGACGCTCGGGCGGGTTCACGCCCGCCGCGGCGTCCTCGATCAGTGCTCGCAGCCCGGTTCGTTCGGCCTGGTCGCCAGCGTCGGCGCCGTCCCTGGTCACCTCTTCCGCCTCGGCGGGCGCCGTCGTCGTGGTCTTCGCGCCAAGGATGCGCAGGCATTCGTTGCGCGCCACCGCGTACAGCCAGGCACGCAGCAGCTCAGGGTCGCGCAGCCCGGCCAGCCGGGAGGCGGCGAAGACGAAGGTGTCCTGGACAGCGTCCGCGGCGTCAGCCGCGTCGCCGAGCATGAACTGGCAGTACTTGTAGAGGGGGTCGGCGTACCTGTCGTAAGCCTCAGCGAGCCCGTCAGCCTCGCCGGCAACGATGGACGCGACGACCTCACTGTCACGCATGCGCTTACCGTAGCGGGGCTTTCGCTACGTAGCTGTCGAATGGACCGCATTGGTGCGCTCTCTTGACCCCGCCCATGCCCTCCCACCACTCGCCTCCGGGCGCTTTGGCCCGGTGCCTTCCCTCGTCGCTCACGAGCTCCGCTCGCTCGCTCCTCAGTCCAGGCACCGGCGCGCCCTTTGGCTCGCGGGAAGATTGCCTGGGCGTAGTCTTGCCCCCCTCCGGGGCGCCGGGTTCCCGCATCTTCTCCTCGCCAAGGCCTTCGCTCCTCGGTCATTCGGCGAGGCGTCCCGCTCCTTGGTACGGGCACCCGGCGCGCCCTTCGGCTGGCGGGCTTCCCGATCCGGAGCCGGGAGGAAGGCCCACCCCCGGCGTCTTCCTCCCGGCCCCCCACCGCCCCGGCCGGTTCCACCCACCGCGTGTATGAGGCGTGAACCGGCCAGACGACAACAACTTTTCCGAGGATTTTCAAGATTTCCCGGCCACGAACCGCCCACCCACTGCCTAACCGCTCGCTCCAGCCAGATGAATGGCCCGTTCACCTGGCTATTGCCAGCTCAACGGGCCATTCATCTCGCGCCCCGCGCCCGCCGCACGCGCAGGGAGCCCGCCGCCGCTCGCGGGGCGCCCGCCGCTCGCGCGGCGAGCCCGCCGCCAGCGCGGCAGGCTCGCCGCGGGCGCGGCAGGCCCAGCTACCAGTGGTCGAGGTGCGCGGGCAGCTCGGCGAGCCGGTTGATCACCGCGTCGGGAACGACGCCGTCGTGCGGCGGCACTTCGCTGTGCGGGATCAGCACCCCGCGCATGCCAAGGCTCTTCGCGCCGTAGATGTCGTCGTAGGGCCGGTCGCCGACGAAGACGCACGAAGCCGGGTCGGTCACCCCGACGGCGGCCATCGCCGCGCGGAACGCCTCCGGATGCGGCTTAGTCCACGGGATCTCGCTGGTGTACACCGCCGCGTCGATGAGGCCGAGCACATCGTCCCGGCGGAAGACCAGTTCGTGCGCGCTGCGCGGCCACATCGTGTTGGACAGCACGCCGACCCTGATGCCACGTTCGCGCAGCTCGCGCAGCAGCGGCGCCGCGTCGGGGTCCGTCAGAGTGTGCGGCTCGAACAAGCTGTAGTAGGTGGCCAGGAACGCCTCGTCCGCGGCGACCCCGGCCTGCTCGAAGACGTGGTCCAAGGTGGCGCTCTGCTGGGAGGTCTCAGACTGCCGCCACAGCGCGAACTCCGCTTTCCTTATCGCGTCGGCGATCGATGCCGCCTCGTCCGCGGGGAAGTGCCGTGCGCATACATCCAGCCACAGCGCGTCGTGGTCGATGGTGTGCCATGGGGTCAGCGTCCCGCCCCAGTCGAAGATAACCGCGCGTACCGCCATCCCCGTATCGTACGGACTTAGCCGGCCACTCCACCCGGGACGTGAGTCGTCTTGGCATGGGTCACCGCCTCGATGATCGACACCGTGTCGGGGGTCGCCTGGCCCGTTGAGACGCCCATCAGCCCGCCCGAGACCGATTCTGGGCGGTACACCCGATCGCAGCCGCCAAGCTCGACGTACACGACGGTACTCCCGGGGCCTGATCCGCTCAGCACGGCGAACATCTCGTGCGGCAGCGAGCACACGGTCAGGTGCAGCGGACTGGACAGGCCGTCCACCAAGGTGGTCAGGGTCGGGCCAGTGACGGTTGTGCCGCTCAGGAAGTGCGACGTGTTCGCCGCGCCGCCCAGGGCGTACACGCAGATCTGCAGCGACGTGGGAGGAGCGGTGTAGAGCGTGCCGCCCGACACCTGCCGGGCCGACTCATACGCCGCGAACGGATCCTTGTACGAGGGCGCGCAGCCGCTCGAGGCTTCCGCCTGGCTCTGGACCTGCGCGACAAGGCGCACCGATACGGTCTGCCAGGGCAGTGCCGCGATCGCGGCGAGCACCGGCCCCTGGATCAGCCCGCAGTCGCCCACCGGCAGCCGGGGGATCAGCGTCTTCCCGTCGGCGCTGACCAGCACGATCTGCGGCGGCAGCATGACGAGGTCCGGGCACATCATCCCTGGGCTTCGCACGCCCGGTGGCAGCCGCAACGCCGCGATCAAAGCCCCCAGGTCCTTGTCGGCTCGTTGCAGCGTCGCGGTCTGCCATTCTCCCTTGCCCGGGATCGTCTGCTCGCCGTTCACGCACCTGAGCACGGCGACCGGGACGAACGTTCGCGGCAGCGACTCGCGCGGGGCGCTCGCCGGCCAGTCCGTGCAGGCCGGCTGCCCGGCCACCAGGGGCGGCCCGGCCGTGGTGGTCGGCACCGGGGTCGGAGAGGCCGTCGCTCCAGGGGAGAGCGTCTCTCCGGGGTCGGCCGTCGTTCCGGGAGAAGCCGACGACGGCCGTGCGGTTCCCGTCCCGCCCGCGGTCGACGGTGCAGTCGCCGTCCCGCATCCCGCGGCGAGTGCGACGAACGCGAGCACGGGGATCGATGCGAACAGGGTGACCCGATTGACCCGTGTGTGTCCTTTGATCATGTGAGGGCCTCGATTCTGCGGACACCCCTTAGACGACCTCTGGGCGGCGCTTGGTTTCCCTCGTCCGGATATTCTTTTCGCTGACGTTATCTGAGGTTGACCGTCTTGAACTGGATGTCACGGGACTTCTTTTCCGGCCCGGTAGCAGACAGACTGGTGTTGTGCACGACTTTGACCTGCTGGTCATAGGCTCCGGGCCAGGCGGGCAGAAGGCGGCGATCGCCGCCGCGAAGCTGGACCGGCAGGTCGCCGTGGTCGAACGCCCCAACATGCTCGGGGGCGTATGCGTCAATACCGGGACGATCCCGTCTAAAACGCTCCGCGAGGCGATCCTCTACCTGACCGGCGTGGACCAGCGCGAGATCTACGGGCAGTCGTACCGGGTCAAGGACGAGATCACGATCGCTGACCTGACGGCCCGCACGACGCACGTGGTCACGAGGGAGAACGACGTCGTACGGGCCCAACTCTCCCGCAACCGCGTCACGGTCATCCCGGGCACGGCAAAGTTCGTCGGGCCGAACGAGCTACAGGTCGACGATGGTGACGGCCAGACCCGCAAGGTCAGCGCCGCGAAGATCGTCATCGCCACCGGCACCAGGCCGGCGCGTCCGGACACCGTCGCCTTCGACGACAAAACGATCATCGACTCCGACGGCATCATTCACCTGGGCCGGGTGCCGCGATCGATGGTCGTGGCCGGAGCCGGCGTGATCGGCATCGAGTACGCCTCGATGTTCGCCGCCCTCGGCACCAAGGTGACCGTGGTCGAGCGGCGGACGAGGATGCTCGAGTTCTGCGACGACGAAGTGGTCGAGGCGCTCAAGTACCACCTGCGCGACCTCGCCGTGACGTTCCGCTTCGGCGAGACCGTCTCCTCGGTGGAGTCAAGGCCGGAAGGCGCGATCGCGTTCCTGCACAGCGGGAAGAAGATCCCGGCGGACACGGTCTTGTACTCGGCCGGCCGGCAGGGTGTGACAGGCAACCTCAGCCTCGAGGCGGCCGGGCTCGCCGCGGACGACCGCGGGCGGATCGCCGTCGATGAGTTCTTCCGCACCGAGGTACCGCACATCTACGCGGTCGGCGACGTTATCGGCTTCCCCGCGCTGGCCGCGACGTCGATGGAGCAGGGCAGGCTCGCGGCGCACCACGCGTTCGGCGAGCCGGTGAGCTCGGCGCAAGTGCCGCAGCCGCTCGGCATCTACAGCATCCCGGAGATCAGCTTCGTCGGCCGGACCGAAGACCAGCTCACCGACGCCTGCGTCCCGTTCGAGGTGGGCGTGTCGCGCTACCGCGAACTCGCCCGCGGCCAAATCGTCGGAGACTCCTACGGCGTTCTCAAGCTGCTTGTCTCCCCCGAGGACCGCAAACTGCTCGGCGTGCACGTCTTCGGCACCGGGGCCACCGAGCTCATCCACATCGGCCAGGCCGTGATGGGCTGCGGCGGAACCGTCGACTACCTGGTCGACGCGGTGTTCAACTACCCGACGCTCTCCGAGTCCTACAAGGTGGCGGCCCTCGACGCGACCAACAAGATGCGCCAGGTCACGCGCATGTCCGGCTGAGTTACACGGTAGGAAGAGCCATTATTTATTTCCGAACGGCACACGTGACTTCGCCTGCCCGCCCTCCGTCTGCGCAAATCAGGTTGCCCCTCACGCGGGCGCCACTACTGTTGGCGCAAAGCATGGCTGTTGAGCGGGGAAGGGCGGCCGATGGCCAAAGGGCGCGCGGGCGTGCGCGAACGGGGACCCGACCGGCCGCGCAGGCTGTTCTCCCTCGTTTACATGCCGCTGGCCCGCTTGCTGATAGTGGTCGTCGTCGCGCTCGTCGCGCTTATCCTCGGCTACATCGGCCTGCATCAGTACTTGTCCCGGCCGCCAGCCTCGACGATGTACGGCAACAGTTGGTCCGACATCCTCTTCTACGATCTGCAGCTCCCGGTCCTGTCCTCGGCGCCGACCCAGGGCGCCGGGCCTTACCCGGTGCCGCTTGGCATCGCGCGTCTCCTGGCGCCCGCGAGCACCTTCCTGGCCGCCGTGGGCACCTTGGCCCTGCTGCTCGGCGAGCAGTGGCGGCGCCTGCTTGCCGCGACCGCGAGCAGGCACACGATCGTCGCGGGCGACGGGTCCGTGGCGATCGAGTTCGCTCGCAACCTCCGCCTCAGCAAGCGGAAGGTGGTCGTGGTCAGTTCCGCCGCCGACACGCTGGCCCAGGCCCGCCGCGTCGGCGCGCTGACCGTCCTGGGTGATCCGGCCGAAGAGAGCACGCTGAAGGCGGCGGGCGTCGGCCGTGCGGCGGTCCTCTACGCATGCACAAGCCGGGGGATGATCAACACGGACATCGCGATGCTCACGGGCCAGATCCCCCGACCCAGGCGGCCTTTGTCCGCCTACGCGCTGGTGCCGGCCGAACTTGGCGCGGGCCTGCAGGCCCGCCGCATCGGGATGAGCACCAACCCTCGGCTGCGGCTGGGGTTCTTCACCCTCGAGGACATCGCGGCACGGCGGCTGTTCCAACACGACATGTACCCCTTGACCGCGGTCGGCGGCAGGCCCGCGCAGGTGGTGATCGTCGGCTTCGGGCCGCTTGGCCAGGCGGTCCTGCGCGAGACCGCGCGCCGTCAGCTGGCCCTGGACGGCGGGTCCCGGGCCGAAGTCGTCATCAGGCACGCGACCGAAGCCAATGTCGCGGCGGTCACGGAGGCGTTCCCTGTCATCGGCACCGCTTGCTCTGTCGTCTACGGCGAAGACGCCGGGCTCCCGGCCACGGGGGAGTACACGGTGTTCGTCTGCCTCGACAAGGACGAAGACGCGCTGCGCGAGGGCCTCGACATGGCGGGTCTGGTGGCCGATGGCTGCGGTCGCGTGGTGATCTGCGTGTCTGGGTCATCCCCGTTCGCGACAGCCTTGGTCGCGCGCACCGGGTTGCTCGACGATCTGGGGGGAAGGTTGAGCGTGTTCATGGTCATCCCGGAGGCTTGCGTGCCAGAGCGAATCGAAGTAGCCGGCGAGCAACTCGCTCGCTCGATCCACAGCGCCTACGTGGCGGAGGCCAAAGCCAGAGGCGAGACCGAGGAAACGAACCCGTCGATGGTGTCATGGGACAAACTCCCCGCGGACCTGCGCCAGGCCAACGTCGCCCAGGCGGCGGACATCGGCGCCAAGCTGGCGGCGATTGGCGCGGTCGTCATCCCCGAATCCGCCTCGGCACCCGCATTCGCCTTCACGGATCGGGAGGTTGAGTTCCTCTCCCGGCTGGAACACGAGAGATGGATGCGCGAGAGGATCGAGGCGGGCTGGCGGTACGGAGAGCCCCGCGACAACAAGCGCAAGATTCACCCCGACCTGCAAGACTGGGCCGATCTCAGCGAGCCGGAGAGGAACAAGGACCGCGAAGCCATCCGCGCCCTCCCCGGGACCTTGCACAACGCAGGCTTCCAGATCCTCCGCCTGCCCCCGTCCTGAGCTAGGAATACGGGTCGGTCGTCGGCGGATGGTCAGAACCCGCGGACAGGGCCGTGGCCCACTTGATACGGGACATCGCCGTGCCCTGCAGGCCTTGCAGATCCTGGCACGCGTCACACCGGTAGACGCCGTTCCCGGCGAGGATCATCGTCCCGTCGGGCGACCACGGCTGAGCCGGGAACTCGGAATACCCGGCGTTCCCGGAAGCCAGGAAGCCCGGCAGCCCGGTCATCGCCTGACTGCCGGAAACCTTGTACACCGCGAGGCTCCCGCCGGGCGGGGCGGGCGCCAGGCCCATGGATCCGGCATACAGGAAGCTGCCGTCCGGGCTGAGGCCAGCCCCGGGATTGATGGGCACGCCAGGACTGAATGGCGTCGTGGACTGATAGTTGGCGGCTACCTGGCCGGTCGCGAAGTCAAGCACCGCCCCGGCGGCCGGCGGGTTGGCTCCCGTCACCGCCTGCGGCCAGTCCACGGCGAGCAGGGCTGACCCGTTCGGTGCCGGGCTGAGTTCGATAATCGGGTAGTCCGATATCCGCTGCATCGTGATCAGCTTGCCGGACGCGGTGTCCCAGAAGAAGACCGTGCCGTCGGCGTTGCCGGAGGCGACCACGCCGCCGTCCGCGCTGACCGCGACCCGCAGCGGGAACGGCGTGTAATAGGACGACGAGTGGTTATCGGCGGGACGAAACGTGCGGATCGCCTTGCCGGTCACCGAGTTCCACACGCCCACCGTGCCGTTGGTATCAGCCGCTGCCAGCACGCCGCCTGACGCGCTGACGACGGCATCGATCGGCGCGCCCGGCTGCCTGACCTCGAGCGGGGGGCGTCCCGTCAGCGGCTGCCACAGGTAGATCGCCTCGGTGGTCATGACCAGCAAGTCATCAGGCCCGGGACCGAACGCGAGGCCGGTCGGGCTGCCGGCCACCGACAGCGACGCGACCGGCCCCCCTCCGGAGTCCACCACCGCGACCGAGTGCGCGCGAGCGTAAGCGACGTATTTGCCATCCGGGCTCACCGCCACCGCAAGGTCTTGGGGGTAGTCGCCGTTCACCCCGGTAACCAGCATGAGTTGCGCCAGGCGCGGCGGCGGCGGTACATAGCACTCGGGCGGCGACGTCCTAGCGATCGGTGAGCCCAGCCTGACCTCGGGGGCCGAGCATGGGATGGCCACCGGCGTGATGCCGGGCAGCGGAATGCTGCGCGTCAGCCGACCGGTCGCCGTGTCCCAGGTGAGCGCGGCGACCGAGGTGATCGCGGCGTTCGTCCCTGTCGACGTGTCCACGTCGATGCCGGAGACCTGCTGGCCCGAGCTCGTGAACCCGAGGGGGACCGCCGCGCCGTGCGCTGGTGGTTCCAGCTCGGTCACGGGTTTCCCGATCCCGGCGTCCCAGACCCGGACGAAGCCCTGGTTGTCCACGGTCAGCAGCCGCCGATTGTCCGGTGCGAACTGCACGCTGGTCAGCCCCGCACTGCCGTTCCCGCCAAGCGTGCTGATCAACTTTCCGTTAGCGCCATTCCACACCTGAGCCGTGCCATCCAGGCTCGCCGTGGCTAGATACCGGCCGTCGGAGCTGGAAGCGATCGACCTGATAGTGGTGCTGTGCCCGGAGAGCGGGACCACGGTGCCGTCGGCTAGCCGGAGGATGACGTTGCCCTGGTTGTCCCCGGCCGCGACCCACCGATCGTTAGCACTCGCGCTGCAAGTCACGACAGTGACCGGGCCTGCGGGCGTGGCCATCTCAGGCGCCGTCTCTTTGCCGGTTGTCGCGCTGTAGGTCCGCTCCGTGGAGTTCAAGACGATCTCCGGGGCGGTGACCACGGCCGAACCATCAGGCAACCAGCAAGACGGGCCAGTGTTCAAACCAGTAGCGACGGCCGGAGACAGCGTAACCTGGCGCTTGACGGTCAGCCCAGGGCCGGGGGCGAAGTCGACGATCTGCCCGTTGGCGAGCAGCGCCGAACCGTCCGGACTCGGGGCGAGGTAGTCCGCGCCGTCAAGACCGTCGGGGCTGGACCGGTACAGCGGTCCAGCCAGACCGGATGCGAGGTTGAGGACCGCCACGTTGGAAAGGCCGCTGCCGAACACATAAAGTTCCGCGCCGTCCGCACCGGCCCACACGGTTTGGATCGCATCGGTGCCTACGCCGAAGTCTCTTGGTCCTTGCATGATCTCGGCCCGCACCGTCTGGTTAAGACCGGTTGCCGGGACGGCCGTCGCGGCGCCGTTGGTGGAGACATCCCAGACCGCGACCGTGCCCGCCAGCGTCACTGCCGCCAGCCGCGATCCGCTGGCGTCGTAGGTGACCTGGATCACCGGCGAGTCGCCGCCGGTGGGCAGCAGCTGCGTCACGCGCCCCGTCGCGGAGTTCCACAATGCGACATCGCCGTCCTTCGCGGAAGCCGCGATCTGCCCCAGGGCGGGATTCCACGCCGCCGCTGTGTTCGCGCCGGTGCCTGACTGGATGGTCATCCGCAGGTGATCGTTGGCGATCGCGAGCCGCAACGCGTCCTCGGTCTGGGTGGAAGCGTTGACCTGCGTGGCGCTGAGCGCCTCTCCCACGCTCCGCTCCGGGTCGCTGGTCAGCCCGGCGATGGCCTCCTCGGCTTGCGCCCGGCTGTTAGCCACCTGGGCCTGGTAGCGCGCCTCGTTCCGCTGCAGGATCGCCAGCACGGCCAGCACGATCGCGACGGCCAGCCCGGCGCTGAGCGCGACCTGCCAGGTCCGCTGGGTCCGGACGGATGCCTTCCTGCTGGCCAGGATGTACGCCGTCTGGTCCGCCGTCGGCGGCGTCTTCGGGTGGGCGGCGGCGTCCGTCAGCCACTGTTCAGCGGACCGCAGATCGCTGCCCCGCAGCAAGAAGCTTTTGTCGTGCCCGGCCCGGGTCCACTCGACGCTGCGGATGGTGTACCTGCTGTGCTCGTCGCGCCATTCCAGGTCTTCTGTGAGCGCCTCGGTCAGCGCGTCAATCGCGTGACCGCTGTCGCTTCCCGGAGTGAACATAACCCAGTTCGGCCGGGTTAGCGCCTCCGGCAGCTCGCGCCGGTCCGCGACCTCGCGGAGCACGACGGGCACGATGAGCTTGTGCAGCTCGACGGCGTTATCGAGCTCCCGAAGGCATTCCGCGGAATGCACGGACTCTGGTGTGATGACGAAGATGAGCGCCTTCGACGCGTCGATGCCCCGGACGATGCGCTCCGCCCAGTCGGAGGCCGGCTCGATCTTCTCCCTGTCGACCCACACGCGCACGCCCCGAGCGGCCAGGTCCCGCTGAAGCTCGTCGACGAAAGCCGTGTCGGCGGGGATGCGGCGATAGGAGACGAACGCGTCAAAGCGCCCGTCTCCGGCCAGCTGACCGGGTGTTTCCAGCGGCGCCTGTGCCGCTGCGGGGCGCTGCGGTGGAGATCCTGACGGGCCCCCTGAGTCCTGGATGGACATGCCCAGAAACCTCGTGCGAGAAGGCGGATAACCTCATGCGGGATAGCGGAGGCTCGCAGCCGGGCCGGGCCAATTCCAGGCTGAGTCCCGGAACGCAGTTTACGACGACCGTTTGGCCGCCGCTACGCCCGGGCCGTCGCCAGGGCCGCCGGCGGCCAGTGTGACCAGCGCCGCACGTCGCCGGGATTACGGTTGGAATGTTTCGTATGGCACAATCGTTAGTGCAAAAAGTAAGCGTGCTCCGGGGTCGGTGAAACTCCGAACCGGCGGTTACAGTCCGCGACCTGGCCGCATCCGCGGTCGGCTGATCCGGTGGAATTCCGGTACCGACGGTTAAAGTCCGGATGGGAGGCAGCACGCACGCGGTTCGGCCGAGACTGGTCGTGCCCGTGGTGGCGAATCGCCCGTCAGGGCGTAACAGCCGCGCGGAGCGTATTCAGTCGCAAGGCCCGTATCGCGTCCCCCCGGAGTACGGACCGGGAGGAGGACGCGGAGTGTTCACCGGCATCGTCGAGGACCTCGGTGAGGTCGAGGCGATAGAGCATGCGGGCGACTCCGCCCGGATCTTCATTCGAAGCGCCAAGGTTACCGAGGACGCGCGCCCGGGCGACTCGATCGCCGTCAACGGCGTCTGCCTGACGGTCACGGGCCTCATCGGCGGCCCGCTCGGCGCGCGAGCCACGGCGAGCACGGCTGGCCCAGCGCCTACGGCGCCGCGCGGGTTCACCGCCGACGTGATGGGCGAGACCCTCAAACACTCCAGCCTGGCCGCCATCGTCCCCGGCACGAAGGTCAACCTCGAGCGTTCGGTCCGCCTCGAAGACCGACTCGGCGGCCACCTCGTTCAGGGCCACGTCGACGACACCGCCACGATCATCGGCCGCGAGGCCCGCGAGGAGTGGGAGGTCGTCCGCATCTCCCTGCCGCCAGGCCTGGCCAGATACGTCGTGCACAAAGGCTCTATCACCGTCGACGGCATCAGCCTGACGGTCTCGGCCATCGATGTGGACAGCTTCGAAGTGAGCCTTATCCCCGAGACGCTCAAGCGCACGACGCTCGGCTTCAAACAGCCGGGTGACCTGGTGAACCTGGAGGTCGACGTGATCGCGAAGTACGTGGAGAAGCTGATCGGAGGCGCCAGGTGACCGCTGATACCGTGCGAACCGCGGAACACGAGGCAATCGCCGCCGAGATTGCCGGGCTGGACGTCCCGTTGGACGACGTTGCCCGCGCCATCGAAGACATCGCGGCCGGCCGCCCGGTGATCGTGGTAGACGACGCCGACAGGGAGAACGAGGGTGATCTCGTTTTCGCCGCCTCAAAGGCCACACCCGAACTGCTCGCCTTCACGATCCGCAACGCCAGGGGCCTGATCTGCGTCCCGATGCTCGGGACGGACCTGGAGCGGCTCCACCTGCCGCAGATGACGAGCCACAACCAGGAGCACCACGGCACCGCGTTCACCCTCAGCGTGGACGCCAGGCTCGGCATCACCACTGGCATCTCCGCGGCCGACCGGGCCAGAACGATACAGCTTCTCGCCAGCCCGTCGACCGGTCACGACGACTTGGTACGCCCAGGGCACGTCTTCCCGCTCCGCTACGCCGAGGGCGGCGTGCTCAGCAGGCGCGGGCACACCGAGGCCGCCGTCGACCTGGCCCGGCTCGCCGGGCTGCCGGCCGCCGGCGTGGTCTGCGAGATCGTCAACGATGACGGCACGATGATGCGCCTGCCGAAGCTCCGCGAGTTCGCCGACGAGCACAGCCTCGCGCTGATCTCCATCGAACAGCTCATCGACTACCGCCGCCGCACGGAGCGCCTGGTCACCCGCGTCGCGCAGACCCAGATCCCGAACGAGTACGGCAGGTGGCAGGCCTACGGTTACCGCAGCGACATCGACAACGCCGAGCACCTCGCTCTCGTCCTCGGTGACATCGGTGATGGCCAGGACGTGCTGACGCGCGTGCACTCCGAATGCCTCACCGGCGACGTGCTCGGTTCCCAGCGCTGCGACTGCGGCACTCAGCTGCAGGCGGCGATGGCGGCGATCGCCGAGCGCGGCCGCGGCGTCGTGCTCTACCTCAGGGGGCACGAGGGTCGCGGCATCGGCCTGCTCAGCAAACTGCAGGCATACGAGCTGCAGGACGGGGGCGCCGACACCGTGGACGCGAACATCGAGCTCGGCCTGCCGGTTGACGCCCGCGAGTACTCGGTGGCGGCACAACTGCTCACCGACCTCGGCGTGCGCTCGGTGCGGTTGCTGACCAACAACCCCGCCAAGGTTGACGCGCTCGCCGACCACGGCTTCGGCGTCACGCGCATCCCGCTGCCGCCGCTGACCACCCCGCACAACCTGCGCTACCTCACCGCCAAGCGCGACCGCCTCGGCCATCAGATAACCCTGCTAGCCCGGGGGGACGACCCCCCGAACCCCGCGCAGAGCATCTATCTCCCGAACGGGCACGTGGTTCCCGCCCCAGGCATCATTCCTGTCACAGGAGAGAAAGCCGGGTAAGTTACCCCCTGAGACTCCGACAGGAGACCCAACATGAGCGGAACGGGACGTCCGCGGCTCGACACGGTGGACGCTATTGACCTGACGCTGGCGATCGCGGGCACGCGGTGGCACGCGGACATCACCGACTCGCTGGTGGACCGTGCGACCGCGGCGGCGAAAGCCTGCGGCGTCGACGACCTGCTGGTGGTCCGGGTGGCCGGCGCGTTCGAGCTGCCGGTCGTAGCGGCGGAGCTGGCCCGGCACTACGACGCGGTGGTCTGCGTCGGCGCGGTCATCCGCGGCGGGACTCCGCACTTCGAGTACGTGTGCGACGCGGTCACCGCCGGGTTGACCCGGGTGCCGCTCGACTCAGGAACGGCCGTCGGTAACGGCGTGCTAACGTGTAACACCGTCGAGGAGGCCCGCGATCGATGCGGGCTGCCGGACAGCAGCGAGGACAAGGGTTGGGAGGCAGTTGTGGCAGCGCTAGACACCGCGCTCCTGCTGCGCTCCATCCGCTGTGGACACCCGAGGAACACGGCGCGACATTAATCGCCCGCCCGCCCCCCTCGCCCCACCGACGAAAGACTTACCTCATGCTCTCCCTCGTACTGCCCAAAGGCTCCCTGGAAAAGGCCACCCTAGAGCTCTTCGATGCCGCCGACCTGACCGTGCTCCGGGCGTCGGATCGTGACTACCACGCCTCGATCGACGACCCCCGCATCGAGCGCGTCCGCTTTCTGCGCCCCCAGGAGATCCCGACCTACGTCGAGCGCGGTCTGTTCGACCTCGGCATCACCGGCCGCGACCTCATCACGGAGGCGGGAGCGAAGGTCGTTTCGCTCGGCGAACTCCAGTACTCCAAGGTCACGTCTAACCCCGCGCGCATCGTGCTGGCCGTGCAGCAGGGCGCGCCGTGGCAGACGGTCGCCGACCTTCCGGAAGGGATCCGTATCTCGACCGAGTACCCGGAGCTGACCAAGCGATTCCTTGAGGAGCGCGGGGCAAAGGCCGTGGTGATCCGGTCGTTCGGAGCAACCGAGGCCAAGGTCCCTGACATCGTCGACGCGATCGTCGACCTCACCGAGACCGGGTCGTCACTGCGCAAGAACGGGCTGCGCATCCTGGACACGCTCCTGACCAGCTACACGGAGCTGATCACGAACGCAGCGGGGTATGCCGACGCGGAGAAGCGCGGCGCGATGGACGACATCATGCTGCTCCTTCGCGGCGTGATCCGTGCGCGCGGCAACGTGCTGCTCAAGCTCAACGTTGCGGCGGACAAGCTAGCGGCGGTGACCGCGATGCTGCCGGCGATGTCCTCGCCGACGATCACCACGCTGGCCAACACGGGCATGAACGCGGTGGAGACTGTGGTGCCCAAGCGAGGCGTTAACACGCTGATCCCCGCCCTCAAGGCGGCCGGCGCGCACGACATCTTGGAGATCCCGATCTCCAAGATCGTCGAGTAACGCGAGCCCGCTCCAGCGCGGCCGGCGCTACCGGGCATACGCCGTGCTGGCATAGCGTTTGCTGTGAACAGGCGGAACGTTGAGGTGGGGCTGTGCGTGACATCCTGAACACGATCACCAAGTGGTGGACGGACGACGAGACGTTCGGCTTGGCCACTGTGGTCCGGACGTTCCGCAGCGCGCCCCGCGACCCGGGGGCCGCGCTCGCGGTCGCGGGCGACGGCCAGGTGATCGGCAGCGTGTCGGGAGGCTGCGTCGAGGGGGCCGTCTACGAGCTTTCCACGGAGGTGTCCGCCACCGGGGAGCCCGTGCTGCAGACGTACGGCGTCAGCGATGACGACGCGTTCGCCGTGGGGCTGACCTGCGGGGGGATTCTGGACATCTTCGTCGAACCGGTCAGCAAGCGGACGTTTCCCGAACTTGGGGATATCGCGGCGGCGGTGGATTCCGGGGAGCCGGTCGCCGTGGCTACGGTGATCTCGGGGCCCGGGCAGGTCGGGGCGCGCAGGGTGATCTGGGGTGACACCGGCCGGGCGAGCACCGGCAGTCTTGGCGCCGGTGACCGGCTCGACACCGCCGTCGACGATGACGTGCGCGGCATGCTCGCGCAGGGGCTGACCGGCATCCGCCGGTACGGCGAGCATGGCGAGCGGCGCGGTGACGAGCTGGGCGTGTTCGTGAACTCTTTCGCGCCCCCGCCGCGAATGCTGGTATTCGGCGCGATCGATTTCGCGGCGGCCGTGGCTCGGGTCGGCAAATTCCTCGGCTACCACGTGACCGTGTGCGACGCGCGGCCGATTTTCGCCACCAGGTCCCGGTTCCCCGACGCCGACGAGGTCATCGTCGACTGGCCGCACCGCTTCCTCGCCGGTGTCGAAGTCGACAGCCGCACCGTGATCTGCGTGCTCACCCACGACCCGAAGTTCGACGTGCCGGTCCTCGAGGTCGCGCTGCGCACCCCGGCCGGCTACATCGGCGCGATGGGCTCGCGCCGCACGCACGAGGATCGCCTGGAACGGCTGCGCGGCATCGGTATGACCGAGGCCGAGCTGGCGCGGCTGCGCTCACCCATCGGCCTCGACCTGGGGGCCCGGACCCCGGAGGAGACCGCGGTCTCTATCGCCGCCGAGTTGATCCAGCTCCGCTGGGGCGGCACCGGCCGCGCCCTCACCGAGACCGCGGGCCGCATCCACCACGAATCCGCCCCCGCCTAACCCGCCGCTAGTCCTTGCGACCGGTAAGGGCCAGGCCCATCCCGATGCCGATCATTGTCAGGCCGCCGGTGCCGCCGAGAAGTGCGAGGCGGCGGGGCGAGGCGGCCAGCCAGGCACGGACCGTTCCCGCCGCAATTGCCCAGGTGCTGTCCGAGATGAGCGCTACTCCCGCGAAGATCGCGCCGAGCACGATGATCTGGACGGGCACGTGGCCGGCCTGACGGTCGACGAACTGCGGCAGCACAGCGGCGAAGAAGACGATCACCTTGGGATTGCTCACCCCGACGAGGAAGCCATCGAGCACGATCCTGACCGCGGTCTTCCGCTCCACCTGCCCGCCGAGCGCCGCCGCCAGCGTATGCCGGTGCCGAACGGCTTGGGCGCCGAGGTACACCAGGTAGCAGGCGCCGGCCAGCTTGACCACGGTGAACAACGCCACGGACCGCTCAACGAGCGGCCCGATCCCGAACGCCACGGCCACCACCTGCGTGAACGCCCCCACCGTATTGCCGGCCACGGTAGCGACCCCGGCAACCCGCCCGAGCGCGATCGCCCGGCTAACCGTGAACAACACACTAGGCCCCGGAATCGCGATCAGCACAAACGCGGTAACGGTAAACGCCAGCAGATGCGATGTCGAGAGCACAGTCAGAGCCTAACCTGGTCAGAGGCGGCCACCGAGCGAGAAACCCTCCCGCGAGCCAACGGGCGCGCCGCCGGATGACCGAGGGAGCGATGAAGCTATGCTTCATCGCGATGAGGGAAGAGGGCGGGCCAAAGCGCCCGGAGGCGAGCGGGACGAACAGAGCGAGCGGGACGAACAGGGCAGCGGGGGTGCTGCTCGCGGCGGGGGAGGGGTCCCGGCTCGGCCGGCCGAAGGCTCTTGTCGAGGTGGGCGGGCAGACGCTCGCCGAGCGCGGGGTGGCGCTGCTGCGCGACGGCGGCGCCGACCCTGTGCTGATCGTGACCGGCGCCGTGCCGGTGACGATCGCTTCGGCCCATGCCGTACACAACCCGGACTGGCGCACCGGCATGGGGTCCTCGCTCGCGGCCGGGCTGCGCGCGCTGGGCGCCGGGGGCACCCCGGTGGCCGGCGACCTGGATTGCTCCGCCGTGGTTGTGGCGCTCGCGGACCAGCCGCTGGTAGGGGCCGAGGCGGTGCGCAGGCTGATCGCGGCCTGGCGGGACGGGGCGAGCGTCGCCGTCGCCGCCTACGACGGCAAGCCCCGCAATCCGGTGCTCATCGCGCGCGAGCACTGGGATTCGGTGCTCGAGCTGGCTACCGGCGACACGGGCGCCCGGCCATTCCTGCGCGCCCATCCCGAGCTGGTGCGGCTCGTCGAATGCGGCGACACGGGCAGTGCCTACGACGTCGACACCCCGGAAGACCTGGCGAGGGTGACGGGAGTCAGCACGATCCGTTCTGATGAAAGTTTCTTAGCCCCCACCGGCAGGTGAGGGTCTCCTTGGGCCGCAGCACGATGAGATCCTCGCCGCTCGCGAAGGCGTTGGGCGGGCATGTCATCGGCTCCACGGCAAGCGCGGTGCGACGGAACCCCGGTTCGAGCGGGTCACCGGTGAAGACCTGCAGCCAGCGGTAGCCGGCGTCCGTCCAGAGTCCGGTCCGCGTTCCGCCCACCTCGAGCCTGACCCAGGCCAGCCCGTCCGTTTCCCTGCGCAGGGCGGTGAACGCGTGGTCGAGCCGGGTGTCGAGGAGCTTGCGCGCGGTGCGGAAGTCGAAGTCGGTGCCCGTGACGTCCCGCGGGGCGCCGGACGGGATGCCGCGGTCGTCGACCGGCAGCCAGCGGTCAGCGGGCAGCGTCAGCTCGCAGTCGTCGACGGTCGGCGTGGTCACGGCGAGGTAAGGGTGCTGGCCAGTGCCCCAGGGGGCCGGGCGGCTGCCCTTGTTAACCGTCGTGATCGAGACGTGCAAGCCGGACTCGGCGTCCAGCCGGTAGGTCACGTCTACCTGCACCGCGAACGGGTAGCCCTGCTGGCCATGCGGCACGCTGCGCAGCGTCACCTCGCTGCGGTCATGGGCGATCCGGATCCACGGGATCCAGCGGGTCAGGCCGTGGATCGCGTTCCCGCGGGCGGGCTCGGAAAGGTCCAGCTGATATTCGGCGCCGCCGAAGGTGTACAGGCCACGGTCCACGCGGTTCGGCCACGGCGTCAGCAGCTGGCCGGAGCCGTGCACCGGGAGTTCGTCGGCATCGTATGTGGTGAGAAGAGGCGTCCCGGCATGCTCGAGTTCCCGCAAGCCCGCGCCGAGTTCGGTCACTGTGGCGCGGTAGTCGCCGGCCTCGATCTCATACTGCGTACCGGTGAGCGGGATCGTCATGCGGTCAGGATACGGACAACGCCTGCGCCGCGCGGCAGCCGGCCACCAATCCCCAAGCCAGGTCCGCAGATCCCACGGCACCCGCGGCTCTGGCGGCGAGCAGCCGTCGCGCGGCGGGCTCCACCGGATCCTCGCCGGCCACCCCGTGCAGCACCGCGGCCACCTCGGCAGGCGCCTGGCCGCGAGCGGCGCAGTGCAGCAGCGACGCCGCCAGCGGCGTGGTCCGCTCGGTCGCGTAGTTGGTGACGGCGGCGCTCAGCCAGCCGGCGAGCCATACGGCCCTGGTCCCGCCAGGGATCGCGCCACCGAGCAGGCGCAGAGCGAGCAGCAGGCCGCACAGCACGCCGTCGCCGCCGGGCACGAGGCCCGCGCCGAGTCCGACCAGGCGCTCGGCCTGCTCGACCGCACTGGCCAGGTCGCCAGCCGCGCAGTGCGAGGAGAGCATCCGCGACCCGTCATGATCGGCCAAGGAGGGACCGGGGATGGCCTGCATGCATACCCGCGACAACACCGCGGCGCCCTGGTCGAGCCGTCCTCGGGACAGGGGCCCGAACACGGGGGATGGGTCCCACCACCGGCGCGCCTGCACGGTCAGGCCGCCCACGCGGATGGCCCCGCCGCCCGTGCTCACGGTGGTCGCTGACCGGACGCCTCTTGTCACTTTTGTATCTTTCGCATCGTTTGTAAAGTCAGCGCCCGGCGGTGCTGTCGTGCTTGAGGTGACAGCAGGAATGCTTGCGATTACCGCATTTGGCAGTCGTATCGCGTCTGGAGCCGAAATCGCGATCACTCGCGGCTCACGGCGCGCGCCGGGGAACTCGGCGATGATCGTCCCCTGCACAACGGCAAGCACCCTGCCTGCCTGGTGCGGGCCGTGCAGCAGGTCGCGGACCGCAAGGCTCGCGATGCCGGGCACCTCGACGGAGGTACTGGCCGGATGTTGACCTGTGATCACATCTGTCAACCTATCGTGTCGCTGTGCACCACGATTCGGCCGACTTTTGAATTCCACCCCAGTTTCCCGTTGCACTCGCTAATTACCAATATTTCGTGGCCAACGATATAGAAGGGAAACGCGATCGAAGTGGAACGGGAGGTAATTCCTGATACCCATGCTGCGCTGCGGGTTTGCAGGTTCACGGGTTCATGCCTGAGGCAGGGATCGCGGCGAGGCGGGACCGTTTTGGTGGGAGGGCCGACGGGGCTGCTTGGGGAGCGGGGGACCGTCAGCCCCGCCGACGATTTAGACTTTAGCGGCAGCTAACTGGTCGGCGCGACGGTTTCTGGCCATTCCGTGCGAGGTTGTAAGTTTTCTGCAATGTTGCTTTCTGTGATCATCGCTGGCCACGGTGGCCTCCAGAGCTACCCGTACCGCTCCAATGGCTGTTCGCCCGAAGATGGCCAGGAGCGCGGTGACCAGGGTGGAAGCGCCCGGAATGGTCGCAATTAGCGGTGCCCTGACACCGCAAACCGCGAATAAATCACGCGGGGCCCTTAGCTCGCGCACCCGTGGAGCCGTGGGTCCGCCGGGCGGGAACGCTCAGCCTCGGCGCGGGGTAAGGCGGCCGTTGCGCAGCGCCTCCGCGGAGAGCACTCCGAACAGGTAGAAGTACGCGGCCTCTTCATCCTCGAAGAACCGCACCTCGTGCCGCGCGTCTTCCGCGCAGCTGAATACCTCATAGCCGCCGTCCGTCTTGAACAGGCACATCGCGCCGGTGACTTCCTCGTCGACCGCGTACGCGGATCGGGGGATGTCCGCCATGTCGACCAGGTCCGCGAACACCGCGGACATGGCGATCCGGGGCTTGCGCGCGGCTCGGCGACCCCGGACGGCGCCGGTCAGCTTGCTCAGCGCGCGCGGCTGCGGTGCCTGGCCGGGCTGGGGTGCGAGGCTGGGCTGCGGTGCCGGGGCGAGAGGAGCCGCCGGAGCAGGTGGCGGTGCCGGGGCGGGCAGAGTAGTCGGGGCGGACAGAGTCGGGGCAGACAGAGTCGGGGCAGACAGAGTCGCCGGGCTGACCAGGGTTGCCGGGCTGGGCGGGGGAGCCGCGGAGAGCGGACCCGTCGTCGCCGAATCGGGTGGCGGAAGGTAGGCGGGCGCCGTCGGTGCCGCTGGCACGACAGGAGCCAGCTCCTGCGGCGCTAGCGGAGGCGGCGGAAGCGGCGCGTATTGACCCGGCGTGCCGGGTTGGATGAACGGGCTCGGCGGCAACTGAGCCGGCGTCACAGGCGGCGCGGGCTGAGGAGATTGCACCTGATGAAGGAATTGCCCCGGTTGCGAAAGTGACTCGCCAGAGCCAGCCGGAGCGACTGGCGCGGCTGGAACGCCCGCCTGCACTGACGGTGGCGCCTGCTGCTGAAGGGGCTGTAGCGGTTGGGACGTGCGTAGCGGCTGCGTGGGCTGAACGTGCGGCTGCGGGGACTGGGCCTGCGCCGGCTGGTGGCCCGCTGGCGCGGGCTGGCCGGGTTGGCCGGGTTGGGGTAGCTGGTATGCCTGCGCGTGCTGCTGCGGGAAAGGTGGTGCGTATTGGGCGGCGGTGCCGTCGGGCAGCTGCGCATATCCGGTCTGCGGGGCAGTCCCGTACCCGTTTGGGAAGCCTCCACCGCTTGCCGGGTCCATGCCGTAGGTGCCTATGCCGTTCTGGCCGGCGGCAGTGTCCGTCGGGTAGTACCACGCCCCGTTGGCGTCGGCCGCGGGGGAGCCGTGCCATGCGGCCGCGGCGGCCGGTGGCTGCGGGCTCGGTGGCTGTTGCGCCGCCGGGACCTGGCCGGGCGGCACCTGCGCGGCCGGGAACTGGGAGACGGGAACCTGCTGGGTGCCAGGTTGCGGTGCGGATCCGGAGAACTGCGACGGACCCGGCTGCTGCCACGGCTCGGGCATCTGCTGCACGCCCGGCGGCATCTGCTGCACGCTCGGCGGCATCTGCTGTGGAGCGCCCGGCGCGTGCAGCGGTCCAGTCGGCTGCTGCGCGGGTCCCCCGACCGGATGCTGCGCCATCCCACCGACCGGCTGCTGCTGCGCGGGCCCGCCGACCGGCTGCTGAGCCATCCCGCCCACCGGCTGCGGCGCGCTTCGGGCTGGCAGCGCGGGAGCCTGCGGCGGCGAACCCCGCTGCGGCCCTTGCCCGACCGCCCCGGTCGGGCCGCCGGCGCGAGCGCCGCCCCCGGCCTGCACGCCACCGGGCTGTCCGTTACCGGGGTGTCCGTTACCGGGCTGTCCGCCGTTCCCAGGCTGTGCGCCGTTGCCGGGCTGCGGCGTTTCACCGGTTCCGGCACCGGGCAGCCATGCGCCCTCGCCCGCGTTGAGCGCGCGGGGCAACGTGGACAGCAGCAGCGCGATGGGGAACTCATGCCGTTCCTCGGCCAGGTCGGTTACCTCCTGCCGCGGCACGACGACCTCAAATACGCCCCTGTCGACCTGCCAGTACCCGAGCTGCCCGGCGCGTCGCTCGTCCATGCCCAGATACACGACGTGCAGCCGGTCGCCCAGGTCGTCGAGCACCAGGCAGGGCTCGCCGTGGTACGACCCGATCGGCCGGGACTCCCACAGCGCGTCCAGGTCGTCCAGCCGGACCTGCTTGCGCCAGATCCCGCCTGGCGCCGGCGAGAAGCCGTGCTCTTCTGGCGGCGGCGGCGCGGCGAACAGAGTGACGTCGCGATCAGAGGGCCCGACAGCCGCCTGGTAGGAGGCGCCGAGGTAGGACGCCATCAGCCGGTAACGCATGCCTTACCCCTCCCTCGCCGGGCGCCGCCAGGCAAGCCCGTCATACCGGGCGAACGGCTGTTCGCCGCCCTCTACCAGTCGGCACAGCACGGTCGCGACGGGGATCTGGATGGGTTCGAGGTAGAACTCCGCCTGCCCCCCCGGCGCGCGCGACCCGACCGGAACGTATCCGTCGATCTCCCGGGCCTGCCAGCACAGGAAGTAGAGCTCGGCCATCTCGGGCTTGAAGTCCGATCCTTCGTAGCCGAGGGCAAGCGCGTAGAAGGCGTCCGCGGGGCTGCGAAGCAGCATGTCCCTGACCCGGTGCACGTACCCGGCGATCACGCCGCGCTGACCGCTCATGTACGGCCCGACCATGCGCGGCGGTATGACCTTCCTCAGTGGAGTGCCGGGAAGTATCCGCGCAGGCTGCGCCGGCTCACGTACAGCCGAACCCACGGGCCCCTCCTTCCCGCTAGCGCCGAGTCTTCTGGTCCGCACATCCGGTCTGGTCAGGAGGCCTCCGCGTCGCCGCAGGTCATGAGGTAACCACATCCGCAATGTGTGCTCAACCGATTCTGCCGTGGAGAGCGCCATCACCCGTGGCAAAGTGCATAGTTCATAGAATTCATTACTTTCTGTAGCGAAATGATAACTCTTCGACTACAAGAATGGGAGGTAGTGTCTCAGCGTGCCCTTCAGCGGACCTTCAGGTGACACCGGCGAGGCCGATCCGGCCGTCTCGGAAGCGCTGGACGCCTACGCGGGCGGCGTCGCCAGCGAGCACGACGCGCTTATAGCCATCGCGGGCTCCAGGCTCCTCGTCCCCGTGGTCGCGGTGCTAAGCGAGACCACGGAAGCCGGCACAGAGAAAGAGAGCGAGATGGCGTTGCCCACCCTAATCGGCAACGACGGGCGCAAGGCGGTCATCGCGTTCACCGGCACCGAGACCCTCAGGCGATGGCGGGCGGACGCCCGCCCCGTCCCCGTTCCGGCGCCCCGGGTCTGCGAGGCCGCACTCGCCGAAGCCGACGCCCTCGTGATCGACGTGGCAGGCCCGGTGCAGCTGGTGCTCGAAGGCGCCCGCCTGCGCGCGCTCGCCGCCAACCAGCCGCCGCCACCTCCGCACGAAGACCCGGACGTCCATGCCGCGGTCGCCGCGGTCACCGCGCGGTTCACGCTGGAGCCCGGCGGGCAGGCCACCGACCTGGTGGTGGTCCTGCAAGCGGCTGACGCCGAAGAGGCGCGGCGAGTGGCCGGAGAGATAGCGGTCAGGCTGGCCGGCCGCTTCCATCGAGGAATCGAGATCCGCGCCTGAACGCACGAGGCTGAGATAAGCGGATTAGTATTCCCCCCCGATAAAGGGGCAGAACTGTGCCACGTCTTTCGTCGGCGGGTCGCCCCAGACGTCGGTGTGCCGCGGAGGGCTCGCGGGAACGTCGCTTCACTCCTTGCCGGTAGGGTAAAGGCCATGTTTCGGTGGCTGACCGCGGGTGAGTCGCACGGGCGGGCGCTGGTGGCTGTGTGCGACGGCGTTCCCGCTGGAGTGCGTGTCACTAGCGGTGACGTGGCGGCGGCGCTGGCTAGGCGGCGCGCGGGGTACGGGCGCGGCGCGCGGATGAAGTTCGAGCAGGACGAGGTGGAGCTCACCGGCGGAGTCCGGCACGGACTCACCCTCGGCGGGCCGGTCGCGATCCGGGTGGGCAACACCGAATGGCCCAAGTGGGAGACCGTCATGGCCCCGGACCCCGTCGACCCGGCCGAACTCGAAGGCCAGGCCCGCAACGCCCCGCTGACCCGGCCGCGGCCCGGTCACGCCGACCTGGCCGGCATCCAGAAGTTCGGGCACTCCGATGCCAGGCCCGTCCTCGAGCGCGCCAGCGCGCGGGAGACGGCGGCCCGGGTGGCGCTCGGGGAGGTGGCACGCCGGCTGCTTGAGCAGGCGCTCGGCGTGCGGATCCTCAGCCACGTGGTGGCGCTCGGGTCGGTCTCGGTGCCGGACGGCACCCCGCTACCCGTGCCGGAAGATCTTGCCAGGATCGATGAGGACCCGGTGCGCTGCGCCGATTCCGGGGCGAGCGCGGCGATGGTCGCCGAGGTCGACGACGCCCGCAACGACGGCGACACGCTCGGTGGGGTGGTAGAAGTCCTGGCGTACGGGCTGCCGCCTGGTCTCGGCAGCTTTACCCAGTGGGACCGGCGCCTCGATGGGCGGCTTGGCGGGGCGCTGATGTCGGTGCACGCGATCAAGGGCGTGGAGTTCGGCGACGGATTCCTCACGTCAGCCCGGCGCGGGTCAGGCGCGCACGACGAGATTTTCATGACTGCGGAAGGGGTCCGCCGGCGCTCCAACCGCGCCGGCGGCATCGAGGGCGGCATGTCCACCGGCGAGGTGCTGCGCGTCCGCGCCGCGATGAAGCCGATTTCCACGGTGCCGCGCGCCCTCGACACGGTCGACGTGGCGACCGGCGAGGCCGCCAAGGCGATCAACCAGCGCAGCGACGTCACCGCGGTCCCCGCGGCCGGCGTGGTCGCCGAGGCGATGGTAGCGCTGGTGCTCGCCGAGGCCGCCACCGACAAGTTCGGCGGCGACTCCGTCGAGGAACTGCGCAGGAACGCCGAGGGCTACCTGAAGTCCCTGGTGATCTCGTGAGCGCAGCCGCCGTCCTGATCGGGCCCCCGGGCGCCGGCAAGTCTTCCGTCGGCACGCTGCTGGCCGCCGAACTCGGCGTGCCGTTCGCCGACACCGACGACCTCGTCGCGGCCGCGGCGGGCAAACCGGTCGGCGACATCTTCGTCGACGACGGCGAGCCTGTGTTCCGTGAGCTGGAGCGGGTCGCCGTCGCCCGCGGGCTGGAGGTCACCGGCCCGGCCGGCGGGGTGCTCGCGCTCGGCAGCGGCGCGGTGCTCGACCCGGACGTGCGCTGGATGCTCGCCGGACAGGTGATCGTCTACCTGGAGGCCGGGTTCGCCACGGTCGCGAGGCGCACAGGGATGGACAGGCCGCGGGTGGTGATGCCCGGCAACCCGCGCGGCAGACTCAGGGCGATGCTCGAGGAGCGGCGCCCGGTCTACGCCGAAATCGCGTCGATGACCGTTCCGACCGACGACATGGCGCCGGAAGAGGTGGCCGCCGACCTCGCCAAGCGGCTGCGCTCAT
>DATMKQ010000396.1:0-3424 GCA_035571275.1 Trebonia sp.
AGAAGACCGTGGCTGGCTTGTCGGCACGGCGTACCCGGCATGTGCTACACGAGCAGTTCACGAGCGCGGAGACTCGCCAGGATGAAGTCTGTTGTTTCATCGGGGTCAACCGGCGGCACCGCGACGGTAATGGCTTCATGCCCCGCCGCTAGGGCAGCGTAGCCACTGCGGACTTCGTCCCTGTTCAGCCTGTCGCTCTCGTGCGGTGTCATGAACAGGAAGATCACATCTGCTTGCTGGCCCGACCATACCGAATCGATCAGCCCGAAGAACACTGACCTGTTTAGCCCGGACCCGGCGAGTCCGGCCCCGTACCAGCCGTAGGCAACGGTGGACCACCACCAGCGGTCGAGGAAGAGGCCGTGTCGGACTCGAGCGTCGGCGATTGGCCCGATGTTTTCGGCATGGCATGCGATGTGCAGCAGTTGGTGTGCCAGCGGGGAACTGATCTGGCTGTTCTCGGTGAGAGAGTAGATGTTTCTGGTCAGGTCCGTCATCCCGGATGGCAGGTGGGTGAATCGCGGGCCGGGCACCGCCCAGTCGAGTGCCGACAGCCGCTTGATCTGCGTCGACTTTCCTGAGCGGTCGAGGCCTTCGAGCACGATCAGGGAACCCGGCCGGAGATGAAGGCTCATGGTAGTCAAGCTATCCGTGCGCAGTGGCGCGCGCGACATAGCTGCTGAGCAGTTCTTTCAACTCATCGGTTGACACTGGTCGCGGGGCTCACGTAGCGTAGCTTTCAACCATGGAGTTGAAAGCTTGTGAGGTCGCCATGACGTCCAACGCGCTGTCGCGGATCTTTGCCGCGCTGGCCGATCCGACCCGGCGTGACATGGTGGCCCGGCTTTCGGCGGGTGACGCCACCGTCAACCAGCTGGCCGAGCCCTATCAGCTGACGCTGCAGGCGATCTACAAGCACCTCAAGGTACTCGAGGACGCAGGTGTCGTGAGCCGTCCGCCCGGGCCACAGCCTCGCACGGTGCGGCTGGAAGCTGAGGTTTTCGACCTCATGGACAAGTGGATCGAGCGCTACCGGCGCCAGGCGGAGGAGCGTTACCGCCGCCTCGACGCGGTGCTGGCGCGCATGAACGACGAGACAGGCAACGATTCTCAGGAACAGAAGGGAAGTGTGGCGTGAACACCATCGCCGAAACCACGATCGAGGCCGACCCGAAGGTGCCGGTCATCCGGATGAGCCGCGACTTCAACGCGACGCCCGAGCAGCTGTTTCGGGCGCACACCGATCCTGAGCTCTTCGCGCGGTGGATCGGGCCGAGCGGCATGCAGACGCGCGTGGTCGAGTGGGACGCGCGCACCGGCGGCAGTTGGCGGTATGTATCCACTCGCGACGGTCAGGAGTACGGATTCCGCGGCTGTTTCCACGAGGTCCGGCCCGACCGGATCGTGCAGACGTTCACGTGGGAGGGCCAACCTGATGAAGTCGCCCTGGGCACGCTGTGGTTCGAGGACCTGGGCAACGGACGCACCCGTCTGCACACACAGTCCCTTACGGATAGTTTCGAGGGCCGTGACGCCTGGCTCGCCAGCGGTATGAAGGTCGGCGTCGACGAGGGTTACGCCAAGCTGGAGGAGATGCTCGCGAATGGCACTGTCTGACCAGCCCGCCCAGCGGCATCGCGAAATCGGGCGTGTCTTCACGGACAAGGTGAACGGCACCGACTCGTGGGACGTGCCCGCTCCGGTGCCCGACTGGACCGCCCGCGACGTCGTGCGGCACCTCGTCGAATGGTTGCCAGCGTTCCTGGCCGACGGCTCCTGTGTGCGGCTGCCGACCGTACTATCGGTCGACGACGACCCGGTCGGGGCCTGGCACGCGCATGTCGATGCCGTGCAGGCGCTCCTCGACGAGCCGGCGACCGCCAACCTGACGCTCTCCAACCCGCACATCGGCCAGTTGCCCCTGGACCGCGCGATCGACCAGTTCTACACCGCCGACGTGTTCATGCACACTTGGGACCTGGCCCGCGCGACCGGTCAGGACGACCGCCTCGACCCGGACTTCTGCGCCATGCTGCTCTCAGGCATGGAGCCGTTGGAGGAGGTCATTCGATCGTCCGGCCAATATGGACCCAGAGTGCCGGTCAAGGACGATGCCGATGCCCAGACCAAGTTGCTCGGCTTCATCGGCCGCGATCCACAATGGCCATCTGAGAAACACTGACACCACCGATCTAACCTTTAGCTCGGGTCTGTCGGGCGCACGGTCCTCTCCTCCTGCGAGTAATCCCGACCTCCGCGCGCCTTCCCTCTTGACCGAATTGGTGAGTGGCGCGCCATCCGGTAGACACAGCCCGGCCCAGGGCTAGCCCGGTGCCATGTCTACGAAGCGGCTGTAGTGCCCCTGGAACGCGACCGTCACGGTCGCGGTCGGCCCGTTCCTGTGCTTGGCGATGATCAGGTCCGCCTCACCAGCCCGCGGCGACTCCCGCTCGTACGCGTCCTCGCGGTGCAAGAGGATCACAACGTCTGAGTCCTGCTCTATGCTATTGTGCAGATTTATTCCATTTGCTATGAAATTGTGTGTTCCGAGAACGGTTGCGTCATAGACAGGCTGAAGTCCGACGCTTTCGATCGAAGAGATCGTGTCCCAGAAGACGTCGTTGGTAGCCAACATTTCAAGCTGAGCGTCATCGAGGACCTTGGCGATCCGGCCGAGCCGGGACCTGCTGGGACTGATTTCGTCGTTCAGATCTCCACGACTTCTTGTCCCAACCGCCACCTGCAGGCGGCCCCGTGTCATCGAGCGTTCTCTCAGAACTTCACGGACTCGCATCCAGACAGCACTGGGAATCGTGTCGAAACGGCCGGCGGCGGTCATCTCACCGAGACGGACTCGCGCCTGGATCACGGACTCACCACGTTTACCGTGAGCGCCAATGTCATTGACAAACCGAAGTTGCTCCTCGACGCCAGTGACGTCTACGGTCCACTGAGGATGGCCATACGTATTGCCGACGGCATGCAGTCTGCCCACTATCCCGAACCGAAGAAGCAAGGTTTGGAGCTGCCGGGCTAGTCTCTCACTTGTTGTGGAGTAGTAGATTCGTACGTTCCCGTTCTTCCCGACAGTGACCGATCCGTCCGTTGCCCATAGGTGGTGCAAGAATAGAGCGAGCTCCGTCTCAGACAAGGAGAAGACGGCCTCAGGTATGAACTTCTCGTGGCTCCGCAAGCCGAACAAGCCCAGTGAGTCGAGCCAAATGACAATCGGGTTGCGGCGTCCACGCATCAGCGCATTAGGCGCAGGCAAGCGCAGCGACGTGCATCGCGCGGCGGCGTAGTCATCCCGGATCGCTGAGATGCCGAAATGCTTGGCCGCCTCCGCGACAGCTGCCAGGTTCTGCTCGTCAACGCTCGCGTATCGGATCGCCTGTCGCTTCACGAACGAGCCGTCGCCAAGCAG
>DATMKQ010000397.1:0-5247 GCA_035571275.1 Trebonia sp.
GAACCGTGAGGCCCACCCGTTGCATCACGATATGTCTTGAGCCGATATGCCGGTCGGTTCCAGGCACAATTATGCGTATACCAGACACCCTTTCCCGTCCAGAATCAAGAGGTCCTAGTAAGTCAACTTGTCGAGCTTCCATGCGTCTTGAAATAATCGGCTTGGCCAATTATCGCGTGCAACGCGGTCGGGCTAATGGGGGAGGTCATGACATATCATGCTCCGGCCATAATTACGCAAATTTCTGGCCACCAAGCGGAAGGCAAGACGTATGCGCAAGGCTCTCTGCGCGTTATTCGCTTCAGCCACAATCGGCCTCGCTCTCGCCGCTGCGACGCCCGCTATGGCGTCCAGTACCTGCCCGCCCTCAGACGCGGTATGGACTAACGACGCAAAGTACACCGGGCAGCCGTACCCGCACGCCGTCGGAAACCTCGATGGGTACGACTACTACCTGAACAACGACCAGTGGAACGAGCAGTCCACGTCGAACCAGACCATGTGGCTGGAAAGCGACAACGACTTCGGAGTGTGCAGCTACCAGCCCACGAGCCCAAACGCCGATAAGGCCTACCCAGGCGCCGTACTTAATCTGAACGATCCGGTAGGCGCTGACCCGCCCCCGGCAGGTCCGGCGATCGACTCGTTCAGCGCGATCTCATCCTCCGTTACGGAGACCCAGCCGACCAGCACCTACGGCGAGTTCCAGTGGATGTGGGACCTCTTCGTCGGTCCCACCTCCCCGGCCGCCGACCAGACGGAGGTGGAGATCATCACCAACCAGGCCGGCGAAGGCAGTCCTTCCGGCACGTCGATGGGCACGGCAACTCTCGGCGACACAACATACGACGTGTATTACACCTACGCTCTGAGCGACGATCACCTGTATTACTCGTTCATCGCGACGAGCGACTCCGGCACAGCGAGCGCGCCGATCCTGAGCGCTTTGGACTGGCTGAACAGCAACGCGCCGACCTACGGCCTGTCCTTCCCACTCACCCAGGCGCTCGACTCGATCTCCGCAGGATGGGAGATCAGCAACGCAACGGATGGCTCGGGCGGCCCCAACGGCGACTTCACCTGCTCGAGCTACAGCCTGACACTCACGTCCTCATAACGACGTCGGCAGGCAGATCCGGGTCGGCAGCGTCGCGCTGCCGGCCCGGATCCTTGCTGGATCATCGCCGCCAGCACCAGCGAACTCATGCTCGAGCCCGGGCACCGACGTCGGTTCGGGTGTCCCGGTCATCGGCGACCACCACGTCATCGAATCGCGGCACCTCAGCCTCGGCCCACAGCGCCGACCGCGAAAGGGCCCGGCATCAAGCCGCCTAGCGCCGGATGCTATAACGGCACACGACTGCGTGGGTCGTGGTATTCGGCGGGAGTGAATGGCGGTCGTGACTAATGTTAACAACGTTCCCCTCGTCATATTCTTGGTGGCAGAAGCTGCCTCATGGGTCCTCCTGCTCGTGCGAGTGCTGATTGTGCGGCCAAAATTGTCTCGCGGGCGCGCGGCATTTGGAGTTATCGTCGGGGCCGCCCTGAACCAGGCACTCGGCGTGATCCGCGGTCTTCCCGAGCGAACCGTGGCGCTTTTGGGGATAACCGCGGCCCTATCGTTTGCGGTGAGCACGCTGGTACTGCGCCGTCATTACGCGAGGTACTTCGAGGCGCAGGAGGAGCACGGTGTGCGCGGCGTTGAATCGCGTAAGGCGTCGAATCCGGTGGCCTTCGGGATCATCGGCCTGACAGTGGTATTCGCGGCGATCTTCCTCGTCGTCTTCAAGGGAGTGACGTTGTAAACGTGACAGTGCACGGCGAGAGAGGCGGTCGCGGCAGCTCCCGGCGTGCGACGGCTCCCGGGGTTGGCCTACAACACCTGACAGCCGCGCGTGGACCTGGACCGGTTCATTTTCCTGCTCGGCGGCAGCGACGGCGAATCCCTCTTCGGCCCGCCACGGTGACAGCCGGGAGCCTGCACCGCTGACCCGGCCAGCCGAGGATACGCCGGGCCTTCACGGCGTCACCGTCGTTCGTCCTCGCGCTGGCGCGCTGCGGGCGCTCCACGCTGACCCCGCTCCGGCTCCAGCGTTGATCGGCAGCCATCCGGGAAAGCACCAGACCGGCTAACGCGCGCAAAGCGCTGGCGCCCCCGTGATGGGCTAGACAGATCGGCAGACCATGGTGCAGCTGAGCGTCATTGGAGCAGCGCTATCACGTAGTCATGGAGGTCATCTGTGGCGCCCCGGTGACCAAGGTCGCCTGGCTCAATCACGCCACGGTCGCACCTCCCGTGGTGGGCGTTCCCGTGCTTTGCGCTCAGGTGACCCGCGCGGTGACCAGGGTCTCCACGTTGTAGGGCCGCAAGCCATCGGTCCGGCCGGCGAAATACCGCCGTTCGAGGTCTGCACGTGCTGGATGGTCGACGACCTTCAGCCCGCACCGGCTGATCAGCCGCTCGATCTCGATGACCGGCCAGCCGGGCTGCAGCGGCTCGCCGACTGAGGCCGCGAGCGGGGCGTAGATCCGGATGAACTCTCTGCCGACGCCATCGAGCACCGACTCCTCGGCCCGGTAGGAGAACACCACCTCCGAGCCAAGGGCAGCCCCCGCAGTCGTGCGCAACGTCGACTCGATCGCCTGCGCGGTGAGATAGGGGGCAACGCCGGTCCAGGAGAACAGCGCCGGCTGGCCCCAGTCGAACCCGGCCGCGCGCAAAGCGTCCCGAAGAGGCTCAGCCTCGAAATCAACCGGGACGAACACTTGCGAGTCACTGAGCGGAAGCGCGAGGTCCCCGACCCGCTCTAGCTTCCAGGCCTGGGAGGCAGGGTGATCAACCTCGAACACCCTGACGGAGCGGAGCAGGTCCGGGCGCCGCCACGCGAACGAGTCAAGCCCCGCGCCCAGGATGACGTACTGCGTGAAGGCGCCAGCAGCCAGCCGGTCCTCGGCATACCGGCTGCGGGCGCAGACAGCCGCGCGAGACTCGCGAGCGACCTGGCCGGGGAACAGCGGATTTAGCTGGTCGTGCAGCTCCTGCCACACCGGGCCGACGAGCACCAAGGCCAGAGCGTCGTCCAGCACCCACGGCGGCGTCGCCTCCATGCGAAATAATCCCCGCGACACTGCCGCGAAAATCGCCGTCCTGCTCGGTGCGGCCTCCATGTGCCCTCCCTGCGATAATGCGACCACTCCATGCCGGGCCTGGCGCTGCCCGGACTGCGCACTCATATGATGCGCCTGAAGCGCCCGGACCCTCGATAGCCACCCACGACGGCGACTGATGTGATACGCACTCCCTAGAAACCGTCAAGCGACACCTGAAGCGATCTGTCAGCGATCACCAGAACCTGGGCAACCGTGACGATAGGAAGTGTCCTCTGGCGACTGACGTGTGGCATTCCTCCGCCATGTGATCTGCGACGGTGGCGTGTTTCGGCCACTCTGGTGCGACGTTTCCTCGGACCGCTTGGCGTCAGTCAGCCGCCAGCATCTCGTCGGGCAGAAATGTAATTCCCTCGCGGTCTAGCCAGGTGTCGCGGGCCTCGCGCCGAGTAGTGCCCTCCAGTTCGCCCACTCTCGCGCTCACGTGGAGGACCTTGGCACCCGGCACGCCGTCGAGGAACGTGAGGGCCTTGGCCGGTTCGCCGAGCTGGTTCAAGGCTGCCTTGTCCTCGGTGGCGATCTGGCGGCGCTCCTCTTGGCCTTCCTCCGATGCGTGCCAGTCAGCGGTGTCGGGGTGGTCAGGCGATGTCATGTCGGCGTCGTCGAAGTTCTTGAGGGCCGCTTCGCGCAGCGCATCGGCGTCGGTGATCTCGGCCATGAGACTGATTTTGATGTGCATGAATTTGGCCATGCGCCCCTCCCGGTTAGGGGATTGCGGTTGCCAGTTTACCGGGCAGGGTGACCACCCCACCGACGGCGACACCCAGCTGATCCGCCTTCATGGCCTTGGGAGCGTGGTCGAGCGGAGATATCGAGCCATGCCGGATGTCCTGTCTAGCGCACCGTCTGCCGCGAGACCTCGTGCTGCTGTTCCAGGTAGGTCTCGCTGGGGGCCGGGTCATGCGGCGCCAGTTTCCCCGCCGTCACCCATATTCGCCCCAAATAGACGTCGCTCGGTCAACGACTGCTGTCCGCCCTCAAGCGCACGTCAATGGCGTCCCGCAAACCTTCACCGATGAAGTTGAAGCCAACAACCACCGCGACGATGCAGAGCCCAGCAGGCCAAATCTGCCACCAGTATCCTGCAAACGTATAGTTGACACCATTGGCGAGCATGCTCCCCCAATTCGCTGCCGGCGGCGGTATGCCCAGGCCCAAGAAGCTCAGGGCCGCCACCGTCAGAACTGCATCCGCAACCTGAAACGTCGCATTCACGACAACGGTGCCAAGAACATTGGGAACCATGTGCCTGAGCACAATCCGCAGTCCACCCGCCCCTGCGACTTTCGCTGCCTCAACAAAGGGACGCCCCCTTAGGCTGAGCACCTCAGCCCGCACCAGCCTCGAGGGAACGAGCCATGCAAGCGCGGTAATCACGAAGATCAACACGATCACCGAGGGCTTCAGGATCGAGTTCAGGAAGATCAGCAGAAAGATCCCGGGAATGGCCAGGGCAGCGTCCACGATACGCATCATCAAGTTGTCCACGCTGCCCCGGCTCACGCCAGCCACACAGCCCCAGATCAGTCCGATGCTGGTAGCCAGTACTGCCACAACGAGAGCAACAATCAGCGTGATCTGCCCGCCAACCATCAGCCGCCCGAGCTCGTCGTATCCGACCGAGTCTGTGCCAAGCAGATGTTCGGCGCTCGGCGGCCGGTTGGCTAGCGGAACGTCAGTCGCAATTTGATTCGTGTGGTAGAAGACTGGCCCAACAAAACAGAAGAGCACGAATCCAATTACAATTATGAACCCAGCGAGAGCGAGCCGATTTTGGCGAAAGACAATCAATGCTGTCGTTCGCAGCGGGGTACCCCTGACGCCGCTATAGTCCCCAATGACGTCGGCTTGCGCGACGCTCATTGTTCCCTTGCCGCTTGGCGGCTCATTGCCGATCACTGGTACCGAACCCTAGGGTCGGCAACTCCGTAGAGAACGTCGGCCAGCAGGGATCCCAGGACCACTCCCAGGCCCACCACCAGGCTGGTGCCCAACATGACTGGGAAGTCCTCGGTTTGGGCCGCATTCCAGAAGAGCAAGCCCATGCCCGGATAGTTGAAGAGCGATTCGACGATCAAA
>DATMKQ010000398.1:0-2399 GCA_035571275.1 Trebonia sp.
CGGCAAGGTCGAAGTCCAGTTCGGCCACGAACGCGGGGAGCACGTCAGGCGGGTAGGCCCGCCACTTGAGGCTGGTCCGCTTTTTCAGCTGATCAAGGGAGCAACTCCCCAGGCGCGGGTCCACTCGTGGATCGTAACCCGCCCCGGCATGCCAGGATCGTGGCGTGGCTGAGGACTGGGCCAGGCCGGTCGCGGGATGGGAGATCGTGCTCGTCCAGCAGCAGGCCTACGCCGCGAGGCCGCCGAGCCAGTTCTGCCATGCCTCGGTCTCGGCCGACGGGCCGCGGTCGTCGAAGTAGTGCGCGGTCGCGAAGACCATGTCGTTGTAGCCGTGGATCAGCATGTACATCGCGTCGTCGGTACGCATGCCCACGAAGCTCGGCGGGACCACGAACTCCACGGTGCCGTCCACCGGCTCGATCCCCGGCACGCTGAGCCGCGCCGGCTGACCGTCGGCGGCGTCCGCGCCGACGCCGACCGCCGCCGTCATGGCCGCCCACGAGTCCTTGGTGATCGGCCCCGGCAGGAACAGCGAGCCCTTCGCGGTGCGCGGTCCGAAGTGTTTGAGGTAGACGGCGAGCTTCGTCATGTAGGCGTGGTCGCCGACGGACAGGCCGTTGTATTCGGCCTCCCAGTTGTCGCCCAGCAGGCCACTGTGCACGACGCGCACCACCGCGCCGCCTCCGTCGCGCGACTCGATGAGCCACTCGAAGGCCATGAACGTGCCGTCCGGCTTCTTGTCCTCCTGCGTCGCGTAGCGGTGACCGGGTTCCCAGGCCGTGATGTTGGACGTGGACACCTCGCCGAACATGGTGAACGTGCTGGTCTTGCTGGCGCTGTCGATTTCGGTGCGTCCCATGAGCCAGGAGTCGACTCCCGGCCCCGACGTGATCGCCTCCCACACCTCGTCCGGCGTGGCGTCGACGGGGAACTCCTCGCGGACCTCGAATGGATGCGTCATGACTGCTGCTGCTCCTCTGCTGGCGGGTCGGCGTCTTCGGTGATACTCGGGTGCACCGCGACGATTAGGCGATGCGGCCGACCAGTTTCGGTCTGATATTTACTGATAATTCTGGTGACCGCGTCCGCGAGCTCACCCACGAAGGCGGCGCGGTCGGCTGGCTTGGCGAACCGCACTTCGGCATCGAGCCCGAACGTGGCGAGCGGCTTGTTGGCCCGCGCAGCCCCGTTGATGAGCGCGCCCGTCTCCCGAACGAGCCGCGCGGCGAGCGCGAGCAGCCAGCGCGCGGACAGCCGATCGGGCGACCGGGCCGGATCGGGCGCGACCGTAGCGAGCGCGGCCGGCGAGATCACGTAGGCCGCGGCGGAAGCCCGCACGACCCGCTCGGTCATGTTGCCCTTGCGGCGCTCCTCGACCAACTCGACCAGTCCGTGCTGCTCAAGGGTCTTGACGTGGTAGTTGACCTTCTGCCGGGCAAGCCCAAGCCGCGCCGCGAGCGTGGTCGCGGTGTGTGGCTCGGCCAGCTCCGCGAGCATCCGAGCCCGGATCGGATCGAGTGAGATCTCCGCGGCCGCGGCATCCTCGATCACTGCGACATCCTGCATGCCGTAACCCTGTCACCGACAACTTTAATTGTCAAGACTGCAAGGACTGTCTGGAAGAATTTTCTTTCCCGTGCGTGGTCGCGCACCGCAGGTCCCGCGCGGGCACCGCACAGCACCGGGACGTCTCCCCGCGAGAACCAGCGCGTCCGCACACGCGGCGGGCTAGTCCAGCTCGTGATATCGCTCGACGGCGACCGAGGAGCGGTCCAGCAGGCTCATGAACGCCTGAGCCACCTCATCGCGCTCCCAGCGGACGTCGCAGGCGTCGGCGTCCGCGGCGCTGCGCCACAGGTCGATGACGATCCAGCCGCCGTCTTCGCCGCGGGCCGTGGTCCTTCTGAGCAGGCCGGGCTGCTGGTAGGCGAACTCCTTCTGCACCCTCCGGTCGGCCGCGAGAAACGCCGCCTGGTCGGCGCCGGGCGGCAGCCGGAACCGCATGATCTCGATCACACCCGAAGCGTAAGGCAGCCAATGGCGCCGCCGGCCCGCCGCTGCTTCTAGAGCGGCAGCGCCGGCACTTTAACGCCACTGGGCGGCTGCGCTGGCGGGCACATCGGCTGGCTCCGGCGCCCACGCCGTACACATCAGTACGATTTCGTATAATCTGATTTCGTGATAGATGGAGCGAGGGACGGCGGAGTGGTTCTGGCCCTGCACCGGGCTACGCACGCCACGCTGCATGTTCTCGCGACCCGGCTGGCCGGGCTGAACCTGAGCGCCTCGGAGATCAACGTACTGGCGAACCTGGCCGACGGCCGGAACCGGAGCGTCGGGGAAATCGCCTCCGACACCGCGACCAAGCCGACGACGCTGACCAGCGTGCTTGACCGGCT
>DATMKQ010000399.1:0-30727 GCA_035571275.1 Trebonia sp.
CGCCGGCGGCCGGCGACCCGGTCCCGGTCGCACCGCCCACGCTGTTGTCGTTCACCGACGTGAACACCACCGGGCTGGCCGCCGTGCCCGCCACATCCAACGACCCCTCGACAGTGATCTCGTCGCCGGAACCTGACTTGACGATTGTCCCTGGCTCGATGGTAAGGGTGATCCTGGCTGGCACGTCGACGTCGCCGTTGAGCACGTAGGCGGACGCGCCCTGGGGCGACCAGGTGGTGTTCTGCGTCAGCGCGCCGGACACATCTGCCACCGCAGGCTGTCCCGTTGTCACGGTGATGGTCGCCGGGGCTGAGTATTCGGCTCCGTCGTCGGCGAACACGGCGTAGCTGTACTCGGTAGCAGCGGTCAGGCCGCTGTCGGTATAGCTGGTGGCCGTCGGTCCTGTCTTGGTCACCAGGGTTCCCGCGCTCGTGGAGGCTGGCGGTGTGGCGCCCTGGGCACGGCGGATCATTACGCCCGAGAATCCCGGGCTTGACGGGTTCGACCAGCTGAGCGTCACGCTCGGCGAGGTAACTTTCGACGCGCTCAGATTCGTGACGAGACCGAGCGGCGAGACGTAGCCGTAGCGGTCTGCCGCGACCGGTGCCGAGGTTCCGCCAGGCGTGACCACCTGGATCTCAACCTGGGCCGCAGCGTGCGCGGGGCTGGTGACTGTGAGCTGGCTGCTCGATGTCATCTTGACGCTCGAGCCAGCCGCTGAACCGAACAGCACGGACTTGACGCCTGTAAAGCCGGACCCGCTCACGGTCATTGTGGTTCCACCTGCGGTGGTGCCGGCTGACGGCGACACCAACGTCACGACCGGTACGGCGTCATAACTATATCTGTCATCTGCAGACACCGCGGAGGTGCCGCCGGGCGTTGCTACTCGCACATTGACGGTGCTCGCGGACTCCGCTGGCGCGATAACGGTCAGCTTGCTGACCGACACCACTTTGACGCTCGTGCCGCGCACTGACCCAAACAACACCGACGTACCGCTGGTGAAGTCGGAGCCTCTCACCGTAGCGACAGTTCCGAACTGCACAGGGCCCGCCGCCGGAGACACCGATGACACTGACGGCCTGGGATCGTACGCGTACCGGTCGCGCGCCGACACCGGGGACGTGCCAGTCTTAGTTCTCACCCTCACGTCGACTGTTCCAGCGCCGTGTGCCGGAACAGTCACAGTCAGCTTCCCCGACGAGATGACCTGATGTGCGTCCCGGAGATCGTGCCGAACACCACGGTTTTCACGCCTGTGAAACCGCTACCCCCTATGGTCACGGTGTTCCCGCCAGCCGTGGCCCCACCGTGGGGGACACCGAGGACACTACCGGCGCACCAGCAGCCACGACCAGCGGCGGAGAGAAAGGGACGCGCGTCGAGGACCGAAGGGTGACCGACACAGCAGCACGCGCGGGTACGCCTGGAAACATGATGAAGGCAGCGACAGGAATCCCGGCTACCAGCCCAACTCCCAGACGCCGACGCCACTTCGCCCATAGCGCATGCGAGCGATCCCCTGCGCGGTTGCCGGTCATTATGCCCCTCCACGCGGCACCAACCGGAATGCTCGAATGGCCGAGTGTAAGAGTGCCGTCGGCAATGTAGACGCGCGACCGCCCGCTGCGGATTGCGCGGATACTGTCCGATGTTGTCCGGGGAATTCGGCACGCCAGGAGGACCGTCCCGGCCTGCCTGGCTGGGGGCCGATCAACATCTCCACCAGGACGAGCAGCCCCGTGCCTGCCAGCATGGTCAGGCCTCTCGGCGGTCGCGCAGGCCCCAGTAGGGAACTCACCCGCACTTTCCAGATGAAGCGCTCCGAGGCCATCCGGTGCATGCTTGCCGACCCAAGGCATACCGGGAACCCTTGGCAGCACAACCGCGGCGAGGACCAGTTCTGGTTCTAACGGGCCAGAATTAGTGCGCAACTTTGCCGTTCACCAGACTGTGAAACAGCAGATCAGCGCGACGAAGCTGCCGTGAGGCCACGATCGTGAACCAACTCGGGACCCGCGATCGTGATCTAACTCAGGTACTGAACCGCATGCCCGACATCTAGACCAACGGCAACCCGGTCACCGCGCTGCTGTCTCGACCGCGCATCCACGGAGGAGAGTACTCACCAACCGCTCCCGATGACGCCGGCCAGCACCCGGAACACAAGCCTCCCGCCGACTCAGGCACGCAAAACGGCGGGTGACTGCGGCGGGGACGTCACGGACGACAGGACGCGCCGAACGGCTCCTCTCTGTCAAAGCCAGGAATGGCTGAAGTGATGCCGGAACCGGTGCGGGTACACCTGCACCCCGGCCTGATCGCCGCGCCGCTTCACCATCTGGTAGATCCCGTTAGCGGTCAGCGGCCCCCGGCCGCCGTTCCCCAGCCACAGCCCCAGCCGGTACGCCCGCTGGTGCCCGGCGCGGACTCGAAGGTACCTGTCGACCCGCCGGGCAGCCTCATGATCGATCCGGACCGTCCGGTCCTTGCCACCCTTCCCGCGGACATAGATCTCCCTGCGGTCGAGGTCCACGTCGCTGCGGCCGGGATCGGCAGGGTCGTAGCGGATGCCGGCCAGCTCGGCCAGCCGGATGCCCGTCGCCCGGAACACCGACACGACCGCCGCGTCGCGGCGCTGCGCGAACGAGTTGCCCCGGCACGCCCTCTCCAGACTGGAAAGTTCTACGCTGGTGAAAAACGGCACCGGCTTGTCCGCCACCTTCGGCGCGCGGAGCCTGGCGGTCGGGTCAGGGATCTCGTCCTCGGCGGATAGCCAGAGAAAGAACTGCCGCAGCGCCCGGTACTGCTGGCGTACGTACGCCTCGCTGTAGCGGCTCAGCAGCCACACGACCCACCGCTGGACATCCTGCGCGCCCACCTGCTCCCACCTGGACTTGCCCGTCTCGCGCAGCAGGTGAGCGGCGGCGAACCACAGCGGCGCCTCCGTGTAGATCCGGATCGTCCCCGGTGCCTTGTTCTCCGCCGCCAGGTGCAGCCGGAACGAGGCGACGTCCGCAGTAAAAGGCCCCGCGTCCAGCCGCCCCTGCCGACGCCCGCGCTGCCCCGGGACAGCGGAAGTTTTACGCTCGTCCCCGGCTTCCGCACCCGCGAGACCGCCCGGTTTGCGGCTTTCAGGCACAGCAGAGGCGTCATGGACGTTTGGCGTACATACCATAGAAAATCCCTCGCTTTCCTGCGTTCTCGCAGGCAGGAGGGCTAACCATTGAGGCTTCGATGTGTGGTCAGGGACAGGATCGAACTGTCGACCTTCCGCTTTTCAGGCGGACGCTCATACCGACTGAGCTACCTGACCTTGACGAGCCCGTCAAGGGCCGACCTCAGCGGTCCTGACGGGATTTGAACCCGCGACCTCCACCTTGACAGGGTGGCGAGCACTCCACGCTGCTCTACAGGACCATCGCTACCGTCGACTCTAGCCGACGGCAGGCCCCTACGGGGCCCGGGCGCATCGGCTATCGCCTTCGCCCGACTGAGAATACCACTGACAGGATCGTGGTTGAGTCGGCTTATGTCGCACCGCGGGCGGAGCGGCGGCAACCTAGGCTCGCTTCGGTCGGCCGACGTCGTCTTATCCTTCGTTACATGGCTGACAGGCCGTCTGACGAAGCGTGGCTGCGACTCGGCGTGGCGCCGGGCCTCTGCGAAGCGTGCGGCTACGCGAAGCTCAACCAGACACGGCGGGGAACCGCCTACCTTCGGTGCACACGCGCCGAATGGGACAAGGCACTTGTCCGCTACCCGCGTCTGCCCGTTATGGAGTGCGCGGGGTTCGAGCACCGTCCTGACAACCCCTAGCAACGCGGCGAAGGCGTAGACGCGCCCGGTTGTCGTCCACGATCGGGCGATGGAAAGATCAGATCCGGATCAGGAGGCGTGGCTGGGCATGACCGACGAGAATCCCCCGGAGGGGGGCATCGACGTGACCCGACCGAGCGTCGACCGGGACATGGGCTCGCGCATAGCCGAGGTGAATCCGGCGTTGCATCAGTTGGTCCGGCAGAACCGCGAGTTCATCTGCGCCGCGGCGGCCCGTGCGGCTGCCGCGGGCATCAGCCAGTTCCTCGACCTCGGCTCGGGGCTGCCCTCGCACCTGGCTGTACATCAAGCGGTGCGGGAGGTGATTGCGGACGCGCGAGTGTGCTACGTCGACATAGAGCCGAACGCCGTCCTGCACGGGGATACGCTCCTCGCCCGCGGCGAGGGGCTCGCCGCCGTCCAGGCCGACCTGGCGGACCCAGATGCCGTGCTGGCCAACCCGCACGTGCGCGCGGTCATCGACATGGCCCAGCCGACCGCCCTGATCCTGGCCGCCGTGCTGCATTTCATGTCAGCCAACGAAGCTGCCGCGTTGTGTGCCGACTACATGAGGCGGGCGGTTCCCGGCTCGTGGCTGATCGTGTCCTCCGGGCACTACCAGGACAAGGAACTGGCCAGCCGGCTTCAGGAGACCGCCACGCATACCCGGTTCCGGAACCATAGTGCGGCGGATCTCGCTTCGATGCTGAGCGGGCTCGAGCCCGCCGAGCCCGGCCCGTCCGGCCCGTCCGGCCCGTCCGGCGAGCCCGGGTGATCGCGTGCGCGTCGTGTCCCTGTTGCCGTCAGCGACCGAGATCGTTTACGCACTCGGCCTGGGCGACCAACTGGTCGGGGTGACGTTCGAATGCGACGAGCCCCCGTCGGCCCGCACGGACAAGACGGTGGTCGTGGGCGGCCGGGACACCTCGGGGATGACACCGGCTGCCATAGACGCCTACGTTCACGCCCAGCTTGACGCGGGCGAAGATCTGTACACGCTGCACGCCGATGCGCTCGCCGCCTTGGCGCCCGATCTGATCCTCACTCAGGACCTGTGCCGGGTCTGCGCGCTGCCCGCCGGCCATGTCGAGGAGGCGCTGGACTATCTCGGGTGTACTGCCGAGGTCATCGCCCTGGATCCGCATCGCCTCGACGACGTGCTCGCGACGATTCTGACCGTCGGCCAGCGCACGGGCACCCAGCCGCAGGCCGAACATCTCGTGGCCGCCCTCCGGCGACGGCTCGCGGCGATCGCGGTGCGGGTGGCGGGCCGGCACCGACCTCGCACCGCGGTCGTCGAATGGGTCGACCCGCCCTTCACCGCCGGGCATTGGGTCCCGGATCTCGTCACGGCCGCCGGTGGCCAGCCGGTCGCCGCCCGCGCGGGCAGGCCTTCGGTGCAGACAAGCTGGGACCAGATCGCGGCGACACGCCCGGAAGTGGTCGTGGTCGCCCCATGCGGCTTCCACCTCGACGCCGCGGCCGCGCAGGCCGAGCTAGTCGCCCGACAACTGCCAGGCATTCCGGTTTGGGCGATCGACGCCGACGGAATCATCGTGCGCCCCGGCCCCCGCCTGGTCGAAGGCGTGGAAGCACTCGCGGCCATCCTGCATCCGCAGGAGCTTGCCCAACCCGCACCCGCTGGCCGCACCCGCCGCATCGCCTGAAGGATCAGAAGTCGTCGTCGAAGGAGACCTCGCCGGTAACACCGACTTGGTAGGCGGAGACACGGCGCTCGAAGAAGTTGGACAGCTCCTGAACGTCCTGGAGGTCCATGAAGGCGAGCGGATTCCGCGCGCCGTACATCGGCCCGAGGCCGAGCTGGGCCAGCCTCCGGTCGGCGACGTGCTCGAGGTAGCCGCGCATGTCCGACAGCGACAGCCCGGCCACGCCCGGCCCGAGCAGGTCCTCGGCGAACCGCACCTCGCACTCCACCGCCTCGGCGAGCATGTCGCGGACCTGGCCCGCCATCCGCTCATCGAACAACTCCGGTTCCTCGCGCCGGACGGTCGCCACGACGTCGAAGGCGAACGCCATGTGCATGGACTCGTCACGGAACACCCAGTTGGTCCCGGACGCGAGCCCGTTGAGCAGGCCGCGGGACCGCAGGAAGTAAACGTAGGCGAACGCCCCGTAGAAAAACAGGCCCTCGATGCAGGCGGCGAAGCAAACCAAGTTGAGGAGGAACGCGCGCCGTTCGGAAGCCGTACGCAACTCCCGTAGCGAGAAGACCGAGTCGATCCACTTGAAGCAGAAGTCGGCCTTGCGCGCGATCGAGGGGATGTTCTCCACGGCCGCGAACGCCGCCGCGCGCTCCTTCTCATCCGGCACGTAGGTGTCCAGCAGGGTGAGGTAGAACTGCACGTGGACGGCTTCCTCGAACAGCTGCCTGGACAGGTACAGCCGTCCCTCCGGGGAGTTGATGTGCTGGTACAGGTTCAGCACGAGGTTGTTCGCCACAATGGTGTCCCCGGTCGCGAAGAACGCGACGAGCCGGGACACCAGGTGCCGCTCGGCCGCCGAGAGTTTGGCGAGGTCGGGCAGGTCGGAGTGCAGATCGACTTCCTCGACCGTCCAGGTGTTCTTGATCGCGGAACGGAACCGGTCGTAGAACCCCGGATACCGCATCGGTCGCAGCGTCAGGTCCATGCCCGGGTCGAGCAACGAGTGCACTGGGCGCGCGTGGGTCTGAGTCACTGGCACGCCTCACAGGTCTCGGGGTTCTCCAGGGAGCAGGCCACGGCTGCTTCGGCCGCGGTTTCGGGAGAGGCGACGGTAACAGTGGCCTGCTGGATCCGGGTGGCCGGCCGGGAGCGCAGATAGTAAGTGGTCTTCAGGCCGGACTTCCAGGCGTGCATGTACATCGACGACAGCTTGCCGATCGTCGGCGCGGCCATGAACAGGTTGAGCGACTGCGACTGGTCGATGAACGGCGCGCGCGCCGCCGCCAGGTCGATCAGTGCTCGCTGCGGCAGCTCCCACGCGGTCCGGAACAGCTCCCTGACATCCTTCGGCAGCGCCGTGATCTCCTGCACCGATCCGTCAGCCCGCTTGATCGCCTCACGCGCCTGCGGCGTCCACTGCCCGTGCGCCTTGAGCTCGGCCACCAGCGCGGCGTTGACCTGGAGGAACTCCCCGGACATGGTCTCGCGCTTGAACAGGTTGGACACCTGCGGCTCGATGCACTCATAGCACCCGGCGATCGATGCGATCGTCGCGGTCGGCGCGATCGCGATCAGCAGCGAGTTGCGCAGCCCTGTCTCGGCGATCCGCGCGCGCAGCGCCGCCCAGCGATCGGCCTGGGTCACCTCGGCGCCCCACAGGTCGGGTTGCAGTCGGCCGGCGGCGGCCCGGGTCCGCGCGAACTCCGGGTGCGGCGCGTCCTCAGCGGCGAGGTCGGCCGACGCCTCGAGCGCGGTCAGATAGATCTCCTCGGCCAGGCGCGCGGACAGCTCACGTGCCTCAGCCGAATCGAACGGTAGCCGCAGGGCGAAGAAGACGTCCTGCAGTCCCATGACCCCCAGGCCGACCGGCCGCCAGCGCGGATTCGACGTAGCGGCCTGCTCGCTCGGGTAAAAGGTCAGGTCGATGACCCGGTCCAGGAACGGCACCGATGTGCGCACCGTGTCGCGAAGCTTGGCCCAGTCAACCTGCCAGCCGCCGTCGGCGCCCCTCGTGAGATGCCGGGCGAGGTTGATCGAGCCGAGGTTGCACACAGCGGTCTCGGTGTCGCTCGTCACTTCTGTGATCTCGGTGCACAGGTTCGACAGGTGCACGACGTGCCCGGCCGCGGCGGTCTGGTTGCACTTCGTGTTGCAGGCGTCCTTGAAGGTCATCCAGCCGTTCCCGGTCTGCGCCAGCGTCCGCATCATCTTGGCGTACAGGTCTCTGGCCGGCAGCTGCCGTATGTACCTGCCCTCGGCCTCGGCCGCCCGGTACGCCGCGTCGAACCGCTCTCCCCACAGGTCGGCGAGCTCAGGCACCTGGTCGGGATCGAAGAGCGACCACGCTTGCCCGGCTTCGACCCGGCGCATGAACTCGTCGGGCACCCAGTTCGCCAGGTTCAGGTTGTGCGTCCGCCGGGCGTCCTCGCCGGTGTTGTCCCGCAGTTCGAGGAATTCCTCGATGTCCGGGTGCCAGGGCTCGAGGTACACGCAGGCGGCACCCTTGCGGCGTCCGCCCTGGTTCACCGCGGCGACCGACGCGTCCAGCGTCCGCAGGAACGGCACGATCCCGTTGGACGCGCCGTTGGTGCCGCGGATCAGCGCACCGCGCGACCTCACCCGCGACCAGCCGATGCCGATCCCGCCTGAGAACTTGCTCAGCCGCGCGACCTGCGCGTACCTGTTGTAGATCGAGTCAAGTTCATCACGCGGTGAGTCGACAAGGAAGCATGAGGACATCTGCGGATGGCTCGTCCCCGAGTTGAACAGCGTCGGCGAGCTCGGCAGGTACGCGAGCGAGGACATCAGCCGGTAGAACCCGATCGCTTCGGCCGGGGTCCGCGACAGGCCGCACGCGACCCGGAGGAGGAAGTACTGCGGGCACTCGATCACCAGCCGGGAAGCGGGGTGCCGCAGCAGGTACCTGTCATAGACGGTCTTGATGCCGAAGTATTCAAACTCTCGGTCCGCCTCATGGCATACCGCGTCATCGAGCTTGCGAGAATTATCCTTAACGAACCGTGCCGTCTGCTCCCCGATAAGTCCTTCCGCGTAGCCGAGGCTGACCGACTGGCTGAAGGACGCGATGCCCTGGCCGCGTACCTCCTTGCCGATGTAGGTAGCGAGCAGCCGGGCCGCCAGCCGCGAGTACTGCGGCTCTTCGCCGGTCATCTCCGCCGCGGTCTGGATCGAGAGCCGGTCGAGTTCGGCGGTGGTCGCCCCGTCGTACAGGCCGCTGATCGTCTTGGTCGCCACTCGTAGCGGGTCGACCTCTTCGAGCCCGTCCGCGCAGCGCTCTACGGCACGCACGATCTTGTTCACGTCCACCGGCTCGGTGTCTCCGCTCCGCTTGCGGACGTGCATGGACGTTCTACTGCGCAAGCCTGCGCTGGGATCGCCACTTGTCATGGACGACACCATATGTGGGGGGAACTTGAAGCCCAAGCACCATATGTCGTGCCGGCGTGTCGCGCGCTTTCGGCGCGCGGTCGCTAGCTACCGCACTCGCGTTCGGTGGCTGCCGCCTGGATCAGGACCGCCTGAGCAAGCTGCCGGGCCTCGTTAACCGTAAGACCGGCCCAGCCCGTCTCGTCGCCGCCAGGCAGGGCCCCCAAGTCCAGGAAGACCCGTCCGGCAGGGCGCAGGGCATCGCCGAGGGCGAGCCTGCCGACCGTGAGTTGTCGCCCGCAGCTTGTCCGCACGTGCTCATGCCGCCCCTGCGCGCCGGTCCCCGTGTCTGCATATGGCCTCATCAGAAACCTCCTGGCTACTGCGCGGGTCGGTCCGCGCCGGGCCTGTTACCCCTGCCCGTATAGGCACCAAACGGGCCGTCATTATTCCTGGTCTGGGCGACGCTCTGTGAACAGTGGGTAGCGACTTAAGAAAAAGTAAATTGTTACCTTGTGCGTTGTAGCCGACATATGTGGATGCATGGTAGGAACGTCAGGCGTGGTACACGGGGGCTTGCCACGAATTACCCGACGGGCCACCGCTGCTCCCGCTTGTCGGTGCGCCCAAGCGATGGAGCATGGCATGAGCCTGTTTTCCAGTCGGCCGCTGGCCTTGGGCGCGGTAAGCCTCCTCGCCGTGTTCGGCCTCAGCGCCGTGCCCGCGACGGCGGGAGCGGCCACGTCCCCGCCGCCCGCTCACGGCAGCGCCGCACCGTCGGCGGCCGCACCATCGGTAGCCGCACCATCGGTGGCCGCACCATCGGTGGCCGCGAAGTCGCTGGCAACAGCGTCCGTTACCCCGCCGACGTCGCCGCCGCTGCCTTCAGGTACCAAACAGGCCTGCGCGGCGCCCACCAGGATCGGCGAGGAAGCGTGCATGCTGTTCTTGCGCGGCGCGGCCGCCAAGTCCAGCATTACCCCGGACCTGGCGCCAGTTTCCGGCGCCTTCGCCCCCGCTGACCTGCAGAGCGCGTACAACCTGACATCGCTCTCCACCTCTCCCACGGTTGGCGCGGGTGAGACGGTGGCGATCGTGGACGCCTACGCCGACCCCGACCTTGCGGGCGACCTGGCGACCTACCGCGCGCAGTACGGCCTGTCGGCCTGCACGACCTCCAGTGGCTGCTTCACCATGCTGAACGAGCACGGCGGCAGCACCCTGCCGACCACCACGGACCCCACCGGCGGCTGGGAGGCGGAGCAGGCGGCCGACGTGGAGATGGTGTCGGCGATCTGCCCCAACTGCAATATCTTGATGATCGAGGCGAATTCCACCTCCATCACCGACTTGGGCGCGGCGGAGAACACCGCGGCCAGCCGCACCAGCTTCGTGTCCAACAGCTGGGGTGGTCTCGACTACCCGGGCGAGTCCTTTTACGACTCGCTGTACTTCAATCACCCAGGCGAAGCGGTCACTTTCGCGTCCGGCGACCTCGGCTACGGTCCCGCTTACCCGGCGGCGTCCCAGCTGGTCACTTCGGTCGGCGGCACGTACCTGACCAAGACGACATCGAACAGCCGTGGCTGGGCCGAGTCGGTCTGGAACGACCAGCCAGCCACCGTGGGCGGCGCCACCCAGTCGGGCTGCTCCGCCAGCGAGGGAAAGCCGAGCTGGCAGACCGATTCCGGCTGCGCGAACCGTACCCAGAACGACGTGTCCGCGGTCGCATCGGGCCCGGAGGGTGTCTCGATCTACGACAGCTTCGACAGCTGCGCCGGCGCCCCGACCGGTTCCTGGTGCTCCGGCTACGGGACGAGCCTAGCGACGCCGATCATCGCCGCGGTCTACGCCCTCGCCAACACGGCGCCGGCGATGCAAGGCACGTACCCGTCGTCCTACTTCTATGAGAGCGGGCAGGCCGCGCATCTGTACCCGGTCACGACCGGTTCTGACGGTAGCTGCGAGAGCAGCCGCCGGTACCTGTGCAACGCCACGGACTCGCTGTCGAATGGGTACAACGGGCCGGCCGGCGGGGGTACCCCGGACGGGGTCATCGCGTTCCAGTACCACCTCACGTCGAACTTCGTCTCGATCTACAACCCCGGGCCGATCGACATAGAGAGCGGCATCGGCTATTCCGACATAGTGTCAATCTCGGCCCTCGATTCCGCGCAGCTGGACCTGACGTACAGCGCGAGCGGCCTGCCATCTGGCTTGGTGATGGGGTCGACCGGCGCTATCGGCGGGAAGACGACGGCCGTGGGCACCCACAAGGTCACGGCGACGGTCTCGGATTCGAGCGGCGCTAGCTCCACCGTCTCCTTCAACATCTCCGTCGCGTCGTCGCTGGACTCCGCCACCTACCATCCGGGAACGGGGGCGGTGCACCTGGACTGGGCCGGCAAGTGCATGGACGACACCGGGAACAGCGGCAACAACGGAACCAAGATCCAGATCTGGGCCTGCAATGGCGGGACCGCGCAGAACTGGACCTACTACCCGGACACCGACCCTGGCGACGCGGGCGAGATGGTCATCCACGGCAAGTGCCTGGACATCGTGAACCGGGGCACGGCCAACGGGTCCAAGCTCCAGCTGTGGAGCTGCACCGGCGCGACCAACCAGCAGTGGTACATCGTCGGCGCGGCGGGCGAGCTGTACAACCCGGTCTCCGGCAAGTGCATCGACGACCCGTACAACAGCACGACCAACGGCAAGCAGCTGGACATCTGGTCCTGCAACGACGAGCCGTGGCAGGCCTGGACGCTGCCAGCCAGCCCCGTGGTGTCGGGCATCGCGGGCAAGTGCATCGACGACGCCGGAGGCAGCAGCAAGAACGGGAACAGGATCCAGATCTACAGCTGCAACGGCGAGGCCACCCAGCGCTTCACCATCGGACTGGACAGTTCGCTGCAGATCGACGGCAAGTGCCTGGACGCGACGGGCTACGGCACCCAGGACGGGACGAAGATCCAGCTGTTCACCTGCACCGGCAACGCGAACCAGGAGTGGGTGGTCGGCTCGTTCGGGATGCTGGAGAACCTCAACGCTGAGAAATGCCTGGCCGATCCGAACGACAGCACCGCCAACGGCACCCAGCTGGTCCTCGAGGACTGCTACGGCAACCACGGGGAGGTCTGGGCCGAGTCCTGACTCCGGCCGCGGCCCTGATGCGAGGACTCTGCCGGCGGTCGACCTCCGCCGGCAGAGTCGGGCCAGCCCGCCAGCCCGCCAGCTCCCCGGCGAGGCGTTTACCCTAGTGCGATTCCGCGGAACCGTCCGACGAGTCCCGGGCGCTTATTATGATGTCGATCTTTTTATCGATCCTGTAAACGACATCCTTCAGTACATCTACGTCTTCTCGCAGCGCGCCGATTTCGGCTAGTTCGCTGACCATCTGCGCTAGGCGCTGCTCCATCGGAGATTCGGCCAGGACGCTCACGTCCGCTTCGCCATCCAGAACTTTGAGAAAAGAATCTGGCATGAATTCCAGCGCCCCGCACAATGCCACCCACGAGGATTTGTTATGGGACTTCTTGCCATCGACCATATCGCGAACGATGTTCTCTGAGAGACCCGAGCGTTCCATGATCTCTGGTACGGAAAGCCTACGGTCTCTTATCCGGTTACGGATAGCCGAGCCCACCGCCTCTCGCCCATCGCCTCTCGGCGCATCCTTCGACAACGAACTCCTCCGGGCTCCGTCTCAGCGCACAGGCTAACGGATCGCAGGCCATTCACGGGGTAACGCGGTGGTTTGTTCGCGACGGTGAAGACGGCGGTCTCAAAAATGATGAGAAACACCTCATAAATGAGAATTATCGTCTATCGGAATAGATGATCGACGGTGGTCGACTAGCATCAACGGCTGTGTGAGTGATGAGCGAGAGATGGAGGCGACCTCATGTCGGCAGCACCACGAATGAAAGCTCCAGAAGGATGGGCGTTCACGACAGCCCTGACCATCCTTGGCGGTCCGGCTGACCTTCGGGTAACCGGTGCTCCTTGGTGGGTCCTGTATTCGCTATGTGTGCTGGGAATCCTTGTCATAAGCTTGCGCACCGTCTTTCCGCAGGACTCCCAGGACAAAGTGACCTGGTGGAGAGAGCACTGGCTAATGAGACGGCACTACCGGTGTCGGGACTTGCGTCGCATACCGCGTCGCGACGCGGGCGGCATCGGGCCGATGGAAACGCGCCGCGCCGGACTTTGACTTAGCGCACTGTATGACCAGAACATATCGGATATATCAGTATATATGTACCCGGCAAAATGGTCGTAACGTACGCTAAGTCAAAACCAGAGGCTGATGTGACTGCCGGGATCACGCGGTAAGGAGCCCGCGCGGGGCCGGAGCCGAGGCCGGCGCATCGCCGCGCCGGATGATGGACTCGACGCCATCGACGAAGCAAGCCGCCCAGCTCGAGCGCCGCAGTTGCCATGACCGTTGTAATTTCAGTCGGGCGAGATTGCTGAGGTGTCCCGCCTTCTGCGTGCAGGCGCAGGTCACCGGGGCTGTCGGGCGTGGTCCCGCGAATTGAGCCGGTGCGTCGGCAGCCAGGGTGTAGCGGCAGGCCGGTGAAGGCACCATCCTTCTGTTCGTCGTAGCCGGTGCGGCCGAGCCCAGGCCGAAGTCGCGCGGTCAACGTCACGAAAGTGCCCGGTGAAATCCACGTCGGCACGGGAGGCCGCTACTTCTGTGGACAATGATCATGGGGGTAGCAGCCTGCGTCTGGCACGCATGAGTACTGCGGCCGTGTTTTTCTATCAGGGGCTTATCATCGCGAGCTGGGCGTCGCGTATCCCCGCGATCAAAGCGGCAGCGGGGCTGAGCGATGGCCTGTTCGGCCTGGCTCTGCTGGGGGCGCCACTGGCGTCAATCGCGGTAATGCGTCCGGCCGCCAAGATCCTCGCGAAGCACGGCAGCAGGGGGCTGATCCGCGCGTCCGTCATCGCGAACGTGGCCGCGATGATCTTGCTCGCGACCGCTCACAACGGGGCCAGCCTCGCCTTCGCCCTGGCCGTCCTTGGCACTGTCGGCGGGACGCTTGGTATCGGGATGAATGCCCAGGGAGTACAGATCGAGCGTCGCTACGGGCGACCGCTGATGATCGGCTTCCACGCCGGATACAGCTTCGGAGGCCTAGCCGGGGCTCTGCTCGGATCAGCGGCAGCTCGAAGCGACTATTCTCCGCTGCGCCACCTGGCATTGACCGCGATAATCTCGGCGGCACTCTGCCTGGCCGCCAGCCGCTGGCTGATAACGGGAGCGGACCAGCCGCCCAGCCCTGGCCACCGGTCCCGCGCGGCCCGCCTGCTGCGTGACACGCCGGTGCTGTGGGTGCTGGGCGCGATCGTCGTCTGCATGCTCCTGTCCGAAGGCGCCATGGCGGACTGGAGCGCGTTGTTCATGCGCGACACGCTCGGGACGACCGCGGGAACGGCGGCGCTCGCGTATGCGGGGTTCTCGCTCATGGAGGCGGTCACCCGGCTCGGGGGAAACCGTGTCATCGCGAGGCTCGGGGCAGTAGCGACAGTGCGCGCCGGCGCTGCACTGGCCGCGGTCTCGCTGGCTATCGCCCTGCTCGTGCCGAGTCCCGCCGTCGCCATCGCGGGTTTCGGGCTCTTTGGGTTCGGCATGGCGGCTATCGCCCCTATCGCCTTCAGCGCCGCGGGGAACAAGCCCGGCATACCGAGCAGCAGTGCGCTCGCACGGGTGATGTCGGTCGGCTACACCGGGATTTTCGTGGGTCCGGCGCTGATCGGCGTTGTGGCGCAGGCTGCCGGGCTGACGGTAGCCCTCGGTATCCCTGCCGCGCTCGTCGCCGGCATCGTGGTGCTCGCCCCTGCTGTCCGCGACGCCAGTGACGGCAGCAAAAACGCCGCTGCCCCCGGCTATGCCGTGTCCGGTTCAGTGCACTCACAAGAAGGGAGCTGACGATTGCCAGAAGAAGGGCAACCGCTGACTGATCTGTCACTGACTGAACGGCACCTGAGCGTCGACGCGGCAACGGTGGCAGAGTACTGCCTGGATTTCGTCCCGGACATGCCGGCCGCCATCGCCGCGGCCGTGGTGCGAGCGTGCGGAGGCCCCACGGCGGTACTCCTGGTATCGAGCCCGCAGCCAGCGCCGGCCGAGCATGCGCTGTGGGAAGCACTTGACGCGAACCGGCCAGCCGACGGTCTCAGAGCCGTGACACGGATGCAGCTGCCATGCCGCGATCGCGGCTTCGACGCCGTGCAAGCCGTCGTGCGGGCGGCTATCAGTGCCCGCCTGGCCCGCCACGATGCCTTCGTCACATCCGGCGATCCACACACGGTGCAGATCACCACGCTAGCGGCAGCGATATTTCGCAGGCATACGACAGTGGTGCAGGTCATCACCAACCTGGCCGCACTGGCCGACGTTCTGCTCCGAGGATGGCACACCACTCTCGCCGGGGAGCCGGTGGCACTGCTTGTTCAGCGGGTCGTCGCGCTGGCAGACGCCGACTCACTGGCCCGCGCCGCGCCAGTCAGTCGCGCCGAGGCCGACGCCATCGGCGCGCTCGCTGCCCGTATGCCCGGCATCGGTGGCCTGGGACGAAAGCTGGCTGGCGTGGCGGACCCGGACGAAGCGCGCCGACTGCGCCTCGCGCTGCTTGCGGTCATCAGCAGGGACTGGCCGTCGGCCCTGCCGACTGGTCCAGACCGGTCCCCGGTGCGGAAGGCCCGGGCCACGACGCTGCCCCGGCGCCGGCCGGATTCACCGCAACGCATCGTCCACGGCGTTCGGCCGATGTCCTTCCCCGTGGTGATCAACGAAGGAATCCTCGATCCGATGCGATCATCACTTGCTGATCATCTCCCGGTCGGCGCACGGGTCCTCGCGGTGGTGGACGACTACAGCGCCGCCACGACCGCCGCGGTTGGCTTTCTGCTCGGCACGTATCAGCGAGAAGGGCATGTGCGCGGCTACGAGGTCGACACGCTGAACGCCTCGCCCGCCACGAAAGTACTGCCCACCGTCCGGACGCTGCTTACCCGCGCGGAGCGCCTCGGACTCGGGCCAGACGACCGGATCATCGCGGTAGGCGGCGGCACTGTCATGGATACGGTCGGCTTCGCCGCCGCCCTGTACCACGGCGCGACTTCGTTCATCCGCATCCCCTCGACCCTGGTCGGCCTAGTCGACGCCGGAGTGGGCTTCAAGGTAGGCGTGGACGCCGAGGGGCACAGGAACCTTCTCGGTGCGTATCGCCCTCCAGCCGCCTGCCTGTGCGACCCCGGATTCCTGCATACCTTGCCCAGCCCGGAACTGCGCTGCGGGCTCGCCGAGATGATAAAGATCGCCGCGGTTCGCGACGGCGAACTGTTCGGGCTCATCGAAGACGGCTATGACGAAGTGCTCGAGCGGCGGATCGGCCCGGCCGTGACCGACCTTATCTACCGGTCGATCGTGGCAATGGTGACCGATCTAGTCCGTAACCCGTGTGAGACCGAGTTGCGGCGGCTTCCCGATTTCGGGCACGAGTTCGGGCACATGCTGGAGACCGCGTCGGGCAGGCGGCTTCGCCACGGTGAAGCGGTAGCGATTGGCATGGCCCTGTCCTGCGAGCTCGCGACCTCAACGGGGTGGCTCGCCCGTGAGGACGCCGATCGGATCATCGGCCTCCTGCAGCGCGCCGGGCTTCCGGTGTACGACGCTTGCTGCGATCCGGTGGCGCTGTGGCACCGACTGCGAGACGACGTGCTGCCGCACAAGGGCGGTCACTTGCATCTCGCCGTGCCGACCGGGATCGGATCCGGTGGCTTCATCGAGCCGCTGTCCGCGATCGAGTTGCCGCTGCTCGAGCGCGCTTGCCAGCAGTTGCGGCTGCGCGCCGATGCCTGGGCGGCCCGGCGATGTGTGCGGCTGCCATGACCGGCGTCGGGATAGCCGTCGATGTTGGCGGTACGACGACCAGAGTCGCGCTCGAAGCGGCAGGCAGCCTGGTCGGCGACGTCCTGCGGTTCGGCACGCCAAGCCCGCGCAGCTGCGCCGGCATGACGCCTGGCCAAGCCGCGAGCACTTTTTGTGATCGACTTGCCGCGGAAATCGAGCGAATCAGGCTCGCCCGGCCGGACAGTCGCGGCGTGGCCCTCGCGATCGGCGCTGTCGTCGGTACCGACGGCGTGCTCAGGAACGCGAGCACATTGTGGCTTGCTCCGCTGACCGGGCTCGATATCCGCGGTGAACTCCTCCGCCGCATGCCGTGGGCCGAGGTGCTCGTGCTCAACGATGTGTCCGCGGCGGCCTGGCATTACCGCGCACATGGGCGATTCGCGATTGTCACGGTGAGCACCGGCGTCGCGATCAAGGTCTTTGACGTCAGCGCATCAGGCGCCGGCGGGCTGGTCCTCGACCCGGATGGACTCGGCGGCGAGAGCGGGCACACCCCCGCGGGCCCGCCGCGTCCCGGCATCCTGCCTGACGGCGCGCCGGCCACACGCCGACTCGGGCGTGCCGCCGCCGCGGGGGATGCCGCAGCTCGGGCGGCGCTCGACGCGATGGATCTGCCGTGGTGCGAATGCGGTGCCGTCGCCGACCTGTGCTCGTACGCGTCCGGCCCGGCAGTCGCACGCGCCGCCATTCGGACCGCCAGGCTGGACCCGCGAGGCTTCGCGGCTTCCGCGCTCTGCCGTCTCGCCGATGGTGACCCGGAGCGCGTTAACACCAGGCTCATCGCGTCTGCGGCACGGGAAGATGACTTGTTCACCAACGGTGTGCTGGCCGCCGCCGTCCGCCCGCTCGCGGTGCGGATACTGGCCCTCGCTGCTGACCTCGGGCTACGCAAGGTTGTCGTCGTGGGTGGATTCGCGCACGGCGTGGGCGGTCCGTGGCTGGCCGCCCTGCGCAGTGCCATCAGGGACGCCAGCGTGGATGCGGGCTGGTTCACCGGCTGGGGTGATGCTGATTTCGACGACCTCCTGGTCTTTCCTGACGATCAGGACATCTCCCCGCTCAGCGGCATTGCCGCTTATGCACACGCCAGGCGCGACGTGACCCGCGAGACGGTCAAGCCTGTGGGCAGCGGGACGCTCACCGTCCGCAGCTGCTCGCGCCCCCTATGCGGCCGCGAACAGTTCGCCGTCGAGGTGGCGTTCGCCGGGATCTGCAGCACGGACCTGCAGATCCTGAGAGGCGAGCGCGCCTGCGAGCCAGGCGTGCCTGGCCACGAGTGCGTCGGGCGCGTCACTGAGGTCGGCGCCGCGGTGGCCGGCTCTCTCGCGGTCGGGGACGTCGTGGGCCTGAACCCGAACGGCGCGGAGGACGGCTACGGCAAGCTCGGCCACGACGTGCCGGGGGTGTTCCGCGACGTCTTCATCGGCGATCTCGGGCTTATCGCCAGGGGACAGGTGATCAAGCTGCCCGAAGCGGGCCGCAGCGAATGGGTGCTGCTCGAACTGCTGGCCGGCGTGATCCGGGCTCAGGACGCGCTTGGCGATCTGGCCGGCCGCTCCTTGCTGGTCCTGGGTGCGGGTGTGGCGGGGATGCTCCACGTGATGCTCGCACGCCTCAGGAACGCCTCCACTGTCCTGGTCGCGACCAGGACCAGGCGGCGCATTGACGACGCCGTCAGGCGCGGAATCGTCGCCCCGGATGAGACGCTTCCCTGGGGAAGCGGCCTCGCCGCCGCTGTCCGCGCCCGCACCGATGACCGCGGCGCCGACGCCGCGGTCATCGCGCTGGCAGGGGCGGCAGGTCCGGACGCGGCGGCCTGGCTATGGCCCGCTCTCGCGCCCGATGCCGTCGTACACCTGTTCGGCGGTTTCCCCTCGGGGAGCGTGCTGCGACTTGGGAACGGCGGGACAGTGAATGCCACCGCCATCCGCTCGGCCGCCGCGCGGCAGGAGGCTGTCAGTCCGTCCGGCGTGCCTGTGGTGCTGTGCGGGACGCGCGGGGGCCGTCACAGCGACCTGGTCGCCGCCCGCGACCTGTGTACCGCTCCGGAACCTGCGCTGGACCTGGGACGCCTGGTTAGTCACGTGATAACGCTCGATGCGCTGCCCACGACGGCGACGGAGCTGGCCGCGAACGGGACCATCGGTGGTGCCCCGGCCTGGCGCGCCGTCATCGACATGAGGCGCCCGGGGCCGTACGCCGGGCCGGTGACCGGCCGGCCGCCCGCGCTCGCCGGAGAGTCACCGCCATGACGGCGCCAGCAACGAGGCCGGGCGCCGCACCCGGAATTGCGGCAAGACAGTCGGCAGGTGAGTGGCTGCCAGCATCACCGGCGGATCTGTTCGGCTTCGACCCGGCGGAGCCGCCGCGAGTGTCGATGCGTTCGCAAGCGCCCCTAGGCGTCACCCTGGTCGTGCCGACGTGCACGGACCCAACCGGGGCGCGGGCTGCCAGCATGCTCGCGGCCTTGCAAACCGTCACCGCCTCAGCGCGGCTATCCGGGCTGCCCGTTGCGGTGATCGTGGCAGCGGACGGCCTGCCCGCCGACGATGTGACGGCAATCCGGTCGGCTACGGCCCGTCTCGGATGTGCGTGCGAGGTGACGACGACCGCCCCGATGCCAGCCGGGGCCACGCGATCGCCAGCACGGACCCGCAACCACGCTCTTGCCCTGCTAGCGTCGCTGCCCGCGTGCTCTCCGCTGCGTCAGCGCTATCTGCTGCTCCTCGACGACGACAGTGCCCTGCCGGCCGGCGGCGCTGAGGCACTGGTGTCGGTGCTTGAAGCGGAGCCGACGGCGATCGCGGCCTGCCCGGATATCGTGCCAGTGGCTGACTTGGGTTCCTGGCGCTCGCCTCCGCTGCCACGGCGGCCGGCCGGCACCCGTCTGCCAGGTCCGTGGCGTGACGGGTATTACGATCTGCTCAGCGTCACCTCCCACGGCAGCTTGGTCACCGGACGCATCGTGGGCTTGCTCGTGCGGATGGAGCCGGTACTCAGCTGGGTCGCAGGCGGCGGTCGCATGTTCTGCGCCACAACACCCCGGGCCAGCACCGAAGACATGCTGGCACTGGCCGCGCTCGCCAAGCTGGGTCCGGTCCTGAGCGTGCGCCAGGTGCAGGCAGCCGACCAGGCCAGGCAAACGCCAGCCGCCACCCGGGGACAGCAGCTGCGGTGGGGATACGATCACGCCTGGCTGGTCCGGGCGCTGGCATCGGTCGGTTTGCTTCCGCCTGGCGTCCGTGGCCTGGTCTGGCAGCAATCGCACGGCTGGCACGAGGTCCATGTCGACGCCAGCGACCAAGACGGCCATGGCGCGATGGGTGTGCTGGTCAACCCGTCGCAGCTGGGCGTGCTCGCCGGGGTCCTTTCCGCCGTCGCGGCCGAGCCCGAGACCGCTGCCGCCGTAGCCGGCCAGGACGCTGGTGAGCTTGCCGTCGCGGCGGGCGCCCTGACCCGGGTCCTGCGCTGGTGGTCGACAGCGGCCGCAGCTGGCGAATGGCGCCACCGGCCGGACCTGCCTGGGCGGGTGCCTGACGACTGGGCCAGCCTGCGCGACGGGCTGGACAGCCAGCTCGCCCATGTCGCGGGCAACGCTGTTGGCAGCCGGCGCTCGGGCCTGAGCAGTTCAGGAATCCCGCGGCATCTGCTTTTCGGTATCCGGCAGCGCGCCGCGGGTCCCGTCCGGACCAGGGACGCGACCTGATGGACACCCGGCGCGTAGTGCTTCTCGACGTGGACGGCGTGCTCCTCGATTCGACGGCCGCGCATCAGTCGGTGTGGCGCCAATGGGCGCGCTCTCACGGACTGCACGTCGCAACGGTGCTGGCGGCCTGCGCGGGACGGCGTCCGGAGGACACAGTCCGTGAGGTGGCTCCGCATCTAAACCCGGATACCGAACGGCAGGCGCTTGACACGCTGACCCGAAGCTGTCAGGTCGCCGTGCCCGCCGTCCCAGGTGCGGACAGCCTGCTCGGCTCGCTGCCCGCCGATCGGTGGGCGATCGTCAGCTCGGGCTCGGCCTGGTACGTGCGAGAAATGTTCGGCCGCGTGGGGCTTCCGCTGCCCCCGGTCCAGGTTTACGGCGAGGATGTGGCGAGGTGCAAACCCGCCCCGGACGGTTACCTGCTCGCGTCCCGCGAGCTTGGCGTCGATCCCCGCCACTGCGTGGTCGTTGAGGACTCGCCCGCGGGCGTACTGGCTGGCAAGGCGGCCGGCTGCGCCGTCATCGCCGTCGGTACCGAGCATCCCGTCAGCGCACTGCGGGCGGCCGACGTTCACGTCGAGGCCCTGCCGGCTGCCGCGAGCCTGGTCCACGCGTGGCTCAGGGACGAGTGGCACCCCCCTGCCCGCGAGCCAAGAAACTGCCACTAGCGGAGGTCCTTTCATGCCAACAGAATGCCGCGACCTGAACGGAACGGTCGTCGCCGTCACCGGAGCGAGTTCCGGCATCGGGGCCGCGACGGCTCGGTTGCTCATCGACGCCGGGGCCAAGGTATCGGTGCAAGGGCGGCGGGCCCGCCAACTGCAGGAGCTGGTCTGCGAATACGGCGACAAGGAGGTGCTCGCGGTCCCCGGCGACGTGCGGGAGGCGGAGAGCGCCACCCGTCTGGTCGGTGCGTCAGCCGGTCACTTTGGCCGCCTGGACAGCATCGTGATCAACGCCGGAATCGGCCGGTACGGCGGCATCCTGGACGGTACCGACGACGAGCTGCGAGCCATGCTCCGCACCAACGTCGAGGGCACGTTGTGGGCGGTACGGGCGGCAGTCCGGCAGTTTCGTGACCAGGCCGACGGTGGTGACATCGTGATCATCGCTTCGGTCGCGGGGTTGCGAGGCGGCGCGAAAGAAGCGGTCTACGCCGCGACCAAGTTCGCTCAGGTCGGGCTGGCGGGGTCACTCGACCGCGAAGTACGCCCCGACGGCATCCGGGTGACCGTGATCTGTCCCGCCGCGGTGCACACCGAGTTCGCCATCGGAAACGGCCGGACTGACGGGGACCCCGTCTTGGACACCTACTTGCGGCCATCAGATATCGGAGCAGCGGTCCTGACCGTGCTGCGGCAGCCTCGGCGCATGCGCACGACGCAATGGTCGATGTACAGCATGGTCCAGGGAAGCTAAGGAACTGGCGCGTTTCCGCCGCGCTATTCAGGCGCCTTGCTTAACCGTGTCCGCTTGCCTGATCGCGTCACCGAGCGCGCCGTGCGGATGGCCGATCCGCAAGCATACACGGCGTTCCGCCGCGGTTGTCGCTCGCGCTATAAGCGAATAACCAACCCTGAGGGTCTCCATGACTGACTCCGCGGGAACACCGGTCAACAGCGTATCCGCGATGGGCTCACATTCAATGAGGTGATCAGGAAAGCAGGGCAACAGGCCAGACCTTGGCCCGGTTATTAGTACCGTGGCGGCATCCGTACGTGAGATGACCTCAACGACCGACTGCGAACGGCCGCTCCAGGAAACAGCGATAAGCGCATCCTCGGCGCGTAGCGAGCTCAGTTCGCCGTGCAGCAGATCTTCGGCGTGTACATACCTAGCTGACAGGCCACACGTAGCGGCAGTGGCCGCCAGGAGCCTGGCCGCATAACCCGATTTGCCAACGCCAGTCCACACGGAAATGCATTCGCGAACCACCAGTTCGGGCTTTTCTTTAATATGCGTCATGTCGTTATCATGCGTCATGGACCCGCCAGCTGAGATGTCCCCGGGGCGGGGCTCGCTGGAGCCTACGACGCACCACGGACAGTGTCAACACCCAGCCTTCCGCTGATAGCAGATGGCCACCCCCGAGACGGTGATCGGATGGAAATTTCAAGGCGCTTCGATCGGCGCGGTCGCGCGGACCGGCCACGCCGAAACAACGGTTGGGTCCAGGCCCGTCTTTACTTGACTGCGCGCGCCCCCGTTGCCCATCCTGAGCCCATGGCAGAAGAATCCGTGACCTGTATCCTGCAGACCGACGGCGACGAGATCACCGACGGCGGGTTGCCTGTGCGGCTGCGCGGGATCGGCATCGCCGGATGGCTCAATATGGAGAACTGGATAACCGGATATCCAGGCCACGAGCAGGGACAGCGAGAGGCTGTGACCAGCGTGCTCGGCCGGGAGCGGGGCGATTTCTTCTTCGAGCGCTTCTGTACGCATTTCTTTGACGACCCCGATGCGGCGCTCATCGGGCGGCTGGGCTTCAACGTAGTGCGAATCCCTGTACACTACCGGCTCTTCGAGGACGACGACCGCCCTTTCGAGATCAAGGAGTCGGGATTCCGGCACCTTGACCGGGCAATCGCTGCGTGCGGGAATCACGGCATCCGGACGATTATCGACTTGCACTCGGTGCCCGGCTGGCAGAACCAGGACTGGCATTGCGACAACCCGACGCCCACGACGACTTTCTGGCAGCACCGGAATTTCCAGGACCGCGTGGTCAATCTATGGCGCGAGATCGCCACCCGCTACCGCCACGATGCCAGGATAGCCGCCTACAACCCAATGAATGAGCCGGCCGATCCGACCGGGACCGTCGTCGGGCCGTTCTTCCGCCGTCTGGTGGAACAGATCAGAGACGTGGACCCGGAACACATTATTATCCTTGAAGGCAACCGGTATTCTCACGAATTCGAAATGCTCGGTGCGTCACTGCCGAATGTGATCTACTCTTTTCATGACTATCCGCCGCCCGCCTTCATGCAAGATAGCCGCTATCCCGGCTACACGCACCTGACACAGTTCTGGGAATCGACCGACGGCGAGACACGCGAATATGGTGCCATGCGACCCGGCGATTCCAGGGACCAGTACTTCGACAAGGCGGCGGTGGAGCGCGGGTTCTTCCAGCGCAGCGAGTACATGCGACGCACCAGGACACCTATCTTCGTCGGTGAATTCAACGTCGTTCTCACGGGCGATCCTGTGACCGAATCTGAGCGGCTCACCCTGCTCGGCGACCAGCTAGACATCTATTTCAAGAATTCGGCCAGCTGGGCCTACTGGCCATACAAGGACATCGGCATATGTGCGCCTGTCAATGTCGATCCGGACAGCTTGTGGATGCGGCGTATCCGGCCAGTGCTAGAGAAGAAGAAGCGTCTCGGGGTCGACGAGTGGGGCGGCAGGCGTGATCAGATCATGGCCGTAATGAGGCCTGTCGAGGAGCTGTTCGACCGCGAATTCCCTGACTTCCAGCCCTTCCCGTTCGGCCGCGACTTCCTCATCCGCCGGACGATACCCGAGATCCTCTTCGCCGGGGCGCTGCAGCCTGAGTTCGGCGAGCTCTTCAGGAACATGACGGACGACGAGATCGACGACATGATGCGCTCATTCCGGCTAGAGAACTGCACGCTGCGGCAGCCGCTCGTTGACTTGCTGCAAGGGGCATGTACCCGGGAGCGGTGATGGCCGGCGGCGCTGACGGGCTCTGGGAGGGGCTGGTTGCCGCGGCCCGGGGTGAGCCGTCATCGCCGATGGCCCGAGCCGCGCTGACACTGTCGGCCGACGACGGGCAGCCGTGCCTGGGCTGGGTCACACCCGTGCCCTGGAACGGAGTTGAGCAGCGACTCGCGCAGGCACAGTGGACGCCGCCAGGCCGCGACGGGCTGCTGATCGCCGCCACCGGCGGCTGGGCTTTCGCGGCGCGCGCAGTCGCCGAGAGTGCCGGTCCGCCGGGCCGGCTGACTGTGGCTGACACGCTCGACGCGCCCTCGCTGGCCCGTGTCTTCGCCGCTGCCGCCTGCCGTCACGAGGCTGCCGCGATCACCATCTCGGCATCGGGGCAGACGTACGAGACGCGACTCCTCGCCCATGTGATCAGCCTGGCCTGGGGGTCCCGCGCGGGCATTCCGCACCCGATCTGTGCGGCCACGGTGCCAGGCGGGCTGTCACTCACACCCAAGACGAGGGTGAACGCGCTGTTCGGAGCGCCCCTTTCTGTTCCGTTCGCGCTGGCCGGCGCCGCCATCGGGACGCGCCGTTTCCGCGCCGCTTACGCCTCCTTCGCCGAGATGGCATACGAAGTGGGTCGTCGTGCTGCCGCCCTGGCCCGCGCGATCCCCCTCGCTCTCGAGCTCAGGCTCGATGTCGTGCTGCCCGCGTGGGCCGGGGAAGGCATACGACTCTGGGCCTTGCAGGCACTGCGGCAGGGACTGGGGGGCAGGCCCCATCGTCCCATCTGGTCCGAAGTCAGGACGGATGGCGATCGTACCTGTCCCGCCGCCGACCCGGCGGCACGGCGCCTGGACCTTGCCGGGGTGCTGCCCGCCGGGATGGTGGCCCCGGCCTGCGGCACCGCCGAGTCGCTGGCCGCCGCGATGACGGTCATGTACGCGACGGCCGTATTCACCGCCTGCCTGGGAATCCGTACGGGAATCGTGTTCACCAGCCACCCAGCGGTTCGCAAGTACAAGATGCTGCTGAACGCGCATCCGGAGTGCGCCGAGACGATGGTACACAGCGATGGCGTGACGCGCGCGGCGGCACAATGGCTGACCGCGCGGACCGGACTGGCCGGTGCCCACCTCGTCTGGTACATCAGCGGTCCGCCCGGCGTAACCGCGACCCGGCTGACTGAACTAACCGGACTCCGGTGGGAGGTGCACGCCGGTAGCCGGTGGAACCACCATTCCTACCAAGCGGTCCACGGCGAGAGCCGGCTCGGGGTCGTCGCGGTGGTGCACCAGGAGCCCCCGGTCGTGCGGACAGGCGATGAAGCGCTCGGTGCCGCCCTGCGTGCCCTGAACCACCACCAGGCCAGCATTGCCCGTGCCACCTGCGCGTCGCTGGAAAACCGCGCGCTTCTCGTGCGGGTTGCGGGCGAAGGGATGCCAGCCGAAGGGATGGTTGCATGAGATACCGCATCGGCCTCATCGGAGCCGGCTTTCTCGCCCAGGCAGCACTGCTGCCGGCACTGACCGCCGTAAGCGACGTGTTCACTGTCACGGCTGTGCTTGATCCGAGCGCCGAAGCGCTCGGATCAGTGCGCGCCGGGTTTCCCGACGCGCTAACCACGGGCGACGCGGACGACTTCTTCGCCTCCGGGCTCGATGCCGTGCACATCGCAACCCCGAACGCCAGTCACGCCCCGCTCGCATCGCGCGCGCTGGCCGCCGGCCTGGCCGTCCTGGTGGACAAGCCGCTTGCCGACACGGTCGAGGCAGGCGCCAGCATCGTCGCCGCCGCGCGCGCGAGCGGCGGGGTCGCCGTGGTCGGTTACATGTCCAAGTACAACGCGCACAATCGGGCGGCCGCGGCACTGATCAGTTCCGGCGCGATCGGTGAGCCGCGCAGCATGATCGGTGCTTTCCTCGGACATCACGAAGGCGACAACTGGCGGATGCGGCGGGCAGAGAGCGGCCTCGGCTGCCTCGGCGATCTCGCGATCTACCCGGTCGTCACCGCGATCGACCTCTTCGGCTGCTTCCCTGAGGAATGCGAGGCTACTTCATACCCGGCCGACGACCCGGTGTTGACCGAACTGCACGCGCAAGCCACTGTCCGTTTCCCCGGCCACCGCCACCTGCACCTGGAAGTCTCCTTCCTGACCGAACCGGTCAACATCGAGTCGCGGTATACCGTGATCGGCTCGGCCGGAACTCTGGTCGTCCGCAGCGCCTGGAACATGAACGGCGGCGGTCGCGTACTGCTATGCGACGACACCGGACGCCGCGTGGTCAGTGTCCGCGACGTCGACCCGTACGTCGAGCAGTACCGGCAGTTCGCGGCCTGCATGGACGGCGCACCGGTGCCCGAACAGGTCAGCGCCGAGCGCGGGCTGCGTGATCTCGCCATTCTGACCGCCCTGCAGCGTAGCGCCGCCGCCGGACGTCCGCTAACTCTCGCCTCCGCCACCACCCCGTCATGACCCGCACTCCCTGGAGGATCCATGGAGCTTTTCCTGCACAGTTATTCGTTCCGCTACTACCCGCTCGATCACGTCTTCGCGATCGCCCGAGAATCCGGCTGGGATGGCATCGAGCTTGTGACATGGCACTACGACCAAGAGCGAGTCGAGGAGGAGCTCGATGATGCCGTGGCCCTCGGCGCCCGGCACGGCGTCCAGGTGCGCTGCGTCGACTACATCGGGGCCTTCACTGACGACGACCCAGAGCTGCGAGCACATTCGCTGCAGGTAGTCGAGCGGGTTATCCGGGCCTGCGCGCGGCACGGGATATCGCTGGTGAATGGCTGGGCGGGTGCCCTGGTCCGCGACCCGGCCGACTGGCGGCTCAACGGCAGCGCTGCCGCCTCGAGCAGTCATTACGAGCTCGCCGCCGACGCCTACCGGCAGCTGGCCCGGGTCGCATCAGAACATGGCGTCCGGATCGCCGTGGAAACACACCCGGCCGCGGTCCATGACACGGTCGCGGCTACGGCGCGGATGCTCGCCATGGTCCCGGATCCCGCGGTGGTGGCGAACCCGGACCCGGGCAACACGTACATCCTCGGCGAGGCGGAACGGGATCCGGCCATTCTTGACACACTGGCGGGCCGGATCGGTTACTTCCATATGAAGAACTGCCTCCCGGGCGACGGCCAGCCAAACTTCACGGTCGACACGGCGCACGGGTACATCGACAACGTGGCGTGGATGACCAAGCTGACCGAGCTCGGTGGAGTACCCGCGCTGTGCGTTGAGTACTGCGGCGAAGGCGACCCCCATCCGGTGATAGCCGCCGCACCGGCATACGTGCGACGGTGCCTGGACCTGGCCGCCGGGCTCGCCAAAGCGCACGCGTGACGGAGCAGCTGTGACCACCACCCGCCCCACCAGGTGGGGCATCCTGGCGACGGGCCGGATCGCCGGGATGTTCGCGGAAGACATCCGCACACTGGAGGGAGCGGAGCTCACCGCGGTGGCGTCCAGGAGCAAGGAACGGGCGTGCGCGTTTGCCGACCTGCACGGCATTCCCCGCCGCTACGGGAGCTGGGCCCAGCTCGCGGAGGACCCCGAGGTCGACGTGGTCTACGTCGCCACGCCGCATGTGGCCCATCATCCGGCGGCCAGCTTGATGCTGGAAGCCGGGAAGTCGGTACTGTGCGAGAAGCCCATGGCGCTGGACGCCGCGCAGGCCGCCGACCTGGCGGACCGGGCACAGCGCCACGGTGTGTTCCTGATGGAGGCGATGTGGACTTTGTGCCTGCCCGCCATCAGGAAGATGACCGAGATGATCGCGGCCGGGGCGATCGGCGAGCCCCGGCTCGTCGTGGCCGATTTCGGCTTCACGGGATCAGACGATCCGCGGCACCGACTGCGTGATCCCGCGTTGGGCGGCGGCGCGCTGCTCGACATTGGCGTCTACCTTGCCGCGCTGTCCCATCTCGTGCTCGGCACGCCGACGGCGGTGACCGCGGCGGCCACCCTCACGCCTCAGGGCGTCGACGCCGCGACGGCATTCACCCTCAGCCATGCCAGCGGCGCGCTCGCGATGCTTACCTGCTCAATTGTCTGCGAGACACCGCGAAGCGCGGTCATCTGCGGAACCAACGGGATGATCCAGCTCGGCCATTTCTACGCCGCGTCCGGCTTCGACCTTTGGCAGAGCCGACGCCTAGCCGAGCAGGTGTCCGCCCCGTATACCGGCCACGGGCTCGCGTCCCAGGCAGCCGAGGTGATGCGCTGCCGTCGTGACGGGCTCACGGAAAGCCCGCTGGTGCCGCTGAGCGCGACTGTTGCGGTGCTCAGGACACTCGACCAGGTGCGCAGCCAGGTAGGCGTGCGCTATCCGCAGCTGCTCGGACCCAGTGCGGTGCCGCTGTGAGCCCGCCCGCCGACAGCCGTGGGCCGCGTCTGAGCGTCGTGATCCCGGTTCGGGACGGGGCCAGAGCGCTCGACGAAGTCCTCTCCTCCCTGGAACGCCAGACTGCCGACCGCGGTGAGTTCGAGGTCATCGTGGTCGATGACGGCTCCGCGGAGCCTGTTGCCCTCGTCGTCGACAAGCATCAGCAAATCGACGCCTCCTGCGTGCGGCTGGAGATCGGCCGCGGGCGGGCGGCGGCCCGCAACGCCGGCGCCGAGCGCGCCACCGCGCCGAGAGTGCTGTTCCTTGACGGTGATTCCTGGGCGCTGCCGTCGCTGGTGCGGCGTCACCTCGACTTCGGCGCGTGCGATAAGGGGCGCACAACACTGCTCGGGCGGCGCCTGGAACTCGGCTGGGACCGGCTGCGCCGGGTCATGAATGACGGGCAGATCGGTGAAGGGCTGCCAGCCCACGAGGATGACCTGCGCTATGCGCACGCGCACGACGTCGATATCGTCGACCTCCGTATCCACCGCGCCCCGTGGATGTGCGCTTACACCCACAACATGTCGGTGGACCGCGAACTGTTCCGCTCGCTCGGCGGTTTCGACGAGTCCTTCGTCACGTGGGGCCACGAGGACATCGAGCTCGGCTACCGGCTCTTTCTCGCTCACGGCCGACGCGGCGGGTTCGCCTACGACCGCGACGCCGTCTGCGTGCACCTTCCGCATTTCCGCGACTTCGCGGGCAACTGGCGCATGGGCGAGCGCAACCTGGAACGGGTCAAGCGCAAGCACCCGTTCTTCGACGTCGAACTGCTTGGCAGCGAGGTAAACGGCGGCATCGAGCAGAAGATCGCGCACTACGAGTCGGCGCTCCAACTGGCGTGCCTGCACGGGCTCGGGGCCTCGGCCGCGGACGTCAGCGCACGCATACCCGCGCTGCGCGGCAAGCGCCGCCTGCTGTGGATCGGCGCGGGGCTCGGATTGCCCGATAACCAGACCCGTTACGACCACGCGCTGCCGGCGTCTGCGACGAACCTGCACCTGCTCGGCATCGACACCCCGCACGACGACGCAACGTTCGAGGCCGTCGTCAACATCGACCTGTGGCGCCAGTACACCGTGCCCGACCTCTCACTGGCCATCATCGAGGGCCTGCGGATCGCACCGGAGTTGTTCCTCGTGCAAACCGCGGTACCGAGCGGCACCGACAACACGCTGTTGCGGCGCGGGGCCTGGGATCCCGCCTGGATCGCCGACTCCTTCGGCTCGTCATTCCCGGCGTCGGTCATCCACCATGACGAAACCGTCACGGTCATCCGCTTCCAATCCCGGCACTCGGCTTAGCATGTCGGGCGCTCGCAGGCGCTCACCGGCTTGGCCGATCCACTGCAGGCCGAAGTGTGGGCAAGCGGCTGGCTCGGTCAGGCATGGCTGAACGGTGCCATAGGGCCCGCGCAGAAATAACACGTCAGTTCCCACCGCGGGACACCTGACGTTGCCGGCTACGTTGATGATCGTCCGCCGAGGAGGGATCTGGCGCACATTCAAAGGTGTCCAGGCGTAATTTCCGATTGTGCTGAAGGGTTTACCGGTCATGGCCGGTCAACCCTTCAGCACTACGTTCTATCTTGCTCTTGGTGCAGGAAGAAGCAGGCAGTAGTGTAACCACCGGGATTGAGGTTGCCTGCGGGCCAGATGCGGCGCGGCACTGAGCCCAAGAAATCTGCGTGTTATTTCTGCGCGGACTCATAGGCGAACGTGCAGTCGAACACCAGCTATGCATGGAGGTGTGCGGCCGGGACAGCGAACGTGTGCTGCCCTAGACAGCGCCAGGCCCTCCCTGGCACCCTCCGGCAGTGGCTGACCTTCGCCCTCACGCAACGCGGTACCGACTCCGATGGATCGCACCCGTGGTCGAGGCGGTCGACCCCCGCCTCCTCGAATTCCAGGACGCCTTCGACGATCGCGCCGCCTGGGGGCCCCGCCAGAGTAATCACGGCAGCCCTTGTCGAGCGAGGTACCGACCTCGCCGACCGGCAAGCCGTCGAAGAAGCCATCCATGCACTGAATGCAGAAAGACGTTAACCGATCAGCACCGCGAAGTCCGGATAGGTTGCCGCGAGTCCTTTGTCGAAGGTGGCGACGTGCCCATGGTGGTGCGCCGCCAATGATGCCAGGTAAGC
>DATMKQ010000400.1:0-46948 GCA_035571275.1 Trebonia sp.
TGAACATCTTCATGCTGGCCGACGACGACCGGCTGAGTGCCTTCGTGGACAATGTTGCAAGGCGGAACGGCGGTCGTGTCCTCCGGGCAGCACCGGAACATCTTGGTGAATATGTAGTAAGTGACTTCCTTCGGACACGCGGCGCCAGACGTCAGCGGTAGATTTGCCGCTACAGATTCCCTCACAGCACCACAAGAGCCCGGCGTACCAAGCGCGGCGGCAAGGTGAGTAAAGAAAGAGGAGGACAAGTGAGTCCCTCGACTGGTTCCGGCAGCTCCTCGGGCCGGACTGCATCCGCGGTGGTCCTTGGCGTCATCGCGGTCGTGTTCATCGTGGCGGGCATCATCTACCTGGCCGAGCCCGCGGGCTCCCTGCCTGGCTTCATGGGTCATGTCGCGCACTCGAGCGGGCACCACCCGCTGCGCGCGGCCGGCACCCTGATTGTCGGTGTCGTGTTCGCGGTCGGTGCGTGGTTCGCCCTCAAGTACAAGGGCAAGTCGGTCACGCCGGCGAGCTCAAGCACGAAGGAGCCTGCGGCTCACTAAGGCGAGCCCTGCTTGATTGATGCGCGGCCGTAGCCCAGGACTCCTCCCGGGCCACGGCCGCGCGCCCGTCTAGGCCAGCTCTAGTCCAGCCTGGATGGCTGGTTTATGTACCGCATGTCCACAATCTGCACCCGGTTCCATCTGCGCCAAATTCGCTGACGTCGATACGCGATTATCTTGCGGCAGAACCCTGGATCATGGCGCGTGAGCAGCGACAGGGTCAGGGCCGTCATGCTTCGCGGCCGGTGCCGCTCTATGGTGGATCCGAACAGCGGGCTCTTGGTAACCGCCAGGGGGACGACACATCGAACCCGGTCCAGCATCCCCTCGTTGTACCGCTGCGCCCAGTCGTCAACCCGGGCCCTGATCGGCAACAGTTGTTCCGTCAAGCGCTCGCATGCTTTACGGGTAATTATGTAGGCGGCGCCGCTCACCGGCTGATTTATGTCGATAGGCAACATCAGCGACCGCGAGGACGGCAGCGGCACGGATCTAGCCGGAGTCAACCTGCAGGGTTCTGCGCTGTCGAAGTTCAGCAGCGCAACCTCGGCTTCCGTCAACTGCTCCGCGAGGGCGTCCGCGAGGGGGCCAAGGTCCGCCGGCAAAACGACATCATCCTCCAGTACTATCGCATGATCCTCCCCCGCTGCCAGGATTTGCTGATAGACCCGCAGATGACTCAAAGCGTTTGCTATCTGGTTTGGCAGCAACAATTTAGTGGCAAGTACCGCAGGTGCTACGGCCGAATTGGTCGCGGGATCACTGAAATCAAGTGTGTGCCCATCGACGGCTTCAACAATTTCATATTCAATAGGGGTTTTCCCGAGTTCAGCTTGCATGTGCTTCCGGCGGTCGGCCGACCTGGCCAGGTTGATAACGTAGGCGCGCATAAACAGAACCCCCGTATTTCTGTTGATGCCACGTCTTGCACCAGGGAGAACACGCGCCGTGCGGCATGCCGCTTACGCCGGCCTCTAGCAGGCGATACCTGCACTGTATAACCTCCAGCCGCGCGCACTCGATAGTTGCCGAACCGAAACAAAAATACCAGCCAAGCGCGATCAAGCTGCAGCGATAAAAGTTAAGAAGTTCTTCATTCGCGCCATGGTCTGGTGCTATGCGACCGCATGCACGCGCGACCGACTGGAGTCGGGCGTACCGGAGTCGGGCGTACCGGAGTCGGGCCGCGGTTACGTTTCCCGGCGTTGATCGCAGGGAACGGGGTAACCTCAGCCCTACTGACCAGGGGACAGAGGTTAACCAAGAGGACTGAGGTTCGTTACGCGTTACAGGGGCGGGGGACAGTGGGATGGGTAAGTGGAAGTTCATCGGTCCGGGCGTCTTCGTGATCGCCGCACTTGCCGGATGTAGCTCGGTTCCGGCGGCAGGGAACGACGTGGGTGGGGCGGCCACCCTCTCGCAGAGCCCTACTACCGCATCGCCGTCACCGGTGAGCACCGCTACCGGGGTAAAGGTGCCGTCACGGTCAGCGGACCCGAAGGCCTCCGCGTCGGCATCACCAACCAGCAGCGGCACCCCGTCACCAACCACTGGCGGCACCGGCGCGGCCTGCGTTACGACAGCGCAAAAGGGAGAATGCGGGCCATACTCCTACCCGCAGATCGAGGGGACCAGCGGGAATCCTTCTGTCGGCAACAATGTGTGGGCGCCGATCTCGGGCTGGCAGTCCACGCTGTACGCGGACAACCCGGGTAACTGGTGGGTGATGGCAAACATGCCGTCCGGGAATACCGCTGTGGTGTCCTACCCAAGCTCTGGCTCGAACTACGGCCGGGCGCTGTCTTCCTTCTCATCCCTGTACAGCTCGTTCTCTGAGAACATGAACGCCACCGGCGCGACTAGCGCCTGGGCCGCCTACGACATCTGGCTGAACGGCGGAAGCAACGAGGTCATGATCCAGCATGACTTCGCTGACAACGGCGCGTGCAGCGGCCCGAGTGCGACGTTCGGCGGATCGGGCGGGGTCCCGGTGCAGCACTGGTACCTGTGCCAGTTCGGTTCGGAGCTGGTCTGGAAGCTGACAGGCGACGAGCAGTCCGGCAGCGTGGACATCCTGTCGATGCTCACCTGGCTGGAGAACCACGGATACCTGTCAAAGAACAGCACCCTGGAGTCGATCGGCTATGGCTGGGAGATCGCGAGCACCGGCGGGGTGAACGAGAAATTCCAGGTCAACTCGTACTCGATCAGCGCCTCCTAGTCCCCGGATAGCGCCTGCCGCAGGTCCTCGATCAGGTCGTCGGCGTCCTCCAGGCCGACCGACAGCCTGACCAGATCGTCCGGCACCTCGAGCACGGACCCGGCGGCAGACGCGTGCGTCATGCTGGCCGGATGCTCGATCAGCGATTCCACGCCACCCAGCGACTCCCCGAGCGTGAACAGCCTGGCCCGGCCGCACACGGCAACGGCCTCGGCCGCGCCCGCGGCGACGCGGAACGACACCATACCCCCGAAGTCGCGCATCTGGGTGGCGGCGATGGCGTGGCCAGGGTGCTTGGGGAGGCCGGGGTAGTAGACCTGGCTCACGGCGCGATGGTCTGCCAGCATGTCGGCCACCTTGGCCGCGTTCGCGCAGTGCCGGTCCATCCGCACCGCGAGCGTCTTGATCCCGCGGAGGGTGAGCCACGAGTCGAAGGGGCCGGCGACGGCGCCCGTGGCGTTCTGGGTAAACGCGATGTCGTCGGCATAGGTGGCGTCACGGAGCACCACGGCGCCGCCTACCACGTCAGAGTGGCCGCCGATGTACTTGGTCGTGCTGTGCACCACGGCGTCCGCGCCGAAGTCGAGCGGCCGCTGCAAGTAGGGAGAGGCGAACGTGTTGTCGACGACGAGCAGCGCCCCGGCCTCATGCGCTGTCTCGGCGAGCGAGGCTAGGTCGATGACCGACAGCAGCGGGTTCGTGGGGGTCTCGGTCCATACGAGCCGCGTCTGGCGGCCGCGCAGCGCGTAGCGGACCGCTTGGACGTCGGTCTGCGGGACGGCGTCGTATCCGATCCCCCACCGGGCGAGGACCTTAGAGAAAAGCCGGTAGGTTCCGCCGTAGGCGTCGGTCGGGATCAGCACGTGGTCGCCCGGCTTGCACAGCACACGCAACAGGCAGTCCTCGGCGGCCATCCCCGACGCGAACGCGAACGCGCGGCTGCCGTTCTCCAGGGCGGCCAGGCACTCCTCGAGCGCGGTCCTGGTGGGATTCCGGGTTCGCGAGTACTCGTAACCGCTCCTTGTGCCGCCGACCCCGTCCTGCTTGTAGGTCGACGTCTGGTAGATCGGCGGGACGACCGCGCCGGTCACCGGGTCCGGCTCCTGGCCGGCGTGAATGGCGAGCGTCTCGAAGTTCAGCGTCTTGAAGTTCATCGGGCGATCTCCGCATAGAACGACAACAGATCCTGACGGGTGAGCACGGCCGCGGGCTTGCCGTCGACGTGCACGAGCGCGGCGTCCGCTTTTTCCAGGGTCGCGGCAGCCTGGCTCACCGGCTCGCCCTGCCCGATCAGCGGCAACGGCGGTCCCATGTGCTTGGCGATCGGATCCTGCGGCTGGGCCGCCCCGGTCACGAGCGCGTTCAGCAGGTCGCGCTCGGCGACCGAGCCTGCCACCTCCGCGGCCATCAGCGGAGGCTCGGTCCTGACCACGGGAAGCTGGGACACGTCGTACTCACGCAGCAGCGCGATCGCCTGCGCGACGGTCTCGTCCGGGTGCACATGGACCAGCGCGGGCATGGGGCGCGCCTTGTCGCGTTTCCTGGCTGCCAGCAGATCTTTGACGGTCGGCTCGGTCGTTTGCGGGCGCAGGAACCCGTAGTCGGCCATCCACTCGTCATTGAAGATCTTCGACAGATAGCCCCTCCCGCCGTCGGGCAGCAGCACGACGATGACGTCATCGGGTTCGGCGGTGGCGGCGACCCGGAGCGCGGCGACCACGGCGAGCCCGGCGGACCCGCCGACAAGCAGCGCCTCCTCGCGGGCCAGCCGCCTGGTCATGGTGAACGAGTCGGCGTCGCTCACCGCGATCACCTCGTCGGTGATGTCGCGGTCGAAGGTCACCGGCCAGATGTCCTCGCCGACGCCTTCCACCAGGTAGGGCCGACCGGTGCCGCCGGAGTAGACCGAGCCCTCCGGGTCCGCGCCGATGATCTTCACCGTGTCGCCGGACACTTCCTTGAGGTAGCGGCCGACGCCCGAGATCGTGCCACCGGTGCCGATCCCGGCCACGAAGTGGGTTACCTGGCCGTTGGTCTGCTGCCAGATCTCCGGTCCCGTCGAGTGGTAATGCGCCGCCGGGTTGTCCGGGTTGGCGTACTGGTCGGGCTGCCAGCCGTCCTTTGTCGTCTGGGCGAGGCGCCGCGCGACGCTGTAGTACGAGTCCGGGTGCTCTGGCGCGACGGTGCCCGGGCAGACCACGACCTCCGCGCCGTAGGCGCGCAGCACGCTGATCTTGTCCTGAGCCACCTTGTCGGGGCACACGAACACGCACTTGTAGCCGCGGGCCTGGGCGACGATGACAAGCCCCACGCCGGTATTGCCCGACGTTGGCTCGATGATCGTGCCGCCTGGTTTCAGCTTGCCCTCGCGCTCGGCGGTCTCGATCATGCGCAGCGCTATCCGGTCCTTGACCGAGCCCCCAGGGTTCAGGTACTCGACCTTGGCGAGCACGTTCGCGGTCCGCGCGATGCCCCGGGTCACGGCGGACAGCCGGATCAGCGGCGTGTCGCCCATCAACTGGGTAAGCGAGTCGTACACCTGCATGGGATCCTCCACTCCTGTGCATGACGGTAGCCCCTGCTAGTCCTGTTAACGTGATGGAGACACGCTTTTACTTGGAGGTCACCAGTCATGCCGGAGGCAGTCGTCGTCGCAACCGCCCGTTCGCCGATCGGCCGGGCGTTCAAAGGTTCGCTAACCACCATCCGGCCCGATGACCTGACCGTGCAGATGGTGCGGACCGCGCTGGCGAAGGTACCGCAACTCGATCCGGCCGACATCGACGACCTCATGCTCGGCTGCGGGTTGCCAGGCGGCGAGCAGGGATTCAACCTGGCGCGCGTGGTGGCGGTGCTGTTGGGCTACGACAACCTCCCCGGAACTACGGTGAACCGCTACTGCTCGTCGTCGCTGCAGACTACCCGGATGGCCTACCACGCGATCAAGGCGGGCGAGGGCGACGTCTTCGTCTCGGCCGGAGTCGAATGCGTGTCCCGTGGCGTGAACGGGACAAGCGACTCGTGGCCGGACACCAAGAACGCGCTGTTCGACGATGCTCAGGCCCGCACGCTGCGAACCGCCGAGGCCTCTGCGCCTGACTGGCACGACCCGCGCTCGGACGGCGCGATTCCCGACGTCTATATCGCGATGGGCCAGACCGCGGAGAACGTGGCGGCCACGCGTGGCATCACCCGACTGGAGCAGGACGAATTCGGTGTGCGGTCGCAGAACCTCGCGGAAAAGGCGCTCGCCGACGGGTTCTGGCAGCGCGATATCACTCCGGTGACGCTTCCCTCCGGCGCCGTGGTTTCTGCCGACGACGGGCCGCGGCCCGGAACGACGCTGGAGAGGGTGGCCGCGCTGAAGCCGGCGTTCAGGGAGCACGGCACGGTGACCGCGGGGAACTGCTGCCCACTGAACGACGGCGCGGCGGCCGTCATCGTGATGAGCGACGTCAAGGCGGCCGCGCTCGGGATAACGCCGCTCGCCCGGATCGTCGCTACCGGGGTCAGTGCGCTGTCTCCGGAAATCATGGGCCTGGGGCCGGTGGAGGCATCCCGGCAGGCGCTGACGCGGGCCGGGATGGCGATCTCCGACCTCGACCTCGTGGAGATCAACGAGGCATTCGCCGCGCAGGTCATCCCGTCGTACCGGGATCTCGGCGTCGACCTGGCCCGGCTGAATGTGAACGGCGGGGCCATCGCGGTCGGGCATCCATTCGGCATGACGGGCGCGCGGATCACCACGACCCTGCTGAACAGCCTCCAGTTCCACGACAAGACCATCGGCCTCGAGACCATGTGCGTGGGCGGTGGCCAGGGCATGGCGATGGTCTTCGAACGGCTGAGCTAATACCTCAGCCGACCCGCCAGTCACACGGGACACAGATGCCCGCCGGTGGTCAAACAGGACATTACGGGAAGGTTGCGGTGCGGGTCTTGCCAGGGACCCTTCAGTGGTGCAGTCTCGTCAGAAAGCGGCTTCCCCTGGAGGTGCCAATGTCGCTGACGCACTCGCCCGACACGCACAAGAGCCTCATCGCCCGCATCCCCTTCGTTACGGGGCGCGAGCTCGCGGAGTGGTTCAGCCACCTGGAATCAGGACCTGCCTTCCTCCGCCGTGAAGAGCGAGCCAACTGGCTTGCCGACGAGCACGGAATCTGCGACCGCTACGCGACCGCGATCGTTCACGAGTACGAGATCCAGCGCCGCCTTAGACTCTTCGGCGCGTAATCCCCCGCCGGGGGCGCACGAGCGCCCTGTCTGGCATGCCACCGGCCTTGTGTCTGCTTGCCATCGCCGGTGCGTATCCCCCTGAACATACTTCGCCAGCCCCGCACGGCGCCCGTGCGGGGCTGTCGCGCGCGCTTCGTCGCGCGTCCTTCGTCTCGCTGCGGCCCAGCCTGCGTCGCCCGGCGCAGGCTTGCCCCGGCACTGGCTTACCCCGCCGCAAGGGTGCCCTGGCGCAGGCTCGCCCCGCCGCAAGGGTGCCCTGACGCAGGCTTGCCCCTGTCCGATCGGCGCAGAATTGCCATGTTTTCCGGCTTTTGTTAGTGCATCTGCAATACCCTCCTAGTGTGCAGATGCACATGCATTAACCTAAAGATCGCTGCTACTAAAGGCTGGTGCCCCCGGTCGGGTTCGAACCGACACTGCGGACCCTTTTAGGGGGCCGGCCTCTGCCCTTGGGCTACGGGGGCGCCCTAATAATAACCCGGTTTTCGTTATCCATCGGGGCAAGTAACGACTTTATTCTGGAGTCGCAAGTGCACACGCTTTCATCATTAGCTCGATATTCATATTTGCTGCGGAGCGTGACGAAGACGGGGACTGGGTGCGCTGATAGTAGTCAACCGGGGCGCGCTCGGCGATCCGTCGCCGTCAAATACGTGTCGCTTGATCTTCCTGCGCCACACCAGTCACAAGCGTTGAGCTCGTCCAGGCATAGCCGCTTTGCGACCAGGCAGGTATGTAGCGAATGCGACGCTGCCCGCGAATTCTCTCACGCCGGTGATTGTTCAGATGCACGTGCGCGGGCGCGACTGAAAATAGTGTCGAGCATCTCGCCGGTGACGCGGCCCGTGAATGTGTTCTGTTGGCTTGGGTGATAACAGCCGATCAGCAGCGTGCTCGCGTGACCTGAGGCGCGCAACTCGACTTCCGTGCCGTGTCCGAACGCAGGGCGCGGACGGGGGGCTTCGTAGCCCGCGATCGCCAGCGGATGCCACAGCGCCTGCCAGGCGAAGCCGCCGAGGCAGATGATTACCCGCAGGCTCGGGGCGACCAACCGCAGTTCCTCGGATAGCCACGGGGCGCAATGGTCGCGCTCGGCGGGTGTGGGCTTGTTGTCGGGAGGTGCGCAGCGCACCGCCGCGACCATGCGCGCGCCGATCAGCCGCTGGCCATCGTCGGCCGATTCACTCGTCGGCTGGATGGCTAGCCCGCACCGGTACAGCGAGGCGAAGAGGAAGTCACCGCTGCGGTCGCCGGTAAAGATGCGCCCGGTCCTGTTCCCGCCGTGCGCGGCCGGCGCGAGGCCGACGATCAGGATCGACGGGGCCGGGTCGCCCCAGCCCGCGATGGGACGTCCCCAGTACTGCTCGTTGATGAATGCCTTGCGGCGGATGCGAGCGACCTCTTCGCGCCAGCCGACGAGCCGAGGGCATGCGCGGCAGACCGACTCCCGGGCGGTCAACTCGGCGAGTGAGCCCGCGGTGGCGGCAAGCGTGCCGACGTCTGCCGCGGACCTCGCGACCGGGGTGCTGGCATCAGCGGGGTCTCCCGGCCAGCCGCTGCCCGGGGCCACTGGACCCGGGGCTACGGGACCAGCGACCATGCGATGCCGTCCAGGATGTCGTGCTCGCTGACCAGGACTTCGCCGAACCCGAACTGGGCGATCGCGCGGTCAAGGACGAGGGCGCCGGCGCCGATCACGTCGACCCGGCCGGGATGCATGATGGGGATGGCCGCCCGCTGCACCCGTGTCTGGCCGAGCAGCGTGGTGGTGACCGCGTGCACTTGCGCCGCGGGGATCCGCGAGTGGTGGATGCGCGCGGCGTCATAGCGGGCCAGACCGAGCGCGATGCCCGCGACCGTGGTAACCGACCCCGCCAGTCCGACAAGCGTGTGCGCCTGGTGCACAGGCACGCTGGCCGCGACAATCTCCAGCGCGGCGTCGATGTCCGCGGTCGCCGCCGCCACCTCCGCCGCCGTAGGAGGGTCGGTGTGCAGGTGCCGTTCCGTCATCCGGACGCATCCGATATCTACGGAACGGGCCCCGCTGACTCCCTCGGGGCCGCCGAGGACGAACTCAGTGGAGCCACCGCCGATGTCGGTGACCAGATAGGGCGGCGGGCAGCCGCCATCCCTGGCGAGCGCGGTGCCGGCAAGTTCGCGGGTCGCTCCGCTGAAAGACAGGAACGCTTCCTCGTCTCCCGTCACGACCTCGGGGGCGACGCCGAGCACATCCTTCACCCGGTCCACGAACTCCTGCGCGTTCTCGGCGTCTCTGGTGGCACTCGTCGCCACCATCCGCACCACGGCCGGCGACAGCCTGGCGATGAGGTCGGCGTACTCGCGCAGCGCGCCGATCGTCCGGCTCAGCGCGGCCTCCGACAGCCGGCCTGTCCGGTCCACGCCCTCGCCCAGCCGGACGATTTTCATCTCTCGCTCTACGTCGGTCAGCACCGCACGTTCAGCGTCCACGTCCGCGATCAGCAGCCTTATCGAGTTCGTCCCGCAGTCGATCGCGGCCACCCGACGGGTCACTCCGCCTCCTCGTGCGCCTCATTCTCCTGGCGCGCCCTGTTTGCCTCGCGCGCCGGCACGCACGGGCCCCGGGACCACCACTGTCCCGCCGCCGCCAGTGCCTCGCGCCCGAATACGTTCGCGCCGGGGACCGCTAGCTCATGCGCGGCGAGCGCGTGCAGGCACTTGACCCGGTCCGGCATGCCCCCGGCGCTCTGCGTGCCTGGCGGGAGCGGGTCGATGCCAGCCTCCGTGGCGGCGGCGTCCCGCCTGACGAGGTAGTCGCGGTGCGCCTCCTCGTTGGCCGCACGCAGCGCGTCGTCGGCGGCGAGCCGCACGGTCATCTCCCGCATCATGCCCGCCGCCTCGAGGGCACTCAGCGCCGCGCAGGCGCGCGGACAGGTGAGGTAATACAGCGTCGGGAACGGGCTGCCATCGGGCAACCTGGGCGCGGTCTCCACCACGTCGGGTAGCCCGCATGGGCAGCGGTGCGCGACGGCCCGCGGTCCACGCGGAATCCGACCAAGCTGCGCCGCGACGATCTGGGTATCGGCCTGCGTGATCACCGGCTTGGTTCGGCTCCCGCGCGCTGCACCGACTGCCACAGCTTGGCGTACCACGGAACGGCAGGCGCCGCCTGCCGGGCCGGCGTAGCGGGTGCTGACTGTCCGGAGATCACTTCGTAGCACTGCTCGCCAGGCAAGCACATGTGCAGCTCCTGGCGTGCCAGCTGCTCGATGTACCAGGTCTGGCCTAGCTTCGCGTTCTGTTCCTGAAGGGCCTCGACCTGCGCGGACATCGTCTGCTGCTGGGCCAGCAGCTGGTCGATCTGCTGGCGCTGCGCGATGTACTCGCGGACCGGGTAGGCCAAGCTCAGCGCGATCACGCAGATCACCACGGCGAGCAGCGCCGCTCGCCCGGTCAGCCTGGTAGACCGCGCAGCCGCCGCCATCGCGGCGGCCTGCGCGGGCGAGGCTCCGGGCTGCTGCGGCACGCTCATCAGGCGGCGCTGAACCTCCAGAACGCGGCTGCTCCCGCGTAGGTCGCGGCATCGCCCAGGTGCTCTTCGATGCGCAGCAACTGGTTGTACTTGGCGACCCGCTCGCCGCGCGCCGGAGCGCCGGTCTTGATCTGCCCGGCGTTCGTCGCCACCGCGAGGTCGGCGATGAAGGTGTCGTCGGTCTCACCGGATCGGTGGCTGATCATGCAGCTGAACCCGGCACGCTGTGCCAGCGTCACGGCGTCCAGGGTCTCGGTCACAGTGCCGATCTGGTTCAGCTTCACCAGCAGGGAGTTGGCGGACTTTTCCGAGATGCCGCGGCGGATCCGCTCGGGGTTGGTGACGAAGATGTCGTCGCCGACTACTTGGACCCGGTCACCGATCGCGGCGGTGAATGCTTGCCACCCGGCCCAGTCCTCCTCGGCCAGCGGGTCCTCGATCGACACCAGCGGGTAGTTGTCCAGCCAGTCCGTGTAGATGCCGGTCATCTCCTCAGAGGTCTGTGACTTCCCCTCGAAGACGTAGCCGCCGTCGTTGTAAAACTCGGTCGCCGCCGCGTCCAGGGCGAGCGCGATGTCGCGGCCCGGGGTGAACCCGGCCTTGCCGATCGCCTCCACGATCAGGTCCAGCGCGGCCCGGTTGTGCTCCAGGTTCGGCGCGAAGCCGCCTTCGTCTCCGACGCCAGTGGACAGGCCGTGCTGCTTCAGCACCGACTTCAGCGCCTGATAGGTCTCGGCGCCCCAGCGAAGCGCCTCGGCGAAGGTGGGCGCGCCGATCGGCGCGATCATGAACTCCTGGATGTCCACGTTGGAGTCGGCGTGCGCCCCGCCGTTCAGGATATTCATCATCGGCACCGGCAGGACGTGCGCATTCGGGCCGCCGAGATAGCGGAACAGCTGCAGGCCCGCCGACTCGGCGGCGGCGCGCGCCACCGCCATCGACACGCCAACGATGGCGTTCGCGCCGAGCCGTGACTTGCCCGGCGTCCGGTCCAGGTCAATCAGCGCCTGGTCCACCAGCCGCTGGTCGTCGGCCTCGTGGCCGAGCAGCTCCGGCTGGATTTCGTCAACGACGCCGTCAACAGCGCGAGTGACGGCTTTGCCGCCGTACTCCGCACCGCCGTCCCGCAGCTCAACTGCCTCGAATGCGCCGGTGGAGGCGCCGCTCGGCACGCCCGCGCGGCCGGCGGAGCCGTCGTCGAGAACAACCTCCACCTCAAGGGTCGGGTTCCCCCTTGAGTCCAGGATCTGCCTAGCATGCACCGCTTCAATTGAGGCCACTGCGGGCTCCTTGCCTCTATCGCGCCTTAGGTTCCGTTATGGAGCCTAGTGGAGGGACCCGCGCCCGGCGCACCGGGCTCGCCGATGTCCGCGGCCGAGCTAGGAGAAGCTCTAGCTTTGCAGCAACAGCACCCAGTCGTCATAGCCATCGCTGGGGTGCGGGCCAGGAGAGGTGAACTGCTGTGTGCCGGAGTTGGGGAACGTACCGATAGTGGTGTATTGCCCGGTTGTCGGGTCATACCACCTAGCCGTGACAGTACCGCTCATCTCAGCCATATCGACTGTTATAGTACTGGCTTGCGGTAGGTAAGCGACTCCTGTGGTCCCGGCCGGGTCGATCGACGCGCTGACATAATTGTTCTCCGCCAACGGGCTGGTGGTGCTAAAAGTACCGTAGCCCGCGGTAACGAAAGTGTGCGACTGGTCTGGAACCAGATTCTGCCACGGCAAGCTGTCGAACAGCGCGTTCAGGTATTGCAATTGCTGGACGCCGACGGTATCGAGATGGGCCTGTTCGTCGGCCCAGTTAGTTCCGTCATCCCAGGTGTAGTGGTTGCCGTAAATCTGTCCGGTGGCACCACTTGTCATGGTCCAGTATTCCTGGAGCCTGAGCACGTACGGGCTCGGGGGATTAACGCCGTTGTTGTCTTCGAACTCGTAGTTGGCTTCTCCCATGAAGGCCGGGATTGTCGGAGTCTGGTTGTAGGCGTGCAGCACCTCGGCGTAGGTCGGGTAATACGTGTAGGCCAGGTTGAGCTTTATGATAGATCCCCAGGTTGCCGCGTCGTCGAGCGAGCTGCTGACCTCATAGTTTAGTTCCACGGTTTGCAGATGGTTGTGGTCAACCGAGGCGATGCCTTTGGCGATGGCGGAGACATCGGCGTCGTCAGTGGGATTCTGCCAGCTTTGGAAGTCATTGCCACTGATCCATATTATGTTGGGGAAATTCTTGTAACGATTACCGAGATAAACGCCGTAATTGAAATCGTTTTGGGGTCCGTTGTTTTCAATCTCGCTCATCCAGCCGCCGGTATCGGCCGGGTCCAGAAATACCGTTATGCCGTGCTCGGCGGCTAGGTTGAGCATGTCGTCAACCCGCTTGAAGTAGGCCGGGTTGGGTGTGGAGAAGTCCCCTGGCGTCGTGAACGGCACGATCCCGTCGTAAGTCGAGCCGTTGGCGTTACCTCCGGTGTAGCCGTCGCACAGGATCTCTATCCAGGCCGCGTCGAAGCCATGCGCCTGGCGGTCGGCGAAGTACTCGTTGGCTTCGGCTTCTGTGAGATTGACGAACAGGCTGTGCGGGCTGTCGCCCACGATCATGTAGGGATGACCGTCCTGATCGAGCAAGTAGCGTCCGTTGGCGCTCACCGAGGTAGGCCAGCAGAACGGCGCCGTGGCGTGGCTGCACGGCGGGCTGGCCACTGTGAGAGTTTCCCCGGCCGAAGACGAACTCACGAAGTCCGGGCTCCCCGTGTAGGCGGCGGTGACGTGGTCGGTGCCGCCGCCGAGTTCGGTGGCGGACAGCGAGCAGGTAGCGTCCCCTGACTTAAGCGGGACCACGCAGACATTCACCGAGCCAGCCTTGACGGTGACCCTCCCTTGCGGCGTGCCACTGAACTGGGGCCAGACTCGCACAGAAAACCGTTCGGACTGCTCGTCGCCATACGTTACGTTGGCGGCCGACAGTTCCACGGTTGTCTTCGAGGTCGCCCTGGCCACCGCAAATGCCTGCGCCGGAGAGACGGAACGAGCGAACCCGCCGCCGCCTTCGTAATCGGCGATCAGCTTGACGCGGCCAGCTGCGAACTGCGACGGCGCGATCGTGCAAGCGCCCTTGCCGCCCGCGAGGGTGATCGTGCAGATAACGGCAGAGCCTTCCGTTACAGCGACTTTCCCGGCCGGTGTTCGCGACGCCGAGACGGCCACCGATACTCGCTCGGCCTCTTCGCGGCCGTAAGCGACTCTGGCCGCCGACAGCGACATGGCCGTTCTTGTGGTTACGGCCGCGGACCGCGACATGGCTGTCGTGGTCAAGGTCGCCGCGGAAGACATCGCCGTCGTGGTCACGGCCGCGGCGGACAAGCTCAGCGCCGCGACCGCGCCGATCACCAATGCATAGGGTCGCCCCATGAATCCGTCCCCCTCTGTAACCTCCAGCTCGTACCCCGCTCAGCAACCCGATTACGCCTACCGCGGATCAATGACTGCCGGATCTAGGTCCGATTTGGATTACCGCCCCTTATCCGAGCCTGGAACTCAGGTATTGCAACGATACCGCTATTCCCGGAAACCGGGAGGCGCGCTCAGCTTTTCTTTACCTTTTGAACTCGAATCGGTATACCACCAGTTTGTGATATTTGATCCTGCGGCGGCGCTCCATCGGGCGACGACGGAGCGTACCTGGCTCCGCACGCCGGGCGGCGGTCTTGATCGGCCTGGCCATGGCCGCCATCGCGAGGTCGCCCTGCCACTAGCCGGCGTCCGGTCCGCAGAGCTCAGCGCGCATGATCCGCCGCCCGCTGGTCGTCGGCCTCGTGCCGGAACGGCGCCGGCCGCCTCTCACCGCCGCATGACCTGCGAACAGGCTGCGCAACGATAGCCCGCACCCTCGCCATGGCCACGGCGCCGCGGCGTTCCCGAACGCGCCAACGGCCTACCCGAACGTTGTGTTGAACGTCACGCTACGCTGCATGCCCGTCCCCTGCGGCCAGTAGCGCGTCAGCCGCGACGGCCAGTACGCTTGACGCGACGCCGTGATGTATTAGAGGCTGCAAGTCGGTGATCCACTTACTATGGCCTACGTTAAGGGCGCGTCATGACTCGCCGAGCCGACGATTTCGCCCCCCTCAGCGGCGAGCGCCCCTCGGCGGGCGATTCGACGCTGGTGATCATCGCGACAAATTTCCGGGAGGTCGGCGAGACTGGGGTCCATGCACACATTGAGCAATGGCGCCGTTACCTTGAGCAGCGCGGAACCTCGGTGCACGTTGTCACCCCCTTCTCCTGGAACCGGGCGCTTACCTATCCAGTCTTCAGCCCGCGGCTTGCCCTGAAATATGTCAGCCAGCCGGCCAGCGTCATCTGGTACAGGTACTGGCATGAATTGTTCTTGCGTAAGGCATTGCGTCAACGACTAGCCCGGGCCGGCGACTGCATCGTTTACGCCCAGGGACCATCTGAGGCAAAAGCGGCATTGCGGGCACGGCAGGGCAAGCACCAGCGGGTCGTCATGGCTGTGCACTTCCGTGCCTCCCAGGCGGATGAGTACGCGGAACCAGGCCGGGAGATCAAGCGGGACAGCGCGGTGTTCCGGGCCATCCGGCGGCTTGAACGAGAAGTGATCATGCAGCTTGACGGGCTGGTGTACGTGTCTGAGTGGGCCCGAGACGCCCTGTTGAAATGGCTGCCGGAGGCGGCGGCAGTGCCGTCTGCCGTGATTGGTAACGCCGTTGCGCAGGTCACCGCCGAACGTCGTCCGGTCCCTTACGCGGACCTCGTCACGGTCGGACGACTCGACGCCCCGAAGAACCATCGTTTCCTGCTGGAGGTGCTGGCCGAGGCGAAGAGCGCGGGCCGCCCCGTGACGCTGGATATTTTCGGCGATGGTCCCCTTCGTAACGACCTCAAGCGCCGCATCAGCGAATTGGGCCTAGCGGAGCAGGTCCGCCTCCGGGGCTTCAGGCCCGACGTGCGGACGTTCCTCCCCTCCTACCGGGTTTATGTCCATGCGTCATATTTGGAGACCTCGTCGTTCGCGATTATCGAGGCAATGGCCGCGGGATTGCCAATCGTGGCAGGTGACATTGGACCAATTTCCGAGCTATGCAACGATGGTGTTGAGGCGCGTTTCTGGCCGCTGGACAACTCGTCCCACGCGGCCGCCATCCTCACGGAATTGCTGGACTCCGAATCCGCGCTCGTGGAAGCGGGGCAGGCGTCACTCAAGCGCTTCCAAAGTGATTTCGACGTCGAGGTCGTTGGCGCGCGGATAAGATCCTTCCTGCTGGGCACCGAAGCGACCGATTCTATACGCCACTAATTTGGCCGGACACCGCTCCGCAGTTTGGAAAGCTGTTGCTTTACAGCTTGCGCGCGTGGACTGTAAGACAGCTGCCGACGCGTGCCCTTCGCCACGGTATAACTCTTGAAGAAGAACTTCTTGGCCGCCATCCGGCCGACGCCATCACGCTGAGAGAAGACGATCCTGGGCAGCGCCACGATGCCAAGGCTCCGCATCGGGGTTTCCACGGAGCAGGCGTAGTCGTACCCCGCTTCTCGCACCGCCTGCCTGGCGGCCGCGTCCATGTTTCCCCACGGGTAGGCGAAGCCACGGACAGGTTGCCGCATGAGTTCGCTGAGATCCGATCTGCTCCCGCTTACTTCGGTGGAAAGCTGGTCGACACCGACACCGGCTAGCCGTGTGTGGGTGACCGAGTGCGCACCGATCTCCATGCCTGCCGCCGCCACCTGGAGAACCTGGTCAGCGGACATCAGCGGCCACACGGGTCCGTCATCCCAGGCGTTGGTGCCGCCGAGCTGCCCGGTGACAATGAACATGGTCGCCGTGAAACCATGCCGCGAAAGCTCGGGTACCGCGTTTTCCAGGACCCCGACATAGCCGTCGTCGAATGTGAGGCCAACAAGTCCTTTCGCGGTGCCCGCGCCTATGGCTTGTACTAGTTCACCTATCGAGACACCACGCAGTCCCCGGTCGGCCAGCCACGACAACTGCTCGGCGAATCGTGTCGGCGTCACGCATATGTCGTGCGGGTCCTCAGCTACTACCCCGATGTTGTGGTACATCAGCACCATCGGCACGGAGTTCAGGCTGAGCCTGCTCAGGTCCAGCGCGCTGGCCTTAGCACCGAACCCAGTGGCCATTACCGGATCACGGCCGACGCGGACCGCGCCTTTCTGCTCAGCCCGCTCGCCACCCCGGCGGCCGCGGTGGTCGCCGCATATTCAGCGCCGTATACGAAGCGGCACACCGGCCCGAAGGTCGGCGCGACGACCGGACCGATGAAATACAGACCCTTAGCGGAGGACTGGTAATCCCGCCCCACCGCGGGCGTGAGGCCGACAGTCTGCAGTTCGGAGCGGAGCCCATCGGAAAAGAAAGTTAGCCGGTCGAGGTCGGCGCGGTAGCCGGTGGCGGCGACGACGTGATCCACCTCCAGCTCAGTGATCCCCTTCCCCGGAGAACCGACGCCGAGCCGCACGCGACCGTCGACCGGCTTGGCCCACGCCGCTGAGCCACCGCTCAGGATGGGCACCTGCCCCTCGACCCGGGGGCGCAGCCAGGGCGCTCCAGACGGCCCCAGGACATTACGGGCCTTGGACACCCGCAGGTCACCGGGCAGATGCCGGAATACGTTGGGAAGGTTGGCGTAGAACCAGAGCCGCCAGCCACCGCCGAGGCCGCTCTCCGGCGCCTTGAACTTCTGGAGCACGGGACGAGGGAGACAGTCCGGGTCGCCGGCCCAGATCACTCCGTGCCGGGCCAGGATCTGGACCGCGACGCCGTTCTCGTGCATCAGGCCCGCCAGCTCAAGAGCCGACGATCCGCCGCCAACGATGAGGACTTCGCGGCCAGCGAACGCCGCGGGGTCCGCGTGCTTGGAACTGTGCGTGCACAGATCCGCGGGCAGCTCAGACAGCGGGTCTGGCGTGTACGCGAAGTGCTCGACGCCGATGGCCACGACGACCTTCTTGGCTACTACCTGCTCGTCTCCGACGGTCAGCTCGAAGCCCCCGTCCCGTCGGGCGATCTCCGTGACAACCTGCTCCTCGACTTTCAGGCCGAGATCGGACTGGAACCACTGACCGTAGCTAACAAAGTCGGCAAGCGGCACCGGCAGGCCACAATGCGCGTAGTCGCGTCCAGTCGCCCGGCAGAAAGCCTCTAGTGTGTGCGTGCCCGCGGGATCTGACAGGTTTGACGCGAAACCTTGTGACTTGAGGAACATGCCCCTGGGCATGGCTGACCGCCACAGTCGCATGGGCATCCCGAATTGCCGGTAGTCTACGCCGCGGGCATTCAAATGTGCCGCAACTGAAAGGCCGTAGGGACCCGCACCAACTATGGCGACATCGACAGTATTCATTATACTTCCCTTTCCTGCTATCGCGCTGGAGGCCGTGCGTTTCCAGCCGTAAAAGCGGATGCCTTCGCTCGGCCAGCGCGGTAACGAATGGCAGAAGACGCGGTATCGTGCGGTGCCGCGGCTCGCCGACCGCGCGCGATCGGCCGGGTCGCCGTCTTCCATCCCATGCGCAGGCACATCAGGCCGAAAGGCCGCAGGTCGTCACCTGCGAACCAGGCGAATTCGTCAACCGCGCGGACTTCAGACAGCCAGGTCCGCAGGCTAATCTCACGGCGGCGCCAGAGGGAAAGCACTGCCAGCGGGTCGTAGCTCTCCACCATAAAGCGGCGTTCGTTCAGTTGCTCTCCGGACGGGATGGGCTGCCCGGTCAGGTCGAGATACGCGGCGAGCGCCACGTCCATGCCGGCTGTGTCGCGGAAAATCCTGAATTGCGCGCCGAGTCGGGGGTTGAAGTCGAGCAGGTTATACTCGCCGTCGCGCTTGTCCAGCCGGATGTCGAGATCCACGATGCCGCGGTACTCCAGTCGCGCGAGGAACGCGGTAATAGCGTCGCGAAGCTTATCGTTCGCCGTTGACCGCCCAAGGGAGGTTCCCCCCGCGCCGAGCGGCTGAGATCGCTCTTTGACCCCAGTAAAAGCCGGCTGGCAGACCGACGAGGCGTCGCAGTAGCCATGAAAAAACCAGTCGTGGCCGGGACCGCCAGGCACAAACTCCTGAAGCATCAGCCCGACGCCAGAGCCGTCGCAGCGCCGGTAAACATCGATCAGGCCATCGTTGTCAGCCACGATGGACGTGCTGGGCAATTCCCCGTGAGACAGCCACGGAGCGGTGAGCTTAGCGATCAGCGGGAAGCCCGCGCGCGCGGAGAATTCCTGTGCGGCGGCAAGCGAGTCAGGCAGGCAGACCTCGGGACTCGGCATCCCCAGCTCACGGCACAACTGGTAAAGGGAGTATTTGTCGGCCACCCTGCGGGGGAGGTCGGCTGGCGGGTCCGCGAACAGGAACGACTGCCGGAGGGCGGCACCGTGCTCCGCGAGGTAAAGCGCCCCTACATCATCGGTCGGGAGGAGAACGGCCGGCTGGCCTATTTTCTCCGCAAGGCGTGTCAGACCTTCTGTCACATCGGCGACGCTGCCTGAATTCGCCTGCCAGAAGAACCGCCCAGAAAGGTAGCGGGAACTCGCGACAGGAGCACGCGGAGCTTCATGGACCCCGTACACGGTAACACCCGCCCGCCCGAGGCTGCGGATGACACCCAGACCGCCGTGGTGCATGACGTTCGGCGTGAGCTTGAGCACCACAGCCGGCACGCTGGTGTCGAATGAACCCTCGACACCAGTCATTGGCATGACGCCCGCCCTGCCGCTTTGATCATCCCTTCCTCCTTGTGCCATGTAGGGTGCGTGGTTACTAGATCCACGCCGACTGGGCCTGATACGCGAGGGCTACTCCAATTTGGAACCGACGGCGAATTGGCTATGATCGCTGGTTAACCAGACGCTGGCCGGATCTTGACCTGCCGGGGACAGTAGGACGACTTAGTGAGGTGCTGTGGACGTTATCGCCGTCCCGCGAATCGACGGCGCCTTGCTGTTCCGGCCGACCCCGCACGTGGATGCGCGAGGCTTCTTCTCCAGGACCTTCGACGCCGCGGTCATGCGAACCGCCGGGATCGATCCAGGCGCGTTCGTCCAGGACAGCCTTTCCCGATCGGCCCGCGGCGTGCTCCGTGGCTTGCACCTGCGCACCGGCCGGGGGGAGGCCAAGTTGGTGCGCTGCTCCTACGGCGCGATCTTCGACGTCATCGTCGACCTGCGCCCGAGCTCACCGACGTACCGGAACTGGGAGAGCTTCGAGCTACGCGACGAGGAGCAGGTCTCGCTCTACATCCCGGCGGGCTGCGCGCACGGGTTCCAGGCGCTGACCGAGCCCGCGGACGTGTCCTACCGGATCGATCGCGAGCACGACCCGTCGCAGGACGTGACCATCGCCCACGACGACAAGCAACTGGGCATCCCCTGGCCACTTGCCGTAACGAACATGTCGCAGCGCGACCGGATGGCGCCGCCGCTCAGCGCGGTGACGAGTCTGCTGGCGTAGCAGGTCAGCAGGTTCGATCCACCGCAAGCGCTTTCACCAGCGCTCCCCACCCGTAGGCGATCTGATAGGGCCAGCTTCTCTTCGGAAGCGGCGCCGTGGCCACGTAGACGGGGCCGCCGAAGCAGAGTTCGGTAAGGAGACGGGCGCGCGTGGCTTGCGGTCGCGAGGTCACAAGCACCACCGAGGTCCAGTGGTACTGCTTCGCCAGCCTGCCGAGGAACTCTGCCTCTCCGAAGGTGTCAGGGGGGTTCGGATCGAAGCAGATGAGCTTCACCCCGGGCGGCCGGGAAGGACACGGGCTGCCATACCCGTCGTAACCCTGCGACACGACCAGCATCGGTGCCCGGTGCTCGGTGGCGAGCTGTAGCGCCACAGGCATGCGGTCACCGGGGCCAGCCAGCATCACGATTGCGCTCACCCTGGCCGGCATTCCCTGAACCGGCCACACGAGCAAGCGCGCGGTCGCGAGGACGAACACCAGGATCAAGGCCGCCACGACAGTGAGAACCCGCCGCCAGCCGCGCGACAGACGGCGCCGCACGGCGCCCGTATCCGAGCTGACCTTGGGGGTCTCGGCGTCGGTCGGGGTTTTCACGTCGCTAGCTCGAAAGGACGGCCGCACCCCGTACTGTCGCCCCTAGGCTTTCATCGCTATTGTCGGCGTCGATCACCACGATAGAACTCAGGCGTACCCCGCCCAGCCGTACCATCTCGCCCGCGGCATGCAGCCGCAGCGCGCTTGACCGCCCGGCGGTGACCATCGCGACAGCGTCGGTCGCCCAGGTCGCCAGGTATTCTCCGCCGAAGGCGGGGTTGAGCGTGACGAGCGAGAGCACGAGATCGGCACGTGCGCTGGCGGTTGCCAGCTGTTCATCCGCTTGGGCGTAGCCCTCCGGAAAAGCATGACTGCGCAGCGGGCCGATTGGCGCGACGTCGCTAGCCCTCGGCACTACCACCACAATGGGGATCCCCTCCGGGGTCGCCGTGCTGATGCCGGGACCGGCGACCTTCAGCAGGCGCGCCGCCTGAGCACCGGCGGACAGGTCGGCAAGGACGACCCGCCGACGCTGCTTGGCGCTGGCAATGGCCAGTTCAACGACCGCCCGGGCCGCCGTCGGCGCGTCGTCCACTTCGACCACGGCCAGGCCGGCGGGTCCGCTGGAACTGCCCGGTACCGCGGTTTTCAGGTGCTCGACAACGCGCTCCATGTCCCGGCTCCGGGCGGCGCGCCCGCGCAGCGGCGGTATCCGCCCTTCGCGCAGCGGGCCAACGCTTACCCTGACCGGCGCACCGACGACGTACGCGATGTCATCCCTACGGCGCAGCCGATCGGACGTGATCGCCCCGACGATGACGATGATGATGCCGAGGAGGAGCCCCCCGAGCAGTCCGCCGAAGACATAGAGAAGGCCGGTCTTCACCACGGAGCGCTTGAGCGGCGCGGCCTTGTTGAGCACCTCGCTGCCCTGGACCATCTGCTGCGTTAGCGTCTGTGTACTCGCCTGCTCGGTGGTGGCGTACTGCTGGATTTGAATCAGCGCGTTGCTCGCCTGCGTGCGCTGCGCCTGCAGGGCGTCGAGCTGCTGGGTGGTGCCGCTCGGCTGGGACGACACCTGCTTGATCTGGCTGTTGATCGAGTCGAGATGCTGTTGAGCCTGGCTGATCTGCTGCTGGAGCTGGGCGTCCGTTTGCTGCTGCTGTCCCTGCTCATTCTGGGCGCGGAAGTCGAGGAACTGTGTCGCCACCGCCGCCGCTCGCTGGACCGCCTGATCGCTGGATGTGCCCTTCGCGGTTATCGTCAGCAGCTGCGGAGTGACCATGGCGACGCTGTAGTCCGACAGGAAGCTGGCGGGCGTCTGCGTGTAGCCCAGCTGTCGGACGACGGCGGTGGCCACCGGAATGCTCTCTGCCATGACTATGTCGGTCAGGACCTCGTCGGCCGGATTCTGGCTGGAGTTGTCGACGAGCAGCACGGTGGTAGACGCCGAGTACGCTGGCGGCTTTGACGCGTAATACCCGCCGCCAAGGATGAGGCCGACGACCGCCAGCGTGAGCCACAGTCGCGTGCGTCGGCGCACCGCCGCCATCAGGAAGCCGAGGCTGACCAGCGGAGTCGCGGGATCGCCAGCGGGCCGCTCGACGAAATCGGCGGGGTCCTCGTAGACCGCGAGGTGCTCCTGCAGGTCGTCGCTAATCCCGCGGGACCAGTCCACCACGTGTTCTGGATCGTTCACCGTCTGATCTCCGTTGGTATGTCGCTGACCCGCGTGGGCCGTGAACGCCATGCGGGCGCGGCCAGCCGCGGGATCCGGCCGGTCGTCTGGTCACCCGGCTCCGGGTCCGCCACGAGGATCCCGAAGATCTCACGGTCCGAGGCTGCCGCCGCGGTGGCCGCCCTGGCGAGCTGTTCCGCGGTGGCGGCGCCGGCCGAGACCGCTAGCACCGTTCCTGTTGTGCGCAAGCCGTCCGGCATGCGCGGGTCGCCGCCGTCGACAACCGCGACGACGACGACGAACGCCGCGCGCAACTGGCCGAGGTCGCCGGCGTCGGAGACGACTAGCTGCAACGGCTTGCGCCGTTCCGCTGAGTGCGGCGCGGCCGCACATGCGGTGCGCAGCGTGGCGGTGACGTTTACGTCCTGCTGTGGACCGATGACCAGGGCCGTAGGCACCCCTAGGGCCGCGGCGAAGGTCGCGAGCTGCGGGCCGAGGGCGAGCGCGCCTGGGTCGGAGGAGAGGGACAGCACGGTGAGCGAGAAGCCGCGGGGCCGTGCACCGTTGTGCGTCCCGGCCAGCGCCTCACCGTCGGGCAGCCCGAACCCCTGCAGCAGCCTCGTGAGCGCCCACCTGTGCACAACTTCCGGCTCATACTCGTCCAAGAGCTTCGCCCACGACAGGGGGTCGGACGGGTGGGCGACGGGAATGGAAGCGAGAACGGGAGCCCCGATGGAGTTGGCTATAGCGTCACGCTCTAGCAGCCGCCGGTCTTGGCGGCCCACCGCGAGGACTATTACGAAGCCGACGAGGGCCCCGGCGAGCAGGCCCAGCAATGCATAGATGACGGTGTGCTCGGTCCCCTTGGTGCCCGTCGCCGTGATCGCGGGCTCAAGCACCTGGGCCTGTACGTGCCCAGCCGGGCTATTGGCGGCGCTCACGTAAGCGACGTAGCTGTTGGCCACCGCGTTGGCGGTGTCCTCCGCCTCCGTGGCGGTCTTACCGCTCGCGGTGAACGAGAGGATGCTCCCAGCCTCGCTGCCGACCTGGACCGTGTTGCGCAGCGTCTGCAGCGACATCGCCGGACTGACATGAGCGAGCGCGCCCGTCAGCACCGAGTCGCTGCCAGCGACCACCACCTCGGTCTGGATCAGGGTGTCCGTTGAGGTCGACTGCGTGTCCTGTGCGGATGCCTGCGGCAGCAGGACGAGCGCGGTGCTCTGCGGCAGCGGAGGCTTGAGGACTCCGTATGCGGCGCCTACGAGAAGGCCGAGGACGACCACGGCGCCGAAAAGCTTCTTGCGCCGCCGCACAATCTGTATGGATCTCCGCAGGTCCAGTGGCTGCTGGCTCATCTCACCTCCGCTTGCATTTCCGGTGTCTGTGGGGATTCAGTGCCGGATATGCACCATGGTACGGCTTGGGGGGAGGCTGAGTGTCCGTGAGATTTTTCGACTTCAGTAAACTTCAGGCGTGTTATGAGCGGCCTATCGGATACGCAACGGCCGCGTCCCAAAATGGTCACAGCGGGAACGCGTTGCCCCAACCCCGGCGAATACCATCCGAGGACAGGATCGGTCTCGCCTTGGTGGAGGCCCCAGTCAAGCTCGCCGGGCAGTTCCAGCCGCGCGCCGATCCCGGACGCGGAAGGCCAGGTCAGCACGGCGACGTCAGCCGAAAGCTGTGCGGTGACGTCCGGGCCAAGATGGAAGGCGAGCCGTGCCTCGTGCCCCGCGCCGTCAATCGTGTCCGTAATTTCGATGCCGCGCCCGGCCGGGTCAAGCCGCACCGTGCGCCGGTGGCTGGCCGGGGGGCTCAGCGTGGTATAGCCATCGTGCTCGGCGGTCCAGGTCAGCTCGGAGACCTCGATCTCGCGGGTGCGCGCCTGCCGCTGCCACATAAACGGGCCGCTCTCGATTGACTGGCTGCGACCGCCAATCTCCGCGGTGTTGTGCGCGACCGTCGAACGGAAATACGAGCGCCATTCCCGCTCGCCGTGATAGCAGTACGTGCCCGGGTCGGCGAGGATGTCCACGCCGTCGTGCCTGACCTCTATAGAAAGAGCATCGGCGTGCGCATGCGCGGCGATGGACAGGAATCCGTGCGCTCCGCCGTCACAGCGGCACCATATCTCCGGGGAATCGGCCAGGTCGGTCCTGAGCAGCGTCAGGCCGGCGTCCGAGAACCGCCAGGGGCGCACCTCAGGACGGCCAGCAACCCGGCGGGCCCCACCAGCAAGCGCGCCGACCAGCGCGCTTCCCGCGTCCGCGGGCACCAACGGCCACCACCTGAGCCGGCAGAAAAGCGCGTCGCCGAGCGCGAGCAGCGTCGGCCAGCGGTTGTGCGCGGGGGCGTCGAGCAAGACGACACGGCCCTCGTCGGAGTCGGCCTGGCGGGGCGGCCGCAGCCGCACGTCGACCAGGGCGGCCATGTCGTCGGTCATCGAGCACAGCAACCGCCAGCAGCCGTCACTGACCGGGTGGCCGGCCGCGGCAGCTTCAAGCGCGGCGAAAAAGCCAAGCTCGGCGACGAACCCGTGGTAGTCAGTGGCGAGCTCGCGGTTGATCCCAGACGGGAACGTGTTGTCCAGCAGCGACCGCTCAAACAGCGCGGCGGACTCGCGGCGCCAGCGTCCGCTCTCCGCGAACCACGGGAAAGCGCAGCTTGCCGCGAGCTGTCCGGCGGCCTCGGCGATCACGTGGTTGTTGGCCGACGAGCCGCGGCTCTCGAACGCGGCCAGGTACTCCTGGTGCCAGCGGATCTGGCGCAGCGCCAGGTCGTTTCGCTCGAACAAGTCCGCCGCTCCCGGCCACTCGTCAAGCAGCCGCCGGATCCAGGCGAAGTTGACCAGCCGGACTCCGAGTTCGATGCCGCTTGTCCAGTTGATGCCTGACAGGAACGGGTTGGCCGCCCACCACGACCGCAGCTGGGAGTCCACCCGCTGCGCATAGGCGTCCTCGCGGGTCAGGTACCAGGCCATGGCGAGCAGAGTGAGGTGCTGCAGCCGGTTGACCTCCCAGACCTGTTTGATGTTGCCCACCGCGTCCTGGTCGCGGTGGTTGAGAGCGAAGGCGTAGGCCTGCGGCGCGGATCGCGTGCCCGTGGCCGGGTCGAAGAACCAGTCAGGCTCCTTCATGTCGGTACGGACGACGCCGAGCACCTCCCATTCGCCGCTCATCAGGCGGTCCGCGTCGGCGACAATCGCGGCCCGGGCGGCGTCGGGAACACGGGACGCCGCGTCTGCCGGCAGCACCGAGGCGAACTCGCGCGCGCCACCAGGAGCCGGGCGCAGCGGAGGCAACGCGTCAAGCTGTCCCGGCCGCACCTGCCTGCCCGACCACGCCTTGCGGAGCGCCTGCTCACGGACGCGCCAGGCGACCTCACCCGGCGACATCCGGCCGACTCTGCGGAAGTACCAGCCAAGCTTCGAGGTGGGGGGAGTGGTCGCGGTCATATCCATTCCGGCTTGCCGCTTGACAGGCTCTCGCCTACGGCAATCGTTGCCCGTGTGGTGGCGAGCAGGGAGTCGACGGCGATCGGCATCGGACGGCCGGTCCGCACGGCCTCGACGAACTGCTCCATCTCGGTGGCCTGCCCCTTGTCCTGCCCGCCGCGCGCCTTCGTCGTGGACTTCCCGCGCGCGGACCAGACGGTCGCGGTACGGAAGTTATCAAGCCGCGCACTGCGCCCGCCGCCGGTAACGTCCATCGTCTCCTTCGGGAAGCGGACGTTACCGCCAGTCAGGTACGCGATGGTGCCCGACGCCCCGCTAGCGAACCGGAAGGTCGCGCTGACGTCGCCCTTTTCCGGCCCGCGCGCGGCATAGACCTCGTCCGGCAGGCTGTCAGCCCACCAGCTCAGCGTGTCGATGAAGTGTCCGCCCTCGCCGGCGAAGCGGGAACCTTCGGCCGCCTCGTTGAGGTACCAGCTATCGGCCGCGAGCGGGCCCGCGTTGACCAGGTACCTGGCGACGGAGTTGGCCGCGCCGCCACCGAAGCTCCGCCTCATCTGCGTCAGCAGCGGCGCGAACCGACGGTTGAAGCCGACCATGAGCCGGTCGTTTCCGGTCTTCACGATGGCCTCGGCGATCGCGTCGGTCTCCTCGCGGGTGAGCGCGAGCGGCTTCTCGACGTAGACGGCCTTGCCGGTCTCCAGCGCGCGGCACACCAGCTTCGCGTGCGTGGCGTGCCTGGTCACAACGAAGATCGCGTCCAGTGAATCGTCATCGAAGACCTTGTCGGAGTCGGTTGAGGCGGTGGTGAAGCCGAACTTCTTCTGCGCGTTGACCGCGGACAGAGACTTCGTGGTGGCGACGTGCGCGAGCGTGGCGGCCGGCAGCTTCGCCAACGGCGGCAACAGCATCGAGGTCGCGTAGTTGCCCGCCCCGACAAAGCCGATCCGTACCTCGGACCTTTCCCTCTTGCCTGTGGTCCTGACGGTCGCGGGCTTCGCCGCCGATCCGAGCACCTTGCTCGTGGCGGGCCGGGGCACGTCCGGCGCGGGCTCCGGGTACTCAAGCAGGACGCCGACCGCCTTGAGCGTGCCCTCCTTCAGGTCGCCGTAGACCTTGGCCGCCTCCTCGAACGGGGCCACCATGTCGATCAAGGTCGTGACCTCGATGGAGTTACGGGCCAGCAGTTCCAGGAAGGACTCGAGGTTGCGCTTCTCCGTCCACCGGACGTACCCCACCGGGTAGTCGACACCCTCAAGCTCGTACCTGTCGTCGTACCGGCCCGGCCCGTAGGACCGGGAGAACCGGACGTCGAGTTCCTTCTCGTAGTAGGAGTTCCACGGCAGGTCGAGCTTCATCTTGCCGATATCGACGACCCGGCCGCGGTCCCGCGCCAGCTTGACCGCCGCCTCGACCGGACCGTTGGTATGGCCGCCGGCGGCCAGGAAGATGTGGTCGGCACCGCGGCCGCTGGTCAGTGCGGCCAGGCCGCTCACGATGGCGTCCAGATCCTCCGGCGAGCCCGCGAGCGCGGCGCCGGCCTTCTCGGCCAGCCGGCACCGGTCCGGCACCGGGTCGATGCCCACCACTTGGACGCCGGCCGCTATCAGCAACCGGACCACGAGCTGGCCGACGAGGCCGAGGCCGATCACCGCGGCGGTCTCGCCAAGTTGCACCTCGCCGCGGCGCACCCCGTGCATGGCGATGCTCGCCACGGTGGCGAAGGCGGCGTGCTCCGGCGCCACCCCCTGCGGGACGACCGCGCACAGGTTGACAGGGACCCAGTTGTACTCGGCGTGCAGGGCCTGTTCGTTGCCCGCGCAGGCGACGATCTGGCCGACCTTGAACTCCTCGGCGCCCTTGCCGACCTCGGTCACCACGCCGCACAGCGAGTAGCCAAGGGGGGTGTAGGAGTCGAGCTTGTTCATCACCTTCTTGTATGTGCTGACAAGCCCCTGCTGCTGCACCTGGTCAAGAACCTTGCGCACCTGGTCCGGCCGGGCCCGCGCCATGCCGACCATCGACATGCTCGCCTCCGACACTTTCATCATCTCGGTGCCGGTCGAAATGAGGGAGAACAGCGACCGCACCACGACGCCGCCGGGACGGCACGAGGGCGCCGGCACGTCTAGCACGGTGAGCTCCCCTGACTTGTAGTTCTGCGCAATCTGCTTCATGACCCGTTACTCGTCCGCTCGCTTATTGGCTTACTGTTCGTCACGCGGCCACCCCGGCTGCTCGCACCTGGCGGTACCACAGCTCCATCGACAGGAGCTGCCAAATCTGTTTGGCGTAGTCTTCGCGGCCTGCCTGCTCGTCCGCGATGAGCCTGCGCACCTGGTCCCTGCGGAGCGTCCCGTTGTCGGTTAGCTCACCGTTGACGAGCACGTCGTCGATCAGCTCGCGCAGGTCGTTGCGGACCCACGCGCGCAGCGGGGCGCCGAAGGAGGCCTTCGGCCGGTGCACGATCTCGTGCGGCAGCCAGGTCTGGGCGGCATCCTTGAGCGCGGCCTTCGCCGTCCTGCCGCGGATCTTGTCGCCGCCAGGGATCGAGAACGCCGCCTCGGCGACGATCAGGTCTACGAACGGGGTGCGCACCTCGACGGACGCGGCCATGCTGGCCCGGTCGGTGTAGGTCAGGTTGAGCCCGGCCATGAACAGGCGCGTGTCGGCCAGGCACATCCGGTTGATCTCGTCGTCGAGGTCGTTGTCGTTGTAGATAGCGGCGTGCTCGTCGATGACCGCGTCCACCTGGCCGGCGAGGTCGGGACCGACGAGGCTGCTCAGGTCCTGCGGGTCGTACAGCGTGTAGCTGCGACGGAACCGCGCCTCCTCAGGGAGCTCGGCGAAGGTCATGAACCGCTTGGCCCAGCGCGGGTAGCGCAAGCCCCGGTTCCCGACCGACACCGGCATGGCGTTGACCGCCGCGCGCGCCGGGGCTCTGAGCGCGCCGGGCAGCCGACCGTAGCGGCTGGCCATCAGGCACGCCAGGTGCTTGCGGTAGCCGCCGAACAGCTCGTCCGCGCCCATCCCCGACAGGATGACCTTGACGCCGCGCTCACGCGCGGCCTGACACATCAGCAAAGTGTTGATCGCGGCCGGGTCGCCGATGGGCTCGTCAAGGATATCGACGATCTTCGGCAGCAGGTCCACGATGTCCGGGGAGATCTCGATCTCGTGCAGGTCGATGCCGTAGCCATTAGCGACCTTGCGCGCGTAGGTCGCGTCGTCCGGCATCGCCTCGAGCTTTTGGTCCTCGGGCCGGAAGGTGATCGTGTACGCGTCGACGCTGGCGGCCTTTTGATGAGCGAGGACGGTGATGATGCTGGAGTCGAGGCCGCCGGAGAGGAAGCTGGAGACCGGGACATCGGCGATCAGGTGCGCGGTGACGCTTTCGTCGATGACCTGCCTGAGGTCCGCTCGCGGTCCCGCCGCCGCGCGCTTCGCGACGTCCTGAACGCGCCAGTAGTTGTGCTCCTCGTGTGTGCCGTCGGGCCGGAAGCGCGCCCAGCTACCCGCGGGGAGCTTGGTCACGTTCTGGATGGCGCAGCGCTGCTCGGGGACCCAGTAATAGAGCATGGACGCTACCAGCGCGCCTGGCTCGATCCGCAGTTCCGGGCCGACAGCGGCGAGCAGCGCCTTCAGCTCGGAGGCGAACACGATGCCATCACCCCGCCGTAGGTACAGCAGTGGCTTGATGCCTAGCGGGTCGCGGGCCAGGAACAGCTCGCCAGTGCCACTATCGGCGATCGCGAACGCGAACATGCCGCGGAACCGGTCAAGGGCCGCCGGTCCCCAGGCGCGCCACGCCTCGAGCACGACCTCCGTGTCGGAGTTCGTGCTAAAGCTGGCTCCCTTGGCCTGGAGCTGGGCGCGAAGCTCCCGGTAGTTGTACAGCTCACCGTTGTAGACCAGCGTCAGGCCGCCTTTGACAAGGGGCTGGTCGGCGGAGGTGGACAGGTCGATGATCGACAGCCGCCGATGGCCGAGGTGGATCGAGACGCGCTCGTTCTCCAGGCTCCAGATTCCCCCGGCGTCCGGACCGCGGTGCGCGATCCGAGTCGTCATGACGTCGGTGAGCTTGTGCCCGTCGACCTGCTGGTAGCACCCGGCGATGCCGCACATTGTTCTCAGCTACCTGCCTTCGGCGGCGCCAGCCGCCCGTAGACGTCAACGTACGCGCGCGCGGAGTGCGACCAGGCGAGCTCGTCCTCGACACGGGCCCGGCCGAGCTTGCCCATCCGCACTCGCTCGGCCTCGTCGTCGATCAGGCCGACGATCGCCTTCGCGTAGTCGCGGACGTCCTGTTCGGGGCTGCCCGTCGGCGTCACGTACAGCGCGGCGTCGCCTGCCGAGACTCGGGTCTCGTGCAGGTCGAAGGCCACCACCGGCAGCTCGAAGGACATGTACTCCATGGTCTTGTTCATCGTCGACACGTCGTTGAGCGGGTTCTTCGGATCTGGGGACAGGCCGATGTCCGCGATAGACATGACCTTCTTGACCAGCTCGTCCGGCGCCCGCCCGGTGAATTCCACGTGACCTTGGAGGCCGAGCTTGTCTCGCAGCGCGACCAGTTCGTCGAAGCAGTCGCCCTTGCCGATGAGCGTGAAGGCGATGTCGTCACGCTTCATCTCATGCACGACGACCGCGGCGGCCCGCACCACGATGTCCACGCCGTCCTGTGGTCCCATCACGCCGATGTAGGCGGCCAGGTGTTTACGACCGCGGCGCTGGCTCTCGTCCGGCTCGCCCCGACTGAGCTTGTCCGGGTCCGGGCCGGTGCGGACGACCGTCACATCCGCGGGACGCTTGCCGCTCCTGTTGATGGCGATGCCGCGATAGGAGTCGTTGGTGGAGATGACGTGGTCCGCCGTGCGGTGCGTCCGGCGCTCCAGAAAACGCAAACCCTTGTACGGGAGGGAGCCGGTGGCGTCGGGGAAGCGTGACTGGAAGAGCTCCGGGCACAGATCGTGGTGGTCGAACACGAATCTGGTGCTGTCCGCGGCGCGAAGGACCATGGCGATCGGCCAGAAAATATCCGGCGGGTTACACGCCTGGATGACCGCGAACCGACCACGTCTGCGGGCCTTTAGCGTCTGCCGGGCCGTCGCGAGGAACGAGTACGCGTACTCGGCGACGAAGCTCAGCTTGCTCCCGCCCGGCGCGTACGGCCGGTACTTGTACAGCTCGACCGTATCGACGACCTCGTAGGAGGGATCGTCCTTGCCCTTGGGGCACACGACCGCAACCCGGTAGCCCTCCGCGACGAGCGCCTGGCACTCGAGCCAAACCCGCCGGTCGAACGGGACCGGGAGGTTCTGGACGATGATCAGGACTCTGGCCGCGCGGGGAGTCCTTCGCGCGGAAACCTGTTCACTGTTGAGCGGCACATCCCATAGGAGCGCCCAGTGGGCGGCACTGATACCCAACCGGCCCATTGGCTGGCGCACGCGCTGGCCCATGGCCCGGCCACCGCCCCGAGCGCGGGTTGAGATGCCCCGGCGCATGTATCACGTAAGCCGCCTCGAGTATCTCTTAGCGTGGGATCTATGTGGCGACATGCCGTGAATCGGCTGGGAGAAGATGAAATTCGAACCCGCGCAAGGGGTTAGCTGGTGGCCGTAGCGGCTCGGAGAATCCCGGTAGCGCTGCCGTGGCGCCAAGCACGGCGGGTGGGTCAGCGGCTCACCTGGGGTATCGCCGATCAGGGCGTGTCCAGCCTGACGAACTTCCTGCTGAACGTGTACGTCGCCCGCACGCTCGGCGCGGCGGAGTTCGGCGCCTTCAGCCTTGCCTACGTGACATACGGGTTCGCGATAAACGCCTCTCGGGGTCTTTCCATCGAGCCTCTCCTGATCAGGTTCAGCGGCACCGACCTGCGGACCTGGCAGCGCGCCGCCGCGGGTTGTACGGGCACCGCGCTGCTCGTGGGTGTGGCCACAGGAGCTGGCGCACTAGCAGTGGCGGCAGTGGCCGGCGGCACGGTCGGGCTGGCCTTTTTCGCCCTTGGGCTAATGCTGCCCGGCCTGCTCCTCCAGGACAGCTGGCGGTACGCGTTTTTCGCGGTGGGCCGCGGCTACCACGCCTTCCTCAATGACGTGATCTGGGCGGCGGTCCAGATTCCGTTGCTGGTGATCATGAAGATGACCGGCCACGCGACCGTGTTCTGGTTCGTCCTCGCCTGGGGTGCTGGGGCGGTCGTCGGGGCCGCCTTCGCGTCCCTCCAGGCCCGGGTGCTGCCTAGCGTGGCCGGCGCCAGGCACTGGCTGATGCGGCACCGTGATCTGGGTCCCCGTTACCTCTTGGAGAATACTGGCGGCAACGCCGCGGGAACGGTGCAGAGCTACTGCACCTCTTCAATTCTGGGCCTCGCGGCAGTTGGCGATATCCAGGCGGCCAACGTTCCGATGGGTCCCTTCAGGATCGTTTACTACGGGCTGGGCATGATCACGATCCCGGAGGCCACGCGGGTGCTGCGGCGTACGCCGCGCCGGCTGCCTTTTTTCTGCGCGGCCGCCAGCATCGCGCTCACCTTGCTGGCTCTTGCGTGGGGAGTGGTGCTGCTGGTGGCGCTGCCCATGGGACTCGGGCACCTGATGCTGGGCGCCCTGTGGCGGCCGGCTTACCCGCTGGTGTTCCCGACGACACTTGCCATCATGGCCATGTGCGCCACCGGCGGTGCGGCCATCGGCCTGCATGCCCTCGGCGCAGCGCGCCGCAGCATGCGCGCCACGCTCATCACCTCAGGAGTGGTTGTCGCCGGTGCGGTCGTGGGAGCGGTGACGGCGGGCACGCTCGGTACGTTGCTCTTCGTCGCGGGCGGAACGTGGTTCGGCGCAGTGCTGTCGTGGTTGGAGTTCCGGCAGGCGATGCACGACTCAGGCACCGTCCCCGTACCCCAGTGGCTCTGGCCGCAGTCAAGCGGCAGGCATCACCGGGCAGTCGCGGCTAATTCCGGGAACCGCCGCCACATCAGGAAAGGGACGACGCTGCAGCGCTGAGCGCCGTCAGCCTATTCCAGCCTGGACGGCTTCTCTATGAATGGCATGTCCAGGAACTCCTCACGCCCCCACTTGCGGTAAATGCGCTGGCGCCGGTAGTTGAGTGCCTGATGCAGGACAGGGATCCTGGCGCGCACAAGTGGCCAGATTATGCGGCCCCGTACCCCAGACCCCAGCGAGTAAGATCCGAGCGTTGATTGGAGATTGGCGGTCTTGCGGACCGATAGAGGCGTGACACACCGCACCCGGTCGAGAATGCCTTCACGGTAGAAGTACCACCAGTCGTCCGGGTTTACCCGTATCGGCATGAGGCATTTAATCATGCGCTCGCATGCCTCCCGGGTGATGACGTATGCGCCCGCGCTTCTTGGCTGGCTAATATCGATGGGCAGTACGAGCAACCGCGAGGACGGGAGGCGTACCGAGCCTTCTCGGCTCATCTTGCACGCGTCCCGACTGTCATAACTCAGCAGCGCCACTTCCGCGCCCACCAATTGCTCGGCCACGGATTCGGCTAGGCCGTTCACGTCGGCGGGCAATGTGACGTCGTCCTCGAGGACCAATGCTACGTCCAGCCCATCCGCTACTATTTTGCGGGCGGCATTCAGATGGCTCATGGCGGCCCCGGCCGTACCTGCAAGGAATTTCGTAAGCTCGGGCAGTGAAGGATCGACGAGAGTGGTATCGGTCAGATCCAGGTCATGCCCGTCGACGGCCGTCATGATTTCGTAGTCGAGGCGAGTCTTCTTCAACTCAGCCGTGATATGCGCCCGGCGATCGTGTGAGCGAGCCAAGTTGATTACATACGCATGCACGGTAGTCGTTACCTCTCCTTACGGGGGTCAGATCGTCGCCTGGACAACTTTGAGCGAGGCTGATCAATGGCACTATTAATAAATATTACTTAGTACTCGTATGCACTTGAAGCGAGATATGTTACAGATACTCCCAGATACCTTCACCACACAAGACTCAGCACCTCCTCGTTCTGATACAAGCCTGCCGCCTGGTCATCGGTTCTTTGCCTGTTCTTAGACACATCGTCATCTGGTGGCGCTGGCGACGCGCCGCAGGTCCTAGTCGTGTGGCGGTTCGGCGAAGACCTGCTGAAAGTCCTCCGCGTGCCGCAGCCGGCAGCCGGCACTGTCTGCTACCGTGGCGGCCAGTCTCACTGGGACGAAGGGCCATATGGCCAACTGGGGGTGCGATGAAAGTCCTCGTTGCCGGCGACGGCGGCTACATAGGTACGGTCCTGGTGCCGTTCTTCCAGGCTGCCGGACACGAGGTGGACGGCCTCGATCTCGGCCTGTACGCGGGTTGCGACCTAGGTCCGGCGGCGCCTGGCGCCGCGCGGCAGTCGCGCTCCGACATGCGGGACGCCAGCACGACCCAGCTCGCGGGGTATGACGCGGTTGTCTGCCTGGCGGCACTGTCCAACGATCCGCTCGGCGACCTCAACGCCGACGCCACGTACTCGGTGAACCTGGATGGCACGTTGCACTTGGCCCGGATGGCCAAGGAGGCGCGCGTACCCCGGTTCCTGTTCTCCTCGTCGTGCAGCCTCTACGGGGCCGCGGGCTCGGCGGCGGTGGCCGAGGACGCGGAGCTTAACCCGGTGACCGCGTACGGGGAGACCAAGGTGCTGGCCGAGCGCGAGCTCTCGAAGTTCGCGGACGACAACTTCAGCCCGACCTATCTGCGCAACGCGACCGCTTACGGCGCCTCCACCCGGCTTCGGCTGGACATCGTCGTGAACAACCTCACCGCGGTCGCCCTGACCACCGGGAAGGTACGTCTGGAGAGTGACGGGACTCCGTGGCGCCCGCTGGTGCACATCGAGGACATCAGCCGGGCGTTCCTTGCCATGCTGGAGGCCCCGCGCGAGAAGGTCCACGACGAGGCGTTCAACGTCGGCCGGGCGGAAGACAACGTCCAGGTTCGCGACATCGCCGAGATGGTCCGCGACACCGTTGCCGGCTCGTCCGTCACCCTGGCCGCGAACGCCGGTCCTGACCTGCGCGACTACCGCGTCGATTTCAGCAAGCTCACGGACACTTTCCCAGGACTGCGGATGCGCTGGCGCGTGAACGACGGGGTCGCCGAGTTGCTCGACAGCTACACCAAGTACGGGCTGACCTATGAGGACTTCACGTCGTCACGCTACGTCCGGCTGCGCAGGATCAAGGAGCTGCTCGCTAGCGGCGAGGTGGACGAGATGCTGCGGCAAACGAGCAGGTCGTGAACCTGGGGTAGCGGGCTTCCCCGGTTCGTCGCGGTGCCTGGTGCCGCAACCGTGACGGGCGTCGCTGTATCACGGTTGGCCCCTCGGTGCTCATATGCGCACAAGGCAATGGGATGGGAACCCGCGTGCGAGCAGACCGAGCGAGGTGGTGCGAATGGCGACCGTGGCAGCACGGCCGACCCTCGCCGAGCCGGGAACGGATTCTCGTCCTGGCATCCTCCTGGACCGTGATGGCACGATCATCGTTGACCACGGGTACGTAGGCTCCGTCGATCGCGTCGAGTTCATCGACGGGGCACCGAGCGCGATCGCGAGCTTTAACCGGGCGGGTATCCCTGTGGCCGTCGTCACGAACCAGGCCGGCGTTGCCCGGGGGTTTTACGGTCTTGACGATGTCAGTCTCGTCCATAAGCACATCGCCGAGCACCTTGCCAATTTCGGGGCGCACATTGACTTGTTCCTCTACTGCCCCTACCACCCAGATGGCGTCGTGGAGGCTTTCGCCCGCGCGAGCGAGGACCGCAAGCCAGGTCCTGGGATGGCGAGAGCCGCGGCAAGCGTCCTCGGCCTCGATCTGACCGCGTCCTGGGTGGTGGGCGACAGACCCGAGGACGTCGGCCTCGCGCAAGCCATCGGCGCCTTCGCGATCTACCTGGGACCTGATGTCAGAGAACAGCCGGGGGTGTGGTCGTTCCCAAGCCTCGCCGCCGCGGCGCCATTCATCCTGGAGCGCGTTGCCGTATGAACTCTCCCACCGACCTGCGAATGCCCGCGCAGCCACCTGCTGCCAGTCGATCGAATTTCCCGGCGGTGTCGTATGCCAGCGGCGCGTCGTATTTCGACGACTACACACAGGAGATGGTTCAAGCCTGGAAAACCGGCGACTTCACTGAATTCGAACGCGCCGCGGCCATCTTGGCCGACGCCTACACGCGGCGAGCCACCGTGTTCTCCTGCGGGAACGGCGGATCCGCGTCGATCGCGAACCACCTCGTGTGTGACCACACGAAAGGGGTCCGTACGAAGACGGACCTCCGGCCTCGGGTTGTGAGCCTCAGCTGCAACGTCGAACTGCTGACCGCGATCGCCAACGACCTGGACTACGCTGAAGTCTTCACATACCAGCTGCAGTCCCACGCAAATCCTGGGGACGTCCTGGTGGCGATCTCGTCGTCGGGACGCTCGGCTAACATCACCCGGGCGCTCACCTGGGCACGCGAAAACGGCCTGCGCACAATCGCGCTCACCGGGTTCGAAGGCGGCGGGGCGAGGACGCTGGCCGATGCCGCTGTCCACTTCCAGTGCGCTAACTATGGCATCGTCGAGGATCTCCACCAGGTCGTCATGCACGCCCTGGCCCAGTTCATCCGTCAGTCCCGCATGACCGCGGAGACGATCGAGGCGACGGTGTTCTGAACTCATGACCGCTACCGCACACCGAACGGGACCCCGAGGAAACCGGCAGGCAAACATGCGCGTCGCGATCAACCTCCTGACCGAGAACCCGCAGCATCCGTCGGGTGCGCACTGGTTCTGGACCCGGGTCATCCCGGAGATGGCGAACCGGCTGGACCAGGGCGAGGAGCTGCACCTGCTGGTGAGCCCGAAGTCGCGTCCGCTCTACCAGGGGTACGGTCCGGATGTCCGGTACATCACCTACCCGTGGTCCAATGAGCGGCGGACGCCGCGCACGCTCAGCGAGCACCTGTACTCGCCGGTCCGGCTGCCGCTTAGCCGCATCGACGTCTTCAACACCCTCATGGCGCCGCTGTTCAACGCCCCGTGGTCGCTCGTCATTCACTTGAAGACGATGCACGCGTTCACGACGCCCGGGTCGATCGGCCTGCCGGCCCGCATGTACCGGCAGATGAACTATCCACGCTCGGTCCGGCTGGCCGACGCTGTCGTCATCAACTCCGAGAGCCTGCGCTCGGAGGTGCTGCACTATCTCGACGTCGATCCGGCCAAGCTCAAGCTGATCTACGAGGCGGTCGATCACGATCTCTTCAAGACGGGCGACGCGGACCTGGCCCGTAACCAGGTGGCCTCGTACGGCGTGACGAAGCCGTTCGTGCTTTTCGTCTCCTCGCTGTGGTCGTACAAGAACTGCGACGGCCTCCTTCGCGCGTGGGCGATTGCCCGCGAGGAGCTCCCCGGCAGGCAACTGGCGATAGTCGGTGCCGGGCGGGACGAGAAGTACCTCGCCGAGCTGCGCACCCTCGTGACGGACCTGGGCATCGGGGACGACGTGGTCTTCGTTGGCGGGGTTCCCCTCGAGGAGACCGTGAACTTCTACCGGGCGGCTGACGTCTTCGTATATCCGTCGCTGAACGAGACCTTCGGCCTGCCGATCCTGGAGGCCATGGCCTGCGGCTGCCCGGTCGTGACATCCGATGTGAGCGCCATGCCCGAGACCGCGGGCGGCGCCGCGGTGCTGGCCGATCCCAAGGCGCCGGAGTCCATCGCCCGCGCGATCGTCGAGGCCGCGGCCAGCCGGGACCGGCTCCGCGATCTCGGTTTCGCGCGGGCGGCCCAGTTCACTTGGGGGGCTACCGGAGCACAGACCCTCGACGTGTACCGCGAGGTCGCCGAGAACCGGAGGAAGCGCAAGAAATGAAGATTCTTGTCACCGGGGGTGCCGGGTTCATCGGGTCGCACACGTGCGACCGGCTGCTTGGCCTCGGGCATGACGTCATCGTCCTCGACGCGCTGACGCAGCCCGTCCACCGGGCTGCGCTCAAGCCCGGCTACCTGAGCCCCGAGATCGACTTCTACCAAGGAGACGTCCGCAACCGTGATCTCCTGACGAACCTCCTTCGGCGCGTGGACGCCGTCTACCATTTCGCCGCCTACCAGGACTACCTGACCGATTTCGCGCGGTTCACAGACGTGAACGTCGTGTCGACCGCCCTGATCTACGAGATCATCGTCGCGGAGCATCTCGACATCGCCCGGGTGGTGGTGGCGTCCTCGCAGTCCGCGATGGGCGAGGGCCTTTACCGCTGCCCATCCGATGGCGAGCAGCTGCCGGGGATGCGATCGCAGCGACAGCTCGCCGCTGCGCGGTGGGAGGTCTCCTGTCCCCAGTGCGGTGGCCGACTGGAGATGCAGGCCACGCCGGAGCGAGTCTCGAATCCGCAGAACGCGTACGGCATGTCCAAACTTGGCGAGGAGATGGTCGCGGTCAACCTCGGCCGCAGGTACGACATCCCCACCGTCGCTCTCCGCTACAGCATCGTTCAGGGACCGCGCCAGTCGGTCTTCAACGCGTACTCGGGAGCCTGCCGGATCTTCTGCCTCAGCTATCAGCAGGGCATCGCCCCAACCGCGTACGAGGACGGCCAGGCTATCCGCGACTACGTGAACATCAATGACGTAGTGGACGCGAATGTGCTTGTGCTGACCGACGACCGGGCGGCCGGGCAAATCTTCAACGTGGGCGGCGGCGCGGCGGTAACGACCAAGGAGTTCGCCGACGTCGTCATGCGCCAGTACGGGTCGGACCTAGAGGCGAAGATCACCGGCGAGTACCGGTTCGGCGACACCCGCCACATCCTGTCGGACGTCACCGCGCTGCGAAAGCTCGGCTGGGAACCGCGGCGAACGCCAGCCGACTCGGTTCGGGCGTACGCGACCTGGCTCGCGGGTGTGGACGGGATCGACGGTGTGCTGGACCAGGCCAACGCCCAGATGCGTGCCCTCGGGGTCGTGCGGAAGGCCAGCGCCGAATGAAAGCATTCCTGCTCGCCGCCGGAATCGGCAGCAGGCTCCGGCCGATCACGGACACCGTCCCCAAGTGCATGGTGACCATCGACGACAGGCCGCTGCTCGACATCTGGCTCGACTCGTTTGCCACGGCCGGCGTTGACGAGGTTCTCGTCAACCTGCACCACCTCCCCGACGTAGTGCGCCAGCATGTCGCGGCGCGGACCGGTTCGCCGGCGGTGCGCCTGGTCCTCGAGCCGGAACTACTCGGCAGCGCCGGGACGCTGGCAGCTAACCAGCAGTGGGTAGCCGATGAGGACTTCTTCCTGGCGTGCAACGCGGACAACCTGACGGACTTCGACCTGCGGAACCTCATTGACGCCCACCGCGAGTCCGGCGGGACCGCCACCCTGACGGTCTTCCACTCGCCGAATCCGTCGGCCGGCGGGGTCCTGGAACTCGACGACGCCGGCCGCGTAGTCGGCTTCGCGGAGAAGCCGGCCATCCCCGCCTCCGACCTGGTGAACGCGGGGATGTATGCGTTCACCCCAGCCTTGCTTGATGAGATCAAGAGGACGCCCGCTGACATCGGCTATGACCTGCTCCCGTCGCTGGTCGGCAGGGCACGGGCGATAGCCCTGGACGGTTACTTCCGTGATATCGGCACGCCCGAGGCGTACCGGCGAGCCAGGGAGGAGTGGCCCGTGCGGGCCGCGCCATGATCATTACTCAGACACCTCTGCGCATCGGCCTCCTTGGCGGGGGGACCGACTTGCCCGACTATTACCGCGAGAATGGCGGGCGGGTCCTCAACTGCGCGATCGACAAGTACATCTACGTCATCGTGAAACAGCGCTTCGACAACGAGATCTACGTCAACTACTCCAGGAAGGAAATCGTCTCGCGGGTCGAGGACCTAGAGCACGAGCTCATCCGGGAGGCCATGCTGTTGACGGGGGTCTCCCACGGGGTCGAGATCACGACGCTCGCCGATATCCCTTCGGCGGGATCGGGCTTGGGCTCGTCGTCCACGGTGACAGTGGGTTTGCTCAACGCGCTGTTCACCTACAAGGGGCGGCAGGTGTCCGGGAAGGAACTGGCCGAACTCGCGTGCCACATCGAGATCGAGCGGTGCGGGAAGCCAATCGGCAAGCAGGACCAGTACATCGCCGCACTCGGAGGGATCCGAGACATCCGCTTCGGCCCTGGGGAGGAGGTCGTCGCCGATGAGGTGGACCTCGACCCCGACCACCGCCGGGCGCTGCAGCAGCAGCTCATGCTCTTTTACACCGGCATTACCCGGAGCGCGAATACGATTCTGGCCGAACAGAACGCGAACGTCGGATCGACCCGGCCGCAGCTAGACCAACTGCGCGATCTAGCGGGGTTCGCGGTCGAGCGACTGCGCGAGGGTGACGTGGACGCCATAGGCTCGGCGATCCGGGAAAGCTGGGAGGCCAAGCGGAAGCTGGCGACGGGGGTCTCGAACGACAAGATCGAATCCGCGATCGCCCGGGCCCTCGACGCCGGCGCGTCCGGGGTCAAGGTCAGCGGCGCCGGAGGCGGCGGCTTCATGCTCCTCATATGCCCGGTGGAACATCAGCGTGCGGTGCGCAGTGCCCTGAGCGATATGAGAGAAATGCCCGTTAAGCTCGATCACCTCGGTACCCGCGTGGTGCTGAACGTGGTGCGCGACATCTGGTCCTGAGAGGTTCGTAAGCCGATGAGTTCGCCTGTGGTCACGCTCCCGCGTTACTCGCGCGCGGTACCGCCGCTTGACCCGGTTGCGGCGCGGCAGCAGGCGGTTAGGCGCCGGCTCAATGCGGCATGGGGGCTGCTGTACCTCAACACCATGACGTTTATCGTCGGCCCCTCCATCTTGCACTTGCCATCCAAGGTCGGCAAAGGTGTCGCACAGGGTGCCCTGCCACTGGCGATTGTGATCCTGCTGACCATAAACCCCAAGCTCAAGCTGCGGCCCAATGTGTTCCTCTGCATCGTGTCGCTGCTGGGCGTGGACGCGATCCTCACCGCGATCGCCGTGCATCACCTGGGGACCGAATTCCGGACGTTCCGGCTCGTCGAGTACGTGTTCGCGCTCTGGCTGACCACGCCGTTCTGGAACCGGCGTGACATGCTGCTTTTGAAAATCCATCTGCGCTGGCTGTACATCGCGCTCGGCACGGTGCTCCTCGGCCTCATGGTGGCCCCAGGCCGTGCCTTTGCCTACAACGGCGGCAGGCTCATCGGGACAATCTGGCCGATGTACCCTACCCAGATCGCTCAGTACGCGGCGGTCGCGGCCGGGCTGACCGTCGTCCTCTGGCTTGGCCGGCAGGTGAGCGGGCGTATGACCTTGGCTGGCGTCGCGTTCGCGATTCTTCTCCTCCTCCTCACGCACACCAGAACCGCGCTCGTCGGTCTGGTTGCGGGCATCCTGGTCGCGGGCCTGAGCCTGTTCATCAGCAATGCCCGGGTCCGCAAGTTCTTCGCGACAGGCGCGGTCATCGTGTCGATCGGGGTCCTGACGGCGGCGGGCTTTATAACCACCTGGCTGGCACGCGGCGAAAGCACTCAGGGACTGACCAGCCTGACTGGCCGGACAAACTTCTGGGCGCTCGTACTCAATACGCCCCGCGACAAGTTCCAGGAGATCTTCGGATTCGGCTTGTCCAACGCGAGCGTGAACGGCCTGCCCATCGACAGCAACTGGCTGTCCTCCTACATGCAAGAAGGCCTCGTCGGGGTAGCCGTGTGCGGGGCGATCTTGGTCTACTTGTTCCTGGCTTCCCTGTTCCAGCCGCCTGGGGTGCGACGCGCGCTCATCCTGTTTATCCTGACGTACGTCACCATTGCGTCATTTACCGAGGATGCGTTCACCGACGTATCGACGTATCTTCTGCATCTCGTCATAGCCGCATCTCTTTTCGTGTGAACCAGCCGACCAGCCCAGCGTCGTATCAGGACCAGGTGCTCGCGGCTCCTATATCACAGGGGGGCGTAGCTGCGGGCCGGTGGCCTTCTACTTCGTCCAAACGAAGGCAGACAGCAGACGTGGAGGTCGGCGATATTGAACGCAGTACCCCGGCTTAGCATTGGGCTCCCGGTGTACAACGGAGAGAGGTACCTGGCCAAGTCCCTCAATGCGCTGCTCAGCCAGACCTATGAAGATTTTGAGCTGATCATCTCCGACAACGCCTCAACCGACAGCACGGCTGACATCTGCCGCCGCTACGAGAAGGCGGACCCGCGAATCCGCTACGTTCGGCAGCCCCGCAACATCGGCGCCGCGCCAAACCACAACTTCCTTTTCAGGGAGGCGCGCGGGGAGCTGTTCAAGTGGGCGGGCGCCGACGACCTCTATGCCAGGAATCTCCTGGAGTCGTGCATCGCCGAGCTTGACGAGCACCCCGAGGCTGTCCTCGTGCACTCGTGGACCGCGGCCATCGACAGCGCGGACAACGTGACGCAGACCCTCAAGTACCCCCTTACCACGGACTCGACTAGCGCACCGGAGCGGTTCCGGACCATGCTCTTCGGGAGCGGTGAAGAGGACCACGGGCTCATCCATTCTGACGACCAGTACGGCGTCATCCGGGCGGACGTCCTGCGCCGGGTCGCTCCGGAAAACAGCTTTTACCACGCGGACCGGGTCTTCATGATCGAGATCGCGCTGCAGGGAACGTTCCGCCAGGTCCCCGACTGGCTGTACTTCCGTCGCGACCATGCGGACCGGCCTCAGCACGCCTCGCCCACGGTCCGCGGTTGGTGCACGAACCTGGACCCGCGTCGCGCGGATAAGCTCCGGAACCCGACCGCCCGGCTGGTCGCCGAGTTCCTGTGGGGGTATGTGGCGGCGATTCGCCGCGCGCCGATCTCGGCGGCGGACCGGAGGCAGTGTTATCTGCACCTGTATCGGAAATTTTCAGGCCGAGTGCGCCCCGTGCTGACACAAAGCTTGCGAGGCGGCGTATTCGCATACGAAAATGTCCCCATCCCGACACCAAAAGAGATCAACTTGAGCGAAATCGTCGGCGGGCTTGAGCAAGAGCGGTCCACGTGAAGCGGCATTCATCGACCGCCATCCGCGTTGGACTTTTCGGCAGGCTGTGTTCCGGCAATATCGGCAACGATGTCTCCATGGAGTCAGTGCTTGCCTACCTGCGGACAGCGCACCCGGATATAGTTTTGGATGCGATGACCAATGGGCCGGAGCAGATGGTCAGCCGTTACGGTATCGAAGCGACCGAGTTGTTTTACCTGCACGCTTTCGACCACCGCCCGTCAAAGCCGGTCCGGGCGGTGTGGCTGTTGCTGGAAAAAATTGTAGATGCGGTTAAGATCGCTGCGTGGGTGCGGCGCCATGACGTCGTGATCGTCCCCGGTATGGGAGTTCTTGAGGCGACCCTGCCGGTATCGCCGTGGCAATTGCCCTACTCGCTGTACCTGCTCGCCGTCAGCGGGAAACTTTTCCGGACCAAGGTCGCTCTGATCAGCGTGGGGGCCAGCCCCATCAAGCAACGTACGACACGATGGCTGCTCAACCAGGCCGCGAAACTCGCCTACTACCGGTCCTATCGCGATAATGAGTCGCGTGACGCGATGACGCAACGCGGTCTCGACACCTCGCGCGACGCGGTCTATCCCGACCTGGCGTTCAGCATCCCGGTACCACCCTACGATCCCGGTTACCCGCGGGCCGTCGGGATCGGAGTAATGCGGTACTTCGGCGGCCCCAATGACCGTCACCGCGCGGCCGAGGTGCACGCGTCGTACGTCCGTAACGTGAAGCTGTTCGCTACCTGGCTGATCGATAATAACTACAACGTACGGCTGTTTTTCGGCGATGAAGACGACGAGTCAGTGGCGAGGGATATCGCGGCCGAACTGAGGGGAAACCGTCCGGGCCTGGCGCAAGCGGCAGTCGTTGTCGAACCGGTGTCAACCTTCGACCAAGTCGCCCGGGTGGTTCAGTCGGTCGCCATCGTGGTCGCGACACGCTTTCACAACGTCGTGTGCGCGATGCTTCTCGCGAAGCCCACCATATCGGTAGGGTATGCCGTGAAGAATGCGGCAGTCATGGCAGACGCCGGGTTGGCGGATTTCTGCCTGCCCGCCCAAGCGCTCGATGCGGACCAGATCATCGCGCGTTTCAAGGAACTTGAGAGCCGGGCCCCTGAACTACGCGGCAGGATGCAGGACAGTGCCGCGGCGAAGGCTCTTTTGCTCGAGGAGCAGTATGCCCTGTTGTCCGCGAGCCTATTCCCCTCGGCCACGAGTTCGACCACAGCGTTACAGATAAAGCGGAGACAGCCATGAATAACCAGCGGCGCCAGGAAGATGGCGTACTTTACAAAAAGGATTTCTGGAGCACGGAGAACCTGAAGTACAGCCGACCGCACTTCCGCATGGAAAAGATCGCACGGACTGTAAATGCACTCGCCAGCGGCAAGAGCTGTACGCTTCTTGATGTTGGTTGCGGGCCCGCCGCGCTCGCGCCCCTGCTGCAGCCCAATATTCGATATTACGGCATAGACATAGCCCTGGCCCAGCAGGCGCCTAACCTGATCGAGGCGGATATCCTGGAGGCGCCGATCAGGTTCGCCGACAAGCGCTTCGACATCGTGCTCGCCCAGGGGTTCTTCGAGTACGCGGGGAAGTTGCAGACTCAAAAGTTTGCCGAGATAAGTCAGCTGCTAAACCCCGGCGGAAAATTCGTCGTATCGTACGTGAATTTCAGCCATCGCGACCGGTACGTGTACCACCCCTACAGCAACGTCCAGCCCCTCACGAACTTCCGCCAGAGCCTCGAACAATATTTCAGGGTGGAACGAGTTTTCCCGACTTCCTATAACTGGCGCCATCAGGAACCCAGCCGTAGGCTGGTGAAAACAGGCAACATGCACCTGAATCTGAACATCCCATTCATCAATCAGGCGCTCGCGGTGCAGTACGTGCTTATCTGCACCGCGCGTGAGTAGCCGGAACCGACTTTGACTGACGACCGCGCGGCGGCCGCCTCGAGGGGGGTCGCCCTCGTCACCGGCGGAAGCCAGGGGCTGGGCCGCGCCGTCGCGCTCGGCCTCGGCGCGGCCGGGTTCGCCGTGGCGGTGGTGGGCCGCTCGGCAGACGAACTCGAAGAGACGCGGGCCGAGCTCGACCGCAGTGGCGTCCCCTCCGTCGCCTGCGTCGCAGACGTGACCGATGTCCCCGCGGTGCAGGACTCGGTCGCCGTTACAGAGAAGGCACTCGGCCCTATCTCAACGCTTGTCAACAACGCGGGATCCATGCTGGCGATCGGTCCGCTGTGGGAGGTTGACCCAGGCAACTGGTGGACCGACATTCAAACGAGCGTCGGCGGCACGTTCAACTTCTGCCGCTGCGTAATCCCCGGGATGATCGCCCGCCGGCACGGCCGGATTCTCAACGTGACCAGCTACGCGGCCGTTCGGGCTGCTCCTTACCAGAGCGGATACGCGTGCGGGAAGGCCGCCCTGACGAACCTGACAGAATCGCTTGCCGCGTCGCTTGCCGGGCACGGCGTCCAGGCGTTCGCCATCACCCCGGGGTTCGTGGACACGCGGCTTACAAGAAATATGACGGCGACGCCTGACGGGCAGAAATGGTTTCCCGAGGCAGGATCCCGCGAGAGCCTCGGTCCAGAGTTGTTTGTCCGCCTGGCCGTCACCCTGGCTCTCGGTCAAGCCGACGTCCTCAGCGGTCGCTTTCTGCACGCGCTCGACGACGTAAGCCAGTTGGTCGACCGGGTCAGCGAGATAGAGGACGAGGATCTCTATGCCCCCCGGCTGCGAAGACTCCCCAAGGCCTAACGTAGCCGAGAGGCTGCCGCCTGACTCCGATCAGGAAGGTGAGCCGAGTGACCCGGGCATCCGGGGCCGCGGACCCGGCGTTGGCCGGCGCGGCAGGGCCCGGCACCGGCAGGACCCGGCACCGGCAGGGCCTGGCACCGCCGGCAGGGCCGGGCACCGGCAGGGCCGGGCACCGGCGGCGCCGGGCACCGCCAGGTCCGGACACCGGCAGTCACAATAGGCTCTGAATGCTGAGCCTCAAGGCTCCTGACATAGAGCCGGGTGCGGGGTAGTTGTGGCAGGCTGATCTGCAATTTCGGCGTGTCGCTTGCGTCTGCCGCGCCCGGGTCGTGAGAAAATTATTGCAAGGTAATCAGCCGGGCGGGAGGGTGGACCCGACTTGTGACACCCTCGCAGGCCTGGACGGCGTGCAATTCGTTGACCTGGGTATTTACGCGTCGTGGTGGACGAATCTGCGCACTAATAAGTCCTAGCAAATGATCAGCGGATGAGGTGTCGCCAGCAGATGATGGCGGCGGTGAGGTCATGAAGGCCTCGTGGATCTCGTGGCGGATTGCAGGTGGCGGCACGGGCGGACCGCGCCGGTCGTCCGGTCTACGGACGGACTCCGCCTGCTGGGGACCTGCGGCGGTAACTCAGCGGATCGAGGCTTGAGCAGCTCGTGGAGTTGCCGGATCACGGGGTCGTCCCGGTCGGTGGCGAAGAGCACGGCCACCAGGCCCTCGGCGCCGAAGGGGATATGCTCCTCGCGGCGGGCCGGATCGGCGCCACGTTCCATGAGCAAGCGGACGACCTCGACCTGCTGGGTCATGACCGCCCAGAGCAGGCCGGTCCGCCCGAAGTAGGGCGCGACGTCGGGGTTCAGGCCGCGGTCGAGGAACCAGCGCACGACCTTGGTCCGGCCGTGCTGGCAGGCGTGGACGAACGCCGCGGCCATGATCTGCTCCGGATCGTCAGTCGCCGGGATCCGGGCTGGGATAGGGAAGAAGTCGGCGGGGTTGGGGCGCGGCAGCGCGGCGCCGGGCCGCAGCCTGCCATCCGCATCGAAACAGGCCCGGACAAGATCCAGCCGGCCGCACGCGGCATAGGTCCAGAGCGCCGCCGGGACAATGCCGTGCTCGGCGAGCAGGTCGACCATCTGCGGGCGGCCAAAGTAGATGGCGCTCTCCAGCGGCGTGATGCCGCCCGCCCGGGTGCCGGGGTCGGCGCCGGCACCGAGCAGCAGGCGCACATACTCCACCCGGTCGCCGCGGACGGCCTGGGGCAGCGGGAGGTCCAGGCTGGTGGCCTTGCCGATCAGCACATCGACGGCGGCGCGGGGCACGCCGAGTCCCTCGCCGAGCTCGGCACCGAGGATCTCCCGCATGGCGAGCATCTGCAGCAAGGTGTCGGCCTGCCCGGCAGTCAGCTGGGCCAGCCGGGCGGTGTCGCCGGCCAGCAGGGCCTCGGCCTCCGGGCGCATGCGCCGCCGCTCCTCCTGGCGTTCGGCGTCATCACGCTGGGCTTTCT
>DATMKQ010000401.1:0-20794 GCA_035571275.1 Trebonia sp.
CCGCGCTCCGCGCCCCTCCGCGCTCCGCGCCCCCGCGCTCCGCGCCCCTCCGCGCTCCGCGCCCCTCCGCGCTCCGCGCCCCCGCGCTCCGCGCCCCTCCGCGCTCCGCACTCAGCAGGATGAATGCCCCGTTCATCTCGCTATCACCAGCTGGATGGGACATTCATCCCGTGGGGGCCTGGGGTTAGGCTGACGCGGTGGAGCGGTGGGATTTCTGGGTTGACCGGGGCGGGACGTTTACCGACATCGTGGCCCGGCGGCCGGATGGGTCCCTCGTGGCGCACAAGCTGCTGTCGGTCAGCTCCGCCTACAAAGACGCCGCGGTGGCCGGAATCCGCGAACTGCTGCACGTGCCGCCGGGCGAGCCGGTTCCGGTCGAAAAGATCGGCACGGTCCGGCTGGGTACCACCGTGGCGACCAACGCGCTGCTCGAGCGCAAGGGCGAACGGTGCGCGCTCGTGGTCACAGCAGGCTTCGGCGACGCGCTGCGGATCGCCTACCAGGCGCGGCCGCGCATCTTCGACCGGCACATCGTGCTGCCCGAGCTGCTGCACGAGCGGGTCATCGAGGTTCCCGAGCGGGTCGGCGCCCGCGGCGAGCTGATTCGCCCGCTGGACGAGGCACACGTCGAACGCGAGCTCGGCCAGGCCTACGAGGACGGCTTCCGCGCCGTCGCCGTGCTGTGCATGCATGGCTACCGGTACCCGGCACACGAAGAACGGATCGGGGCGATCGCGAGGCGGATCGGGTTCACGCAAGTCAGCGAGTCGCACCAGACGAGCCCGCTGATGCGGCTGATCTCCCGCGGTGACACGACCGTCGTTGACGCCTACCTGTCCCCGGTCCTGCGTCGTTACGTCGACGAGGTGGCCACTGAGCTGGCCGGCTGGTCTGCGCCAACAGGAAACGCCGGCTGGTCTGCGCCAACAGGAAACGCCGGCTGGTCTGCGCCAACAGGAAACGACAGCGTGCGCCTGTTGTTCATGCAGTCCAATGGCGGGCTCACCGACGCGGGGAGCTTTCGCGGCAAGGACTCGATCCTGTCCGGGCCGGCCGGCGGCATCGTCGGCATGGCCCGAACCGCCGCCGGAGCTGGCTTCGACCGGGTGATCGGATTCGACATGGGCGGCACGTCCACGGACGTATCGCACTACGCGGGCGAGTTCGAGCGGCAGTACGAGACGCAGGTGGCCGGGGTCAGGATGCGCGCCCCGATGCTCTCTATCCATACGGTGGCGGCCGGCGGCGGCTCGATCCTGCACTTCGACGGCGGCAGGTACCGGGTCGGCCCCGACTCGGCAGGCGCCGACCCGGGGCCCGCGTGCTACGGACATGGCGGCCCGCTGACCGTCACCGACGCCAACGTCCTGCTCGGCCGGATCCAGCCGGGGTACTTTCCCGAGGTGTTCGGCGAGACCGGTGACCAGCCGCTCGACGCGTCCACCACCAGCCAGATGTTCGCGGACCTGGCGGCGCGGATCGAAGCGCGGACCGGGAACAGCCGCGGCCCCGAGGAGGCCGCCGCCGGGTTCCTGGAGATCGCCGTGCAGAACATGGCGAACGCGATCAAGAAGATCTCCGTGCAGCGCGGCTACGACGTAACCAGGTACGTGCTGTCCACCTTCGGCGGCGCGGGCGGACAGCACGCTTGCGCGGTCGCGGACGCGCTCGGCATGACCAGCGTGCTCATCCACCCCCTCGCAGGCGTGCTCGCCGCATACGGGCTCGGCCTGGCGGACGTGATCGCGATGCGGGAGAAGGCCGTGGAGGCGCCGCTCGACGACGCCTTGGCGGCGAGCCTGCCCGATTTGGTGCTGCGCCCGCTGGAAGACGAGGCCCGCGCGGAGCTAGCCGCCCAGGGCGTGCCGGTAGCAGCAGTCAGCGTGGTCCGCCGCGCCCACCTGCGCTACGACGGCACCGACACGCCGATCCCGGTCCCGTTCGGCGCCGCGGCCGAGATGACCGCCGCCTTCGAGGCGGCCTACCGCCGCCGTTTCTCCTTCCTGATGCCAGACAAGCCGATCGTAGTCGAAGCGGTCTCGCTAGAAGCCGCCCAGAAAGATCAATGGCCCATTGAGCTGCCCATAACAAGATGGATGGGCCATTCATCAAGGGTGTCAGAGGAGCGCGGTGGGGGAGCTGACCGCAGTGGGGGCTCCCACCTCACACAGCCACCAGACGCCTCAGAAGTCAGCCCCCTCCGTTCGGACCAACCCGCGCAGCCCGCCGAATACGTCCGCATGTTCGCGGCCGGGGACTGGGCGCGGGCCCCGCTCTTCCGCCGCGACGCGCTGACAGCAGGCCAGACGGTCGACGGCCCCGCGATCATCGCGGAGGATCTAGCGACGACCGTGGTCGAGCCAGGCTGGCGAGCCGAAGTCACCGACCGGCTGGACCTGCTCCTCACGCGTGTTGAGCCGCGTCCGGGCGCGCCCACCGCCAGCACCGACGCGGACCCGGTGCTGCTCGAGGTCTTCGGCAACCTGTTCATGTCCGTCGCCGAACAGATGGGCGTGCGCCTCCAGTCCACCGCTCATTCGGTGAACATCAAGGAGCGCCTGGACTTCTCCTGCGCGATCTTCGATGCCGAGGGCGGCCTGATCGCGAACGCGCCGCACATCCCGGTGCACCTGGGCTCGATGAGCGACTCCATCAAGATGGTGATCGCCAGGAACAGGGACCGGATGAAGCCCGGCGACGTCTTCGTCCTCAATGACCCCTACCACGGTGGCACACACCTCCCCGACGTCACAGTGGTAACTCCGGTCTTTGGCCCGACCCGCGGGGCCGGGGATGGGCTCGGGGAGGCGCCCGGGGAAGGCCCCGGGGAGGCGCCCGGGGAGGCGGCCGGGGAAGGCCCCGGGGAGGCGCCCGGGGAGGGCCCCGGGGAGGCGGCCGGGGATGGGCTCGGGGAGGCGCCCGGGGAAGGCCCCGGGGAGGCGCCCGGGGAGGCGGCCGGGGAAGGCCCCGGGGAGGCCCCCGGGGAGGCCCCCAGGGACGCCCCCGGGGAAGCGCCCGAGGTGTGGTTTTTTGTCGGGTCGCGGGGGCATCACGCGGAAATTGGGGGGATGTCGCCCGGGTCGATGCCCGCCGGCAGTACGCGGATTGAGGAAGAGGGCGTGCTGATCGACAACTGGCTGCTCGTCGAGAACGGGCGCCTGCGCGAGCGGGAAACGACAGGCCTGCTGACCGGCGCCGAATACCCGTCCCGGGACCCGATCACGAACCTGGCCGACCTGCGGGCGCAGGTCGCGGCCAACGAGAAGGGCATCGAAGAACTGCACCGCATGGTCGGCCACTTCGGCCTGGACGTGGTGCGCGCGTACATGCGGCACGTCCAGGAGAACGCCGCCGAAGCCGTCCGGGAGGTCATCACCGCGCTGAGTGACGGCGACTACGCCTACGAGCTCGACAATGGCGCGGTCATCCGCATCGCGGTCACCGTGGATCGCGCGAACAGGACCGCGACGATCGACTTCACCGGCACATCCGCCCAGCTCACCGACAACTTCAACGCCCCGTCGAGCGTGGCCATGGCGGCGGTGCTCTACGTGTTCCGCACCCTGGTCGGCAAGGACATTCCGCTGAACTCCGGCTGCCTGCAGCCACTCAACGTGATCATCCCGCCCGACACGATGCTGTCGCCCGCCTACCCCGCGGCGGTCGCCGCCGGCAACGTGGAGACGAGCCAGGCGGTCACGGGCGCGCTGTACGCCGCGCTCCGCGTGATGGCGGAGGGGTCCGGGACGATGAACAACGTGACGTTCGGGAACGAGAACTATCAGTACTACGAGACTGTCGCGAGTGGCTCCGGGGCAGGCGACGGATTCGATGGCACCGACGTGGTGCAGACGAAGATGACGAACTCGCGGCTGACCGACCCCGAGGTGCTCGAGTGGCGGTACCCGGTCCGCCTGGAGTCGTACGCGATCCGCCGGGGCAGCGGCGGGACCGGCCGGTGGCGCGGCGGCGAGGGCGGCGTGCGGCGGCTGCGGTTCCTCGAACCGATGACCGTGACGACGCTGGCCGGGCACCGGCGGGTGCCGGCGTTCGGCATGGCTGGCGGCGGCCCCGGCGCCCTCGGCCGGCACTGGGTCGAACGCGCGGACGGCTCGGTGACCGCGATGCGCGGGTGCGACAGCGTGCGCCTAGAGCCCGGTGACGTCTTCGTGATCGAGACCCCTGGCGGCGGTGGGTATGGAGGGTCCGGGGGGCTCCGGGGGGTCGCCCGCCCGGGCTAGCAGAGTCCGAACGGTGGCCGGCTGACTGTGCTTTAGCTTTCTGTGCTGCCTTCCTCGTCGCCGCCCAGGCCGGTGGCCAGTTCGCGCAGCGCGGCTTGGAATGCCGCCTCGTCGTCGCCCGCGGCCTCCTGCACGTCCATGAGCGCGTGCAGCACTAGGTGGCGGTCCTCACCCGCGTCGAGCAGGCGCTGCGCGGCGTCCCAGAGGGCGGGTGGCGACCCGCGCCACAGCCGGTCGGCTATCGCCAGGTGGCGGTCGATGTGGCGGCCCACGCCCGCGGCGCTCGGGCTGCCCGTCTTGGTGTCGTGGTCGGCGGCAAGCAGCAGCCGGCGGTCGGCCGGGTTGGCCGGATCCAGCCGCGACAGGTCGACGCCCCCGTGCTTGCCCTCGAGCACGGGGAAGGCGAACGCGCGGCGCGGCAGCGCTTCGAGGTCGGAGTCGGGCAGCAGCCTGGCGACAAGCTTCTCATCCAGCCCGAATTCGGACGGATCCCGGTAGACGCGAGTGAACGTGCTCATCGAGTCGAAGACCGTGTCCAGGGTCGAGCTGATAGCGCGCTCGGGCAGGCCGCGGGTGTGCCCGGCCCAGCGGACCCAGGCCGCCAGCGTGTGCGGCATCGCGTCCTGGTCGGCCGAGGACAGCATCACCTTGCGCGGCAGCCAGCTGAGCAGGAAGTTCTGCACCTTGAGCGGGCTCATCCGCAGCGGTCGGCCGCTGTCCTGGTCACATCCGAAGTCGATGATGCGGTCCGTGCAGCGGCTCGCCGACTGCCTGTCCGACAGGTCCTCGGCCTCGTCGGACGCGAGGAACTCGGCGGCGAGCAGCGCCCGGCGTTCTCTCGACCAGGGCCGCCTGATCCGTACCGAGCGTCCCCCGGTCGGGGGCAGCGTGCGGACGCGCGCCCTGATGAACGCGTGGTAGGAGGCGAAGGAGTCGCTGACCGGCGGGTCCTCGGCGGCGTCCGTGGCGTCGAGCGCGGCCTTTAGCACCCGCCGGGCCTGCGACGGCTCGATCTGCCTGAAGGCGTCTTCGGCCGGCTCCGCCGCGCGTCGTCCCGTTTCTGTCCGCTGGGAGGCCGCTGCCACCTGTCGGCAATGCTCGAGCAGCTTGTCCACGCGGGAGGTGACCCAGCCGTCTCTGATCATGGCGCCGGCGTTGTAGTCCACGACGCAGACCAGCGCGTGCGGCTCTTCGCCCGCGTAGCTGAACACGCAGACGATCTCGTCCTGGTCACCCCACTCGTCGGGGTTCACGTAGCATTCCGCGGGCGCCACGGCGCCGAGGTGGTCGGCCCAGGCGGGCGCCTTGACCCCGTCGTCCATCAGCTCAATGGCGGCCTGCTCGGCCGCGAGGGCCTGCCGTGGCGTGCCCAGGCACGCGATCCCGGACAGCAGCGCGAGGGCCGCGGGGGAGCGCTGTCCGGCCGCGTACTCGACCAGCCCCTCGCCCACGACTTGCTCGACGCCGGCTCCGCCGGCGCTGCGGTGCCGCTGCGCCCACCACGTGCCCAGCAGCTCGCTGACCATGAGTTCGGCATCAAGCGGGCTGCGCACCGCGAGCAGCTCCCGCGCCGCGTGCAGAAGTTCGCGGAACAGCGCGTTGGGGGGCTGAACGCTCCCCGCCTGGCTGCGAGGTCGGCTCGGCGGGCTCACCCTGATAGCCTCTCAGATCTGGACATACGGACGCCACGCTATGCCCCGCAATCCACCATGTCGACAGCCTGCGTGAAAGGCAACTCATCCGCTCTAGGAAAATGTACCCATGCTCCCGTCCTTGTGCCCCCGTGATGGCGGCGATACTGTCCGTGTCGCGTGTCCGGCCGGCGGCCGGGGACGGCTGGCGGCGGCTGCGACCGAGGCAGCCGCCAATTTCACTGGGCCTGGCTGCCTCTAGCTGGCAGCATCGGTCCGCGGATTGTGGCAGGCTTACTCTGAACGACCGCTGTGCGCGCGGTGACACCCGCGCCGCCGGCGGGCTTCCGCCGGGCGCAGGGTGTGTGGTGCGCGTGCCGGCAGGTGGAGGTAGGAAGGAGCCGCCAGTGGCAGGCGCCTGCGCGGAAGGTGGGGTGCTCGGATGAGCGCCGACACGTCCGTGCCAAAGCAGCGGGAGGCCGGGTTGGACGAATTCGGGTCCTGGCTGTCGGCTGCCGTGCTGCGCGACGCGTCGGTAGGGGCGGCTTACATCTGCACCGAGATGCGCTTCGTGTGGGTCAACTCCGCGCTCGCCCGGATGTACGGCAAGGACGAGCCCGAATTCGCCGACCGGCCGATCGCGGAGGTCTGGCCCGCCGTGGACGCCGCCAGGGCGGAGGCCGCGCTGGCGCAGGTGTTCGGCGAGGATCGTCCGGCGACCGAGACGTTCGCGGGCGGCGCGGACACCCTGGGCGGCCCGCGCGCGTTCCACTGGTTCCCTGTACACGGTCCGGACGGCACGGTGACCGGCGCCGGCCTCTTCGTGGTCAGCGGAGCGCTCGGCCCGGCCACGGAAGAGGCGCTGCGGCGCAGCGAGGAGCGGTACCGCGCGCTGGTGCAGGGTGGCGCGCAGGTCATCTGGGTTGCCTCGCCCGACGGCGAGATGCTCGAGGATTCCGCCGAATGGCGTTGGATCACCGGACAGACCACTGAGGAGTTCCTCGGCGGCGGCTGGCTCGATTCGATCCACTCCGAGGACCGTGACCGGGTAGAGCGCGACTGGCGCGACTGCCTGCGCACCGGCAGGATCTTCGACGACAGGTTCCGGATGCGGACCAGGGGCGGCGCGTACCGGCACTACGACGTGCGCGCGGTGCCTATCGAGCGCGACGCCAAGATCGCCGAGTGGGTCGGTGCCTGCACCGACGTGACCAGCCAGCGCGAGGCCGAGGAGATGCGCGGCCGGCTGACCGAGCAGCTGTCCGCCGCCGCGCTGCGCACCGCCCGGCTGCAGCAGGCGACCTCGATGCTCGCCGAGGCGCTGACCGTGGAGCAGGTGGTCGAGGTGATCACCGAGGTGGGCCGCACCGCGATCGGGGCGCTGCGCTCGGCGGTGGCGTTGCTCGACTCCGAGTCGCTGCGGCTGCGGGTGGTCAACACCGACGGGCTCGCGCCGGTCGGACCTGACGCGGTCGGCCAGCGGCTGACGCTGGACACGCCGAGCGTGATGACCCGCGCGATCGCCACCCGCCGTCCCGTGCTCGTGCCCGACGTGGACGAGCTGCGCAAGCAGTTCGAGGGCGACGAGGACGGGTACGCCGACGGCGTCCGCCGGTTCGAGGACACCGGCGACGAGCGCTCCTGGGTCGGCCTGCCGCTGCTGGCGGCGGGCGCGCCGCTCGGCGCGCTGCGGTTCTCTTTCAACCGGCCGCGGCGGATCACCGAGGAGGAACGAGTCTTCCTCGAGGCACTCGCCGGCCAGTGCGCGCTCGCCGTTGAACGCGCCGCGATGTACGAACGGGAGCACGCCACGGCGGAGACGCTGCAGCGCAGCCTGCTGCCTGACAAGCTGCCGCTCGTCCCAGGACTTGACCTGGACGCCAGGTACCTGCCGGTGACCAGGAACATGGAGATCGGCGGCGACTGGTACGACGTGTTCCGGCTGCCGGACCGGCGGCTCGCGGTCACCGTTGGTGACGTCATGGGCAAGGGACTTCAGGCCGCCGCCGGCATGGGCCGGGTGCGGAACGCGCTGCGGGCGCTGGCGCTGACCGACCCGCGGCCCGCCGCGGTGCTGGCCGGGCTCGACCGGCTGTTCGCGGCCACGGAACTAGAAGAGCAGGTCACCACCGTTTCCTATCTTGTGATAGATCCGGAGACGGGCGAGGGCCAGGCCGGGAACGCCGGGCACCTGCCGACGCTGCTGCTCACGCCAGGCGCGCTGCCCGTGCTCGACGAGACCGAGGCTGGCACGCCGCTCGGCTGGCCGAGTCCGCGAAGGCAGCACGCGTTCCGGCTGCCACCGGGCAGCAGCGCGGTCTTCTACTCTGACGGGCTGGTGGAGAACCGGGTGCGCGGCCTCGACTCGGGCCTTGACGAGCTCGTTCGCGTCGCCGCGAGCGCCTCCGACGACCTGCTCACCGACCCCGGGCGGTTGCTTCAGTACCTGCTTGACCATATGCTCGCCGGGCATGAGCAGGACGACGACGTGACGGTTCTCGTGATGCACGTGCCGACTGGCCGGGGAGAGATCGGTGTGGCGCTAGAGGGTTCGCCGGGGCAAGAGCAGGTGCAGCAGCGGGTGCAGCGGTGACGGCAGTGTCCCTTGCGCCCGGGCAGTGCGGCACGGGCCGGCGGCCGCGGTACGCCCCGTTTACCGGCGCGGCGAAGGCGATTTCCCCGGCCGACGTGTACAACGCACTCTCAGATGCCGCCTATGGTGGTGAGAAGGAGGAGGCGGGCTGGTTGCTGTCGAAGCTCACAATGGCAGCGGAAGGTCCGCTTCCCGGCACGGTCCAGGCGTCAAGACCCTCGCGGGAGGGCCCGATTATCGCTATGCGTATGCAGCTCAGCCAAGCTACCCAGCGAAGGAAGAGGTGACCGTGGTGGTGAGCGCTGCCAACTCTGCGGCGCGCAAGCGCTCCCGGCCGTCCGGTTCCGCGGGCCGGGATTCACGGGTGTCCGAGCGGGTACCCGACGGCACGACCGAGGGTGGTGCTGCTGACCAGCTGACTCCGGAAGACGCGTCGGGCAACGGCCGCACAGCGGCGGGTGGCCGCGCGGCCAAGGCCAGGGAGGAGCTCGCGTCGGTGCCGGTTCAGGACATTCCCGGTGAGCTTGCGGTCGCCGAACTCGACGAGGACAGGGACGAGGAAGCGGACGCGGAGGACCTCGACGAGACCGTCGACCTTGAGGACTTCGACCTCGAAGAGCTCGGCGACGCGCTCGGCCCGGACCTCGAGATCGCCGACACCGCCGAAGTCGACCTGCCGGAGGCGGATCTGCCCGACGACGTGCTCGTCGAGGACGCGGACACCCCAGAGCCGGTCGCCGAGGTAGGCGTCGAGCCCCAGGTGGACGCCGAGGGCCCGGCCCCAGGCAGTGACGACGAGGTCCTCGTCTTCGGCGACGATGACGACGACCTGCCCGCCGCCCAGGTTGCGGTCGCGGGCGCGACAGCGGACCCGGTCAAGGACTACCTCAAGCAGATCGGCAAGGTGCCGCTCCTCAACGCCGAGCAGGAGGTCGAGCTCGCCAAGCGGATCGAGGCCGGCCTGTTCGCCGAGGAGAAGCTCGCCGAAGGCTATGACCTGACCGGCGACCAGCGGATCGACCTGGAGTGGATCGCCGAGGACGGCCGCCGGGCCAAGAACCACTTGCTGGAGGCCAACCTCCGGCTGGTGGTCAGCCTGGCCAAGCGGTACACAGGCCGCGGGATGCTGTTCCTCGACCTGATCCAGGAGGGCAACCTCGGCCTCATCCGTGCTGTGGAGAAGTTCGACTACACCAAGGGTTACAAGTTCTCCACGTACGCCACCTGGTGGATCCGGCAGGCCATCACCAGGGCGATGGCCGACCAGGCGCGCACGATCCGCATACCGGTGCACATGGTCGAGGTCATCAATAAGCTCGCCCGGGTCCAGCGCCAGATGCTGCAGGACCTCGGCCGCGAGCCGACCCCCGAGGAACTGGCCGTCGAGCTGGACATGACGCCCGAGAAGGTCGTCGAGGTGCAGAAGTACGGTCGCGAGCCGATCTCGCTGCACACCCCGCTCGGTGAGGACGGGGACAGCGAGTTCGGCGACCTGATCGAGGACTCCGAGGCGATTCAGCCGGGCGAGGCGGTCTCGTTCACGCTGCTCCAGGAGCAGCTGCACTCGGTGCTCGACACCCTGTCCGAGCGCGAGGCCGGCGTGGTCTCCATGCGGTTCGGCCTCACCGACGGCCAGCCGAAGACGCTGGACGAGATCGGGAAGGTTTACGGCGTAACTCGGGAGCGGATCCGGCAGATCGAGTCGAAGACGATGTCCAAGCTGCGCCACCCGTCCCGCTCCCAGGTCCTGCGCGACTACCTGGACTAGTCTCCCGGACAGGATGGCCGCAACAGCATGGCAGTGACACGTGTCGTGTCGATGGACGATGCTGAGGTGCTAGCCAACGAGTTGCTCGCTAACCGGGAGTTCCTCGCGCCATGGACTCCCATCCGGCCAGATGACTATTTCACCGCCGAGGTCCAGCGGGCGGTGGTGGCGAAGGAGCTAGACGCGTACGCGCGGGAGGTAATGCTGCCGCTGGTGATCCTCGATGGCAGCGGTCAGCTGGCTGGCCGCATACACCTGAACGGGATCACCCGCGGCGCGTTCCAGTCCGCGAGCCTCGGATACTGGGTCAGCCAGGCGCGCAACGGCCGGGGCCTGGCGTCCGCCGCCGTGGCGGAGGTCATAGATATCGCGTTCGAAAGTCTCGGCCTGCACCGGCTCCAAGCCGAGACAGTGCTGTACAACGTGCGCTCGCAACGAGTGCTGACCCGTAACGGCTTCACGCCGTTCGCGGTAGCTCCGTCATACATCCAGATCGCGGGCGAGTGGCAAGATCACATTATGTTCCAGCTGCTTAACAACAAATCCGCGGGCACCGCGGCGAACTAGCGCCGCCACGCCAGCGATCACGCCGACGGGGTCTGCGTCAGCTCGGCCAAGCGGTCAGTTCTCCGAGCTGGTGAGGCGCTGGGTCTCGTCTTGGATGTCCACGGCAACCTTGGCGAGCGCCTGCGCGTGCTCCCTGCCATGGTGGGCGCAGAAAAGCAGCTCACCCGAGTTCGGGAGCAAGACGCGAACGTACGCCTGCGCGCCACAGCGATCACACAGATCCAGGGCGGTCAGCGGCTTGGTGGGGGCTATAGCTCCGGTCACGTCGCCTTCCTCGTCTCGTGCCGCCGGCTGCTAGCGTCCGGCGGGTTCGGTTTGCTGCACGTGCCTTACAGCACAGCACAACACATACCCCGGCGTCAGGCTTCCCCTAGCCGAGTGGTGTACGCCACAAGCGAAAAACCGCACTTAATCGCGTAAGCCAGACGGTGGCCGACGGCCTCCGTGAGGCCGGCTGGCGACCCTGCTAGCCAGGCTGGCGCGGTACTCCGGTGACGACACCACCGTGCGGGTAGTCACCGGTGAGATACCCGTGCGGTTCGTGTGATTCTTACCCATCTACGTGGACCGTGACACATTTGCCGGGAACCACCGGGAAGCATCCGAGACCTACCGGGAACTATCCGCCCCGGTCGGCGGCGTGGCACTGCCCCGGCACCGGCCGCGGGACGCTACCCTTCGAGTGAGGCAGCCCAGTGCCGCCAGTAGTTCCGGAAGGAGACCCCCGCTCGTGCCCACGCTTACCGATACCGTCCGGGCACCGGCGGCCCCTGCCCCGGCCGACTCCTATACGGCACGGCACCTGTCGGTGCTCGAAGGCCTGGACGCGGTCCGCAAGCGGCCAGGGATGTACGTCGGCTCGACCGACGGCCGGGGCTTGCAGCACTGCCTGTGGGAGATCTTCGACAACGCCGTGGACGAGGCGCTCGGCGGGTTCTGCACAAGGGTAGAGGTCATCCTGCACGCGGACGGGTCGGCCGAAGTGCGCGACAACGGCCGCGGCATTCCTGTCGACACCGAGCGCAAGACCAAGCTCAGCGGCGTGGAACTGGTCATGACCCGGCTGCACGCCGGCGGGAAGTTCGGCGGCGGCTCGTACACCGCCTCAGGGGGCCTGCACGGGGTCGGCGCGAGCGTCGTCAACGCGCTCTCGTCCCGGCTGGACATCGAGGTCGACAGGGAAGGGCACACCTGGGCGGCGAGCTTCCGGCGCGGCGTGACCGGCGAGTTCAGCGGCGAGGGACCCGCCGCCGAGTTCACCAAGCGTGCCGGGTTGCGTCAGAGCGCCAGGGTCGCCAAGACCAAGACCGGCACCCGGATCCGGTTCTGGCCCGACCGCCAGGTGTTCCTGCGCGACGCCACCTTCAGCTACGACAGCCTCGTCGAACGGGCCAGGCAGACCGCGTACCTGGTGCCCGGCCTGACCATCGTGCTCCGCTCGTACCAGGACCAGGACCAGGATCAGGACCAGGACCAGGACCAGGGCCAGGGCCAGCCCGGCGACGACGGCGCCGATTCGCCGAGCGACGAGCAGCAGGCCGAGTTCCGCTTCGTCGGCGGCATCAGCGAGTTCTGCGAGCACCTGGCCACGAGCGAAAAGGTCACCGACGTCATCCGGCTGACCGGCGACGGCACGTTCACCGAGACCATCCCCGTCCTCGACGACCGCGGGCACATGACCCCGACCGAGGTGGAACGCACGCTCGATGTCGACGTCGCGATCCAGTGGGGGACCGGCTACGACACCATCACCCGCTCGTTCGTGAACGTGATCGCCACTCCGCACCACGGCACGCACGTGACCGGATTCGACCGGGCCATCGTCAAGACCCTCAACGAGCAGCTCCGCAACGCCCGGCTGCTGAAGAACGGCGACGAGCCGGTCACCAAGGAGGACGTGCTCGAGGGGCTCACCTCGATCGTATCGGTGCGGGTGCCAGAGCCGCAGTTCGAGGGCCAGACCAAGGAGGTCCTCGGCACCCCCGCGGCCACCAGAATCGTCGGCCAGGTAATAACCACCCAGCTCAAGCAGTACTTCGAGAACCCCCCGCGCGGCGCCAAACAGCAGGCCAGGGCCGTGCTCGAGAAGGTGGCGAACGCGGCGAAGGCGCGCATCGCGGCCCGCGAGCACCGGGAGAACCAGCGCCGCAAGTCCGCCCTCGCGAGTTCGAGCCTGCCCGCGAAGCTGGTCGACTGCCGTTCCGCCGACGACCGCAGCGAGCTGTTCATCGTCGAGGGCGACTCGGCCCTCGGCACCGCCAAGCTCGCCCGCGACAGCGAGTTCCAGGCGCTGCTGCCGATTCGCGGCAAGATCCTCAACGTGCAGAAGTCCAGCCTGGCCGACATGCTGAAGAACGCCGAGTGCGCCTCGATCATCCAGGTCATCGGCGCCGGATCGGGCTCGAGCTTCGACCTGGACTCGGCGCGTTACCAGCGGATCATCTTCCTGGCCGACGCGGACGTGGACGGCGCGCACATCAGGACGCTGCTGCTCACGCTGTTCCACCGCTATCTGCGGCCGATGCTGGAGGCCGGCCGGGTGTTCTCCGCCGTCCCGCCGCTGCACCGGATCGAGCTGACCAGCCCGCGCAAGGGCCAGCAGAAGTTCGTGTACACCTACTCCGACCCCGAACTGCACCGCACGCTGCTCGAACTCGAGCGTCGCGGGCAGCGCTGGAAGGAGCCGGTGCAGCGCTACAAGGGCCTGGGCGAGATGGACGCCGGCCAGCTCGCGGACACCACGATGGATCCGCGTCACCGCACGCTGCGCAGGATCAGGATCGAGGACGCCGCGGCGGCAACCGAGGTGTTCAACCTGCTCATGGGCACCGAGGTGGGCCCCCGCCGCGACTTCATCATCAGCGGCGCCGCCGAGCTGGACCCGTCCCGCATCGACACCTGACCAGGCCCCGACCAGGCCCTCACCAGGCCCTCACCCGGCCCTGACCGGGCCCCGGCGCGCCCCAACCCGCGCCGGTCACCGCATTCGCCCCGAACACAGGGCAGAATTACCCCATGGCAGCACGACGCGGCGGGACGGCCACACCCCCTCCCGAGGACTTCGAAGAAAACATCGTCGACATCGACGTAGCCGAGGAGATGCGCTCCAGCTACCTCGAGTACGCCTACAGCGTCATCTACCAGCGCGCGCTGCCGGACGCGCGGGACGGCCTGAAGCCCGTCCAGCGACGCATCCTCTACCTGATGGACGAGTACAACCTGCGGCCGGACCGCTCGCACGTCAAGTGCGCGCAGGTGGTCGGCGCGGTCATGGGCCGGCTGCACCCGCACGGGGACTCCGCGATCTACGACGCCCTGGTCCGGATGGCCCAGCCGTGGGCGATGCGACTGCCGCTGGTGGACGGCCACGGCAACTTCGGCTCCCTCGGCGGCGACGATGCCCCGGCCGCCTACCGGTACACCGAGTGCCGGCTGACCCAGGCCGCGATGGAGATGGTCGCGGGTCTTGACGAGGAAACCGTCGATTTCATCCCGAACTACGACGGCTCAGAAACCCAGCCCGACGTCCTCCCGGCCGGCATTCCGAACCTCCTGGTCAACGGCACCGCGGGCATCGCCGTCGGGATGGCCACCAACATGGCGCCGCACAACCTGACCGAGGTCATCACCGCTGCCAGGCACCTGCTCAGGCACCCGGACGCGACGCTGGACCAGCTCATGCGTTTCGTCCCCGGCCCTGACCTGCCCACCGGCGGCCAGATCGTCGGCCTCGACGGCATCCGCGAGGCGTACGAGACCGGCCGTGGCATCTTCCGCACTCGGGCCACCACGAAGATAGAACAGCTCAGCCCGCGCAAGGCCGGCATCGTCGTCACCGAACTCCCGTACGGCGTCGGCCCGGAGAAGGTCATCACGAGGATCAAGGATCTCGTCCAGGCCAGGAAGATCACCGGCATCTCGGACCTGAAGGACCTCACCGACCGCAACCGCGGCCTCTACGTGGTGATCGAGGTGCGCAGCGGCTTCAACCCCGAGGCGGTCCTGAACGAGCTGTACCGGCTGACGCCGATGGAGGACACGTTCGGGATCAACAACGTCGCCCTCGTCGACGGCCAGCCGCGGATCCTCGGCCTCAAAGACCTGCTCACGATCTACGTCGAACACCGCCTTGACGTCACGAAGCGCCGCAGCGAGTACCGGCGGCGCAAGCGCGAGGAGCGCCTGCACCTCGTCGACGGCATCCTCATCGCGCTGCTCAACATCGACGAGGTCATCCAGGTCATCCGCACCAGCGACGACGCCGCCGAGGCCAAGCGCCGCCTGATCGAGATCTTCGACCTGTCCGAGGTCCAGGCGCAGTACATCCTCGACACCCCGCTGCGCCGCCTGACCAGGTACGACCGGCTCGAGCTCGAGGCCGAGCAGGAGCGGCTGCGCACCGAGATCGCCGAACTCACCGAGATCATCGAATCCGACGACCGGCTCCGCGACGTGGTCGGCGGCGAGATGGCGGAGCTGGCGAAGAAGTTCGGCACGCCGCGCCGGACGGTGCTGCTCGAGGGAGGCGCGGCGGTAACTGCCGCCGTTCCGCTGGAAGTAGCGGACGACCCGTGCGTCGTGGTGCTGTCCGCGACTGGCCTGCTGGCCCGCTTCCCTTCCTCCCCCCCTGATTCTGAACGAACCGGTGCGTCTGCCCAGCCGCAACCCGGTCGCGCCGCGCACGACATCGTCGCGGCGGCGGTCTCGGCCACGGCCCGCGGCACGATCGGCGCGGTCACCTCGGCGGGCCGGATGATCCGCGTCAGCGTCCTGGAGATCCCGGCCCTGCCGCCGAACGATTCGGCCCCCTCCCTGTCCGGCGGCCACCCCGTCACTGAGTTCGTGACGCTGGAGCACGGCGAGACCGTGATAGCGCTCGCCAACCTGGACGCTGAAGACGCGGGGGTGGCGCTCGGCACCGCAACCGGCGTGGTGAAGCGGGTGGTCCCCGAGTACCCGGCCAACCGGGACGAGTTCGAGCTGATCACGCTGAAGGACGACGACCGCGTGGTCGGCGCGGTCCAGCTGACCGGCGACGATGCCGAGCTCGTGTTCGTTACCTCCGACGCTCAGCTGCTGCGGTTCCCCGCCGCGTCGGTCCGCCCGCAGGGCCGCCCGGCGGGCGGCATGGCCGGCGTCAGGCTTGACGGCGGGGCGTCGGTCGTCTGGTTCGGCGCTATAGGCCCGGCCGCCGGGGGCGCCGACCGCGCCGCGGACACAGAAGACGTCCTGGTCACTGTCGCGGGCCGGGCTGGCGCCCTCCCCGGCGCGTCGGCCGCCAGCGTCAAGGTCACCCCGTTCGCCGAGTACCCCGCCAAGGGCCGCGCCACCGGCGGCGTCCGCTGCCAGCGCTTCCTCAAGGGCGAAGACCGGCTCGTCGCGGCCTGGGTCGGGCCGGGGCCCGCGCTCGGCGCCACCGAGGCCGGCGTCCCCGTCGACCTGTCCGGCATGCTGGGCCGCCGCGACGGCTCGGGCACCCCGCTGACCCGCCAGCTGGCCCACATAGGCCCTGCTCTCCGTACCCTGTAACTGACAATTGACCCTCCCCTCCCCACCCGCGCGAGGTGACGATGCGACTGCTGCTGATCGGCGCGCCTGGCGCCGGGAAGGGCACTCAGGCCGAGCTGCTGGCGCAGCGGTTCGGCATCACCCACATCTCCAGCGGGGACCTGCTGCGTGCGAACGTCAAGAACCAGACGTCGATCGGGCAGACGATCAAGGCCTACGTCGATGCCGGGGACCTGGTGCCGGACGCCGTGGTCATGGACATGCTGCGCAAGCCCGTCGTGGCGGCCGCCCAGTCAGGCGGTTACGTGCTTGACGGCTTTCCCCGCACCGTGGACCAGGCCAAGGCCGCGTTCGAGACCGCCCGTTCGCTCGGCGTCCAGGTCCAGGCCGCCGTGCACCTGGACGTGCCAGACGAGGAACTGATCCGGCGCCTGCTGGCCCGCGGCCGGGGTACTGACGACTCCGAGGAAGTCATCGCCCACCGGCTGCGGGTCTACAGGGAGAAGACGATCCCGCTGCTCGAGTACTACGCGGGCCGCGAATGGATGTTCGCCGTCGACGCCGCCAAGCCGCCCGACGCGGTCCACCAGGACATCGTGGGCCGGCTGCGGAAGCTCGCCGCCTTCGACATCTAAGGAAAGCTACGTCACGGAGAATCCGCCGTCGACGTAGATGGTCTGGCCGGTGACGTAGTCGCTGGCGGTGGACGCCAGGAAGACCGCGACGCCGGCGAAGTCCGAGGGCTCCCCGTTCCTGCCGATCATCGTGCGCGCGGCCAGCGCCCGGGACCGCACCGGGTCGGACGCCACCTCGGCGTTGAGCCGCGTGGCGACGAAGCCGGGACACACCGAGTTCACGCACACGCCCGAGGACGCCCACGCCTCTGACTGGGACCGGGTCAGGGACGCCAGGCCTCCCTTCGAGGGTCCGTACCCGCCGCTGTTGCCGAACGCCCGGTGCGCCTGCTGCGAGGTCACGTTGACGATCCGCCCCCAGCCGCGCGCGGCCATAGCCGGCCCGAACCGCTGCCCGAGCAGGAACGGAGCGGTCAGGTTGACCGCCATCGTCATGTCCCAGTGCTCCTCGGACAGGGAGGCCAGCGGCGGCCGCAGGTTGATCCCCGCGCAGTTGATCAGGATGTCAGGCTCGCCGAACGCGGCGGCCGCCGCCGACGCGGCCCGCCGCACCTCGTCGCGGTCCGCCAGGTCGGCGCTGACCCAGGCCGCCGAGCAGCCCGCCTCGCACAGCGACGTCGAGGTGGCGGACAGCCGAGTCGGGTCGCGCGCCACCAGCACGACCTTCGCGCCGGCCAGCGCCAGCGCCGAGGCCATCGCCTCGCCGATCCCCGAACTGCCGCCGGTCACGACGGCCACCCGGCCGTCGAGCGAGAACAGCTCCGCGAGAAACCCAGTCACGAAGGACTACTTACCACAAGCAAAACGTTCCGCGAACCGGGAGCCGTCGGAAATGTCAACCTTTATCCCCTTGAAATTGGCGCCCTACAGGACCGGCCGGGCGCCGATCAGGTTGAGCGCGTGCGCGGCGAGGCGGCAGCCGCTGCCCAGGGCCTCGGCTGGCGGCTTCTTGTCCAGCCAGGCCGGCAGGAACCCGGCGATGAACGCATCGCCCGCCCCCGTTCCATCAATGACTCGTTCAACCGGGGGTGCGGGGACTCGCACCGGCGGACGGCCGTTGGCATAGAACATCGCGCCCTCCGCACCCAGCTTGATCACGACCTGCGGGTACCAGGCGGTGAGCACCCGGGCGGCCTGCTCGGGTTCGTCGCGTCCGGTCAGCACCTTGGCCTGCGCCGTGTTCACGAACAGCAGCACGGCGTTGCTCGACAGTTCGAGGAACGGCTCGGCGCCCGTCCGCTCGAGCGGCGCGGCCGACGCGCCGTCGACCGACGATGACATCCCGGCCCGCCGGGCGAAGTCAAGCGCGGCCAGCGCCGACGCGCGCGACCCCTCGGAGAGCAGCGTGTACCCGGAGACGTGCAGGTGCGCACCGGGCACGAACAGGTCGTGCGGCAGGTCGTCGGGGGACAGCGCCGCGTTCGCGCCGGGATCGGACAGCATGGTCCGCTCGCCCTTGTGCGTCACCATGACGACGCAGGTTCCCGTGGGCCGCTCCGGGTCCATCACCAGCCGGGCGTCGACCCCGTAGCCCATCAGTTCCATGTCCCGGTTACGGCCGGCGATGTCGGCGCCGCGCCGCCCGATGAACGCCACGTCCGCGCCGTCCGCAGCCAGCCACGCGGCGACGTTCGCACCGGAGCCGCCGCCGTGCATGGTGACCGTGGCCGGCGTGTCGCTGCCCCGCGCCAACGGCAGCGTCGCGTGCGCCACGGTATCGGTCATCAAGTCGCCAATGACAACGATGCGGGCCATAGGGGTCATCACCTCATCATCTATTCATCAGGAGGTGAGCCGCGTTCCCCGGCGTCGGCGACGGGGGCGACGGACATGAAACCTGATCGGGCAACCTACGGTATCCGCATCCGCCCCGTGCTGGCCACCGCGAAAGACCGCAGGTTATCAAAGTGGTAAGGTCCGCGATTCAGCAGGCAACGGTGCGGCCCCAGGACTCGGGGGGAGGGCTACCGCGAGGACGATGAGCCCCGCAGTTCCGCAGCTATCGGCACATCTCCAACGCTGTTACACACCCCAACAAGGCCACTCGCCGGGCCGTTTAGGCGGCCAAGGCGTCTTAGGGCGCGTTCGGCCTGGACAAACAACGCGAAACGGACCGAAAAACATGGCCACCGCGCCCAAAGACGAAGAGTCTTCGCGTATCCGACTGCCTCGTCAGCCGAGGAACGACAGTCGCACCTGCCGGTCGGGATTGTCTACGTTCAGGTCGACGAGGGCGATGGACTGCCAGGTGCCGAGCGCGAGCTTGCCGCCGAGCACGGGGACCGTCGCGTAGGGGGCCACGAACGCCGGCAGCACGTGGGACCGGCCGTGCCCGCGCGACCCGTGCGCGTGCTGCCACCGGTCGTCGGCGGGCAGCAGGTCCGCGAGCGCCGCGAGCAGGTCGCGGTCGCTGCCCGCGCCCAGTTCGATCAGCGCCACACCCGCGGTGGCGTGCGGCACGAACACGTGCAGCAGCCCGTCCCCGCCGCCCGAGGCCGTCCTGGCGAATTCCCCGCATTCGTTCGTGATGTCGTGAACGGTCTCCCGCCCGCCGGTGTGCACCCGGATCAACTGGCTCTCCATGGTTCCGGGATACCACCTCACTCGTCCGCGTGGCCTACCATCCGTACATGACCGAGGCACCTGGCGCGAACGGCGCTCGGCTGCGGCTGGCACGGCAGGCGCGCGGGTTCTCTCAGCAGCAGCTCGCGGGCATGGCCGACGTCAGCAGGCAGGCGGTGTCGGCCGTGGAGTCCGGGCATTCCGACCCCTCGCTGCGGGTGGCGCTGGCGCTGGCCCAGGCGCTCGGTATGACGGTGGAGGACCTGTTCGGTCCCGGGGCGGCGGTCCGGCCGGTGTCCGCCGTGCCGGTGGCGCCGCTGGCCGACGGCCAGGCGCGGGTGGCGCTGGCGCCGTTCGGCGATCAGTTCGTCGCGCTCCCGCTGACCGGTGACACCGCGGCGGGCATGGGCTTCATTCCGGCGGGCGGCCTGGCGGGGCGGACGGGTCTGGCCAGGCAAGCCCGCGGCCCCGCAGGCAAGGTCGACGTCCAGCCGATCGGACCGCCGCGACCGACGCTCGTGGTCGCCGGCTGCGACCCGGCGCTTCCGCTGCTCGCGACGCCACTGAGCCTGCTCGACCCGCCGGTCGCCTTCGCCTGGTGGCCGTGCGGCAGCACAGAAGCGCTGCGGCTGGCGGCGGCCGGCCTGGTGCACGTCGCCGGCGTCCACTTGCGCGACGCGCGCGGCGCCTACAACACCGCCGCTAGCAACCTGCCCGGCGGCGCCGAGGTCGTCGGGTTCACCGCATGGCGCGAGGGACTGGTGACAAGTCCGGCACTGGCGGTCACCGTGACCAGCCTGGACGTTGTGGCCAGGGACCAGCTGCGGCTGGTGAACCGCGAGCCAGGAGCCGAGGCGCGCCGCGTCCTTGATCGCGAGCGGGAAAGGCTGGGCCTTGACCCGGCCGAACTGCCCGGCTATCACACCCAGGCGGCCGGCCACCTCCAGGTCGCTTCGGCCGTCGCCGCCGGCCTCGCCGACGCGGGGGTGGCCAGCGAGCCTGCCGCGCGGGCCTACGGCCTGGGGTTCGTGCCGCTGGCCGACGAGCGATTCGACCTGGTGCTGCCGGGCCAGCACCTTGGCTCACGCGAGGTGCAGGGGCTGCTCAAGGTGCTCTCGTCGCCGTGGCTGCTCGCGCAGCTCGCCAGTCTGCCGGGCTACGACCCGTCCGCCTGCGGGGCACCCGTCGGCTGAGCGGATCGAACGCCATCGAAAAGTCGGCGATTCGAGCCCATGCTGATGTTGCATGGCCCCAACGGCCTGCATCAGGCATTGGGAAGCGGGGTTTTT
>DATMKQ010000402.1:0-2208 GCA_035571275.1 Trebonia sp.
CGAGGTCTCGGTCAAGCCGACCGCCGTCGGACTCGACCTGGCCGAGCACGGCGAGAAGACCGCACGCGAGAACATCACCAGGATCTGCGCGGCGGCCAGCGCGGCCGGCACGACGGTCACCCTCGACGCCGAAGACCACACCAGGATCGAGGCGACGCTGCGCATCGCGGCGCAGATACGGCCCGACTTCCCCGACCTTGGCTGCGTGATCCAGTCGTACCTGCGGCGCAGCCCGGACGACTGCCGGGCGCTCGCGGTGGCCGGGTCGCGGGTCCGGCTGTGCAAGGGCGCGTACAGCACAGCCGGGGACGTCGCGTTCCAGGCGCGCGCCGAGGTCGACCGGTGTTACGCCCGCTGCCTGCGGATACTCATGGACGGGCCGGGATACCCGATGATCGCCACCCACGATCCGCGGCTGATCCGCATCGCCGGGCAGCGGGCTCGGGCGGCCTCCCGGCGCCCGGCCAGCTTCGAGTACCAGATGCTGTACGGCATCCGCCCGGCCGAGCAGCTCCGGCTGGCCCGCGACGGCGCGCAGGTGCGGGTCTACGTGCCCTACGGCAGCGACTGGTACGGCTACCTGGTCCGGCGGCTCGCGGAGCGGCCGGCGAACCTCGCGTTCTTCCTGCGCTCGCTCGCGTCGCGCCGGTGACGGGAATGGGCAGGCGTGAAGGGGGACGGGGAGGTGGGCGGGGATCCCGGTAGGCTCCGTTGAATGATCGCTGTCCTTGGCGCCGGCCAGATGGGCGAGGCGCTGCTGTCCGGCCTGCTGCGGTCCGGGGTGGTGGCCCCGGCCGGGGTCGTCGCCGCGGCGCGCCGCAGCGACCGCGCCGAGCAACTGCGCGACTCCTACGGGATCGAGGTGCTGACCGCCGCCGAGGCGGCAGCGCGCGCGGAGACCCTCGTGATCAGCGTCAAGCCGCAGGACATGGCGGCGCTGCTGGCCGAGATCTCCCCTTCGGTGAGCGAAGACAAGCTGGTGATCTCGATCGCGGCAGGCATCCCCACGTCGTTCATCGAGCGCCGCCTCACCGGCGACGTGCCCGTGGTCCGGGTGATGTCGAACACCCCGGCGCTGGTCGACGAAGCGATGAGCGTGATCTCACCGGGCTCGCACGCCACCCAGGCGCACCTGAAGCGTGCCGAGGAACTCCTCCGCCCGGTCGGCAAGGTGCTGCGGATCCCCGAGTCTCAGCAGGACGCGGCGACCGCGCTGTCCGGCAGCGGTCCGGCCTACGTGTATTTCCTCGTGGAGGCGATGGTCGACGCCGGGATCCTGCTCGGCATGCCGCGGGCGACCGCGCTGGAGATGGTCAAGCAGGCCGTGTACGGCGCGGCGACCATGCTGCGCGACTCCGGCGAGCACCCGGTGCTGCTGCGGGAGGCGGTGACCTCGCCGGGCGGGACGACGATCAACGCGATCAGGGAACTGGAGAAGCACGGCGTCCGGGCCGCGTTCCTGGCGGCGATCGAGTCGGCGAGGGACCGGGGCCGCGAGCTCGCCAGCGGCTGACGCTGTCCTCGCCGGCGCTCAGCCCACCCTGGGCCCGCCTCGAGGCAGCGGCTGAGCCTGCCCTGCTCCCGCCCTGGGCCGGCGGCCGACGCGGCTCCTGAAATGGCCTTGGTGACATAGTGGAATTGACCCCCCACGGTGGGGTTGCCCTTTTCCGTACAGGACTTACGCTGGAGACGGGCGTGACTGGTGCGCTGAATATCGCTAGGCGCACGCAGCGGGCCGGAAGAGGGCTATCAATGGCAGCAGACGCAACATCGCTCAGCGACGTAAGGTTCCTGACCGTGGCCGAAGTGGCCACGATCATGCGCGTGTCCAAGATGACCGTCTACCGCCTTGTTCACTCTGGTGAGCTGGAGGCGATCCGTGTCGGCCGCTCGTTCCGGGTTCCGGAACAGGCGGTCAACCAGTACCTGCGAGACGCTTTCGTCGCAGCGAGCTAAGGACGGGGACGACATCTTCCGGCGGCCCGGGCGGGCGGCCGGATGCTTGCGGGGGCCGCAATCGAGGTACCCTGTGGCGTTGGCGTGTGCTCGGCCCGCGCAGAGGCGGGTGTGCGCGTGTGCATGCCCGTAAGCCAGGACATAGAACAAGGGTGGTCTCGTGGGCTCAGTCATCAAGAAGCGCCGCAAGCGCATGGCCAAGAAGAAGCACCGCAAGCTGCTGCGCAAGACGCGCGTCCAGCGCAGGAACAA
>DATMKQ010000403.1:0-2829 GCA_035571275.1 Trebonia sp.
CCTTACCCGCGCCGAGTTCGAGGCCGGGGTGCCGTGCCGGGGATGCGGGGAACCATGGCTCGACGGCCTCGGCGGATGGCCCCCGCTGCTCGACATGACCCCGGAGCAACGCGCCGAGTACGACCGCGAGGACGCACGGTACCTGGCGCGTCACGGCGACTGCCGGGCGCACAGGGAGAGCGTGGGGGGCAGCCGGACCCAGCACTGCGGCTACTGCTGCCCGCCGCCGCCACTGAGCGCGGAGCAGATAGAAACGTTGAGGCGCTTGCTTGGCGGGTGGTCGGCACAACCAGACCTGGCCAGCCTCATGGTCTGAGAGGTGACGCACACGTGCGGGCACACAGTCCGCCGGAGACAGCACCGCGATCATCGAGAGTGGAATCTCTATTCCACCTACGAGTGCCGGGAGTGGAGCGAGGAGGTCCGAGGGGTCATCAGTGCGGTGCGGATCGGTCCGGTGCCCGAGGTGGAGCGCGGCGAGAAGCCGACCGCCGGGCGCGCGACAGTAACGGGGCCGAAGCCGCCGTCCAAGGCCGCGGTGCGGCGGCGGCTGCGGGAGGCCGAGGCGCAGGCTGAGGCGCTGCGCATCCAGCTAGCCCAGCTCGACGAGGAGGCGGAGCTCGCCGACCCGGGTCGACATCCTGAGGGGAAAACGGAGTGACTGCCCGGCCGCACTGGGTCGAGTTCCCCGGCAGCAGCGCCGACAAGGATGACCCGTACTGCCGCAGCCACAACGCCGTCAGCCTGGAGCGGGCCCTCAGCGACGGTCGTTGTGTGCTGTGGCGGGTGTGGAAGGACGGCGGGGAGTGGGTCTACCCCGGTGCGGACGTTGCACTGATCACGAACCGGGACACCGGGTACCGGTGGATCCTACGACGGGGCTCGGATGCGGTGGAGTTTCAGACTCCGGAGATGATGGCCGAGCAGGTGGCTAGGGATCAGCTGAACGTGTTCCTGTCGGTGGAGGAGGCTGAGGCACTTGCGGGCGCGGCGGAGTCCGCCGAGGTGACGGACAAGCGGACGGCGGCCGTGGTGAGGCAGGCGGCTGGGCAGCTGCGGCTGCTGGCGTCGCAGGTCCGGGAGGCCCGCCGCCAGGCCGAGACGCACATCGACTGGTACGCGGAGCTAAAGCGCGACCTGCGACGCGCCGAGCGAGAGCGTGCAGAGAGGGACCTGGCGAAAGCCGAGGCGTGGGTTGCCAGGCTGGACGCGCTGCTAGCTCGCCAGCCGGAGCCGCCGGAAGACCCCGCGCGGCGGTCGCGTCCTCGTCACTAGCACTACGCTCCGCGTGGTCACCGCGCCGTTCCCGAACACCGCGGTGGACCGCCGACGATGCTCAGGCCGTCTTCTCAGTTGCTATCCCTACTGATCTCAGCTAGATTCTGATAGAGATCTATTCAGATCTCATAGAGATGTGCAGGGAAGGCCGTGCGACTATGACCAGTAACGACAACAACGCAGCGATGGCGGCCGCGCTCCGGCAGATCAGCCGCAGCATCGCCGACATCGCCGACCTGATCGACGGCAACATTCCCGGTGACAGCGACCGGGTTGCCCGCGAGGTTGCAACGCTCTATGAATTCGACGTTCCGCCAACGCAGGGCCTGAGCCGCGCCGAGGCATCGGCCGCCTTCAAGAAGCATGGTCTCAACCCGCGCGCATTCGGGTCGTGGGTCCAAGGCGGATATCTAGCACGCGATGGAGATCGGAGATGGCTCACCGAGGATGGCCGTAAATGGGCTGAATCTAAGACCAAGGGCGAGGATGTCGCCTAACTAGACGACGGATAGCAGTTCGTCGGCGCCGCTCACCATCTTTTGCATCGGGGCGCAGGCCACCAGTGACATCGGAGGCCGTCGGCCGACAAGCTACGACGCGCACCCGCGAGCGAGGAAACCGCCGGGTTTACGGAGGCCTTCGCCAATGAACGACGTTAAAAGACCGGACCGGAGGCCGCAACAGGTGCGCTCAGTCACCAGCAAATGGGCGATCGTCCGTTATGCGATAGCGGGCGGCTGGGGTCGCACGTTTCGGCTCGCGCTCATCCTTATCGTCATGCAGTTGCCCGCTGAGACGATCTTGTGGCACCTGTGGCATTGGCGCCTGTGATACGCGCGTACGATCAGAACGCGCCCCGGTACGCTTACCCATGGCTGGGTGGCGTAACAACTCTCCCAGCGCATCACTGCCTCACTTCGGGCGAGGCCAGGGCCCATCTGGGCGTCAGCGATGGGTGAATACTAACTCAGCGTAAGACTTGGATTTCAGAGCTCGCCAGGAGCCAAATTCGAACACCACTTACTGGCAGCCGGGCTTCAGTCGATGATCTCGTTGCTCACCGTGACTCCTAGAGCGCGAACTTACGAATAAGAACGCATTGGCTTTTGGGTGCAGTCGGTCCTCGGACACGTCAAATCCCCATGAGCGGCCGTTCACGGGCATGCTCGACCGTTATCCGCGCCTAGCCTCCGGCCGCGGCGGGTGCTCTATTTCTTGCTTTTCGCTAGGCGGTCCTCCTTTCCTTGTCCTGGCGTGAGCGGGTGCTTGTGGCGTCCGTGCCGATGGCGATCGTCGGCGCGCGGTTATCTCCGGCGCGTAGGGACTGAGGTGGGACAGCAAGGTGCCAGGGCGGGGATGTACCGGTCTGGCAGTACAACGGTCAGCGCGACCGTGCCCTTGGTGGCGGCGGCGTCGCCGGGCGGTCCACATCCGAAAGAGTGACGCCGAGGTTGGGCAGCGTTCCGTCAAGATCCGTTGGCGGGGACGGCCGGCTAATGGCCGTACCGCGCACAGCGTGGCGGAAGGCGAGCGGGGAGGTACCCGTGCGCT
>DATMKQ010000404.1:0-21580 GCA_035571275.1 Trebonia sp.
GGTACACCTGCAAGTCGATCAGCCGCACCTCATGCCCGTCCGCGATCAGCGCCGCCGCCACCCGCTCCAGGCCCAGCGGCTCCAGCCGCAAGAAGATCTCCGAATACATCAGCGCACTGGGATGAACCAGCAAAACACGCACCAGGCAGCCCCCCGTCGCTCAGCGGAGCCGGAGCCGGAGCCGGCATCTCCGCACGGTAGGTACAGCTTCGCCGTGGCGCCGACGGCTCGCGTCCCCCAAGCTGGTAGTGCTAAGCCGGGCACAGCGAGTGGTTTATCGCATACGGAAGGGAAGGAAGAGGTAGAGCGGAGGTCACGCGAGATCTTCATCGAAGACACCAATCAGCGTGGACTGATGGACAGGTATGTGGGTACCGGGTCCCGTCTGCTGGGGCGGCACCAGGAATGCGAGACGATTGACCGCCTGCTCGCGGCAGCCTGCCAGGGGTCGAGCGTCGCGTTGATGCTGCGTGGCGAACCGGGGATCGGCAAGACCGCGCTGTTGGCGCACACGGCACGAAACGCCGGGGACATGCGGGTCGTCCGGGCGAGCGCCGTCCAGTCCGAGCAGGAGCTGGAATACGCCGCGCTGCATCAGCTGCTCGTTCCGTTCCTCGGGGCGCTCGACGGCCTGCCTGAGCCGCAGCGGGAGGCGCTGGCGTCGGCGTTCGGGCTGGTCGCGGGGGCGCCGCCGGACCCGTTCCTGGTCGGCAGCGCCGCCTGGACGATGATCACGGAAGCGGCGCTCGAGCGGCCGGTGCTCTGCATCGTCGATGACGCGCAGTGGCTGGACAAGGCTTCGGCCGACGCACTGGGGTTCGTCGCGCGCAGGCTGTCCGCCGACCCGGTGGGCATGCTGCTCGCGATCCGCGACGACGAGCAGCAGCCGGCGTTCGAGGGCCTGGCCGAGCTGCCACTGGCCGGCCTGCCGGACGACGCGGCGCATGACCTGCTGGTGAGCGGCGTGGAGCCGGGCCGACGGCTGGACGAGGGTGTCGCGCGGCGGATCCGCGTCGCTACCGCCGGCCATCCGCTGGCGCTGATCGAGCTGAGCCGTCGGCTGTCGGCGGCCGAGTTGGAGGGCACGCTGCCGTTGCCGGAGCCGCTGCCGGTCGGCGAACGGCTCGAGTCGGCTTTCCTGCACCGGGTGCGGGCGTTCCCGCCAGCGGCCCGTACGTTGCTGCTGCTCGCCGCGGCGGAGCCGTCAGGAGAATCCGGCCTGCTCTGGAGCGCGGCGCAGCGGCTGGGGGTCGAAGCCCGGGCCGCCGATACCCCGGGACTTGAGCGGGTCCTCCGGTTTGATCCGTATTTGTCCTTCCGGCATCCGCTGATGCGGTCGGCCGTTTACCACGGCGCGGCGGCCAGCGAGCGCAGGCGAGCACATGAGGCGCTCGCGGCGGCCAGCGCCGCGGTTCGTGATCTCGATCGCCGTGCCTGGCACCTGGCCGCCGCGGTCGGCGGCACCGACGAGAAGCTGGCCAGTGAACTGGCGCGCTCGGCCGACCGAGCTCGCGCCCAGGGCGACTGGGGCCGCTGTGCGGCGTTCCTCGAGCGCGCCGCCATGCTGACGCCAGACCGGGCCAAGCGCGCCCGGCGCACGCTCGCCACCGCCGAAGCCAGGCTCAACGCCGGCGACCTGGGTGTCGCCGCCGCGCTCGTGGAGCGCGCCGGGCCGTATCTGGACGACCCGTTGAGCCGGCTGCGGGCGGAACGGCTGCGGGGGGCGGTGCGGGTAGTGCTCGGCAAGCCCGCGGAAGCGTCCCCGATCCTGCTCGACGCGGCCCGGGAATTGCAGCGGCTGCATCCCGGTCAGGCGTGGGAGACGCTGCTCGAAGCGTTCGAGGCGGCAATGGCCGCCGGACGGTTCGCGAGAGGGGCGGGCGTCACCGAAGTCCTGCAGGCGGTCCGCGCGGCGCCGCACCCCGACGACGCCCACGCGAGCGCCGCCGGGCTCGCTCTCGACGGGTTCGCCGCCCTGGACGAACACCGGGACCGGGCCGGGATCGCCCGGCTCCGCGAGGCGATGGCGGTCGCCGCCGCTCAGCAGGCCCTGGGCGGCGTCCCCGGCAGCGAGGACAGGGAGCAGCTGCGCTTCGTCTACATCGCCCCGCTGGCCGCCTACGAGTCTCTCGACGACGCGGCATTGCACGCTAGCTGCGCCCGGGGAGTGGCCAAGGCGCGCAGCCACCGCTCGCCCACCGGGCTAGCCTGGGCACTCGGGCTGCTGGCCTACTCCGAGGCGCTAGCCGGGCGCTTCGCGGCCGCTGAGACGGCGGCCGCCGAGGCCAGACGGCTGATGGCCTCGACCGGGGTGGCCGACGACCTGCGGACAGGAATCAGCGAGCTAACGGTGCTGGCGTGGCGCGGACGCGAATCGGCGGCCCGTACCCTCGCCGCGGCCCGGCTGCGCGAGGCGACACAGGCGGGATACGGCTTCGTCATCGGCTTCACCGCGACCGCGCTGACCGTGCTCGAACTGGGCATGGGCAACTACCAGGCCGCGCTCAGGCACGCCATGAACGCGTCCTGGGACGGCATGCCGGCCGAAGTGGAGCTGCTGCCCGAACTGATCGAGGCGGCCGTCCGGTGCGGGGCGGTCCCGGAAGCCACCGCGGCCCTGGAGAAGTTCGCCCCCCGCGCGCGCGCCGCCGGAACCCCCTGGGCGCTTGGCATGCTGTCGCGTTCCCAGGCGCTACTGGCGCCAGACGATGAGGCGGACGAACTGTACCGCGGCGCCATCGCGCACCTGGGGCGCAGCCGGATCGTGCCGCAGCTCGGACGTGCCCACCTCATCTACGGCGAGTGGCTGCGCCGCCAGCATCGCCGCCGCGACGCGCGGGACGCCCTGTACAGCGCCTGCGACATCCTGGACAGCATCGGCGCCGAGGCGTTCGCCGGGCGGGCACGGGTGGAGCTGCTCGCCACCGGCGAGCACGTCAGCAAGCGTGGCACCGCCGCCGCCGTCATCACCCAGCTCACCCCGCAGGAATTGCGGATCGCCGGCCTGGCCAGCGCGGGTGCCTCTAACCGGGAGATAGCCAGCCAGCTGTTCATCAGCGCGAACACCGTCGCCTACCACCTGCGGAAGGTGTTCAGGAAACTCCAGGTCACCAACCGGGCGGCGCTGGCCCGGGTCCTTGAACGCTATCAATTCTGAGGACGCGAACGTGCCCGCCGATGACGTAGCGTGACTGACGCCATGGACGCATCCCCGCACTCCCGCGGCCGGCCCGGCGTCGCCCTCGTGACAGGGGCGTCGTCGGGAATAGGGGCTGCGGTGGCAGACTGCCTCGCCGCCAGCGGCTGGCGGCTGCTGGTGTCAGGCCGTGACACCGGCCGCCTCGACCAGGTAGCGGCCCGTACGGGTTCGGTGCCGCTGCCCGCCGACCTCATCACCACGGCCGGAGTCAATCAGCTGGCCAGCGCCGCCCTGGAGGCGGCCGGACGGGTAGACCTGCTCGTGGCCGGTGCGGGGGTGGGCTGGTACGGCCCGTTCACCGCGATGCCGCCGGGCAAGATCGAAGAGATCTTGATGGTCGACCTGGTCTCGGCCGTCGAACTGGCCCGGCTGCTGCTGCCGCAGATGCTGGCCCGCCGCGCCGGCCGCCTCGTGCTGGTCGGCTCGATCGCCGGGAGCGTCGGTGTGAGCGGAGAGGCGGTGTACTCGGCGGCGAAGGCAGGCCTCGGGGCGTTCGCCGAGGCCCTGCGCTACGAGCTGCGCGGTACCGGGGTCCAGGTGACGCACGTTGTCATCGGTGTCGCGGACACCGAGTTCTTCGTCCGCCGCGGTGCCCCCTACGCCAGGACCAGGCCGCGACCGATGCCGCCGGACCGGGTAGCCAGCCTCATCTGCCAGTCGGCGCTGCGCGGCCACGAGGATATCTACATCCCCGGCTGGACCCGACTGCCCGGACTGATCCGCGTCACCGCTCCGTCTCTGTACCGCCGACTGGCCGTCCGTTTCGGCTGACCGCGCCGCGACCCATCTTCGGCCCGCCCCGCTGCTGCCCTTTTTTTATCCGGAACGGTCCCCGCCTTCCCCCCACCCCCACCCTCCCCACCCACCGGGGCCCACCCCCCACCGGCCACCCCGCCCCAGGAAACCCAGCCCGCACCGGCAGTCGCGCCGCACCGGGCCAGCCCTGCCCCGGGAAACCCCCTGCCGTGCCAGCGGAGCCCGCCCCAGGAGACCCCGCGCCACGCGGCGGAACCCCGCAGTCCCCCCCAGCCCCGCCACTAACACCGTTCCCGCGTCCACTTCCCTTCGACGCGCCGGGCCAGATAGCGCGGAAGAAAATCCGCCCCCCAGGGCGGGTTTCCTTCCGTCTTAACCGGCTCGTCCGGAATGTCTCAATGTTGGATTAAGGGATCCGGGGCATATCGCCACCTCTGGCGGCGGTGGGGGCACTGGACAGGCAGCTCACGGCGGAGCGGGCGAGCAGCCCGCCCGCCGCCGCACTGCACAAGCTGGCGCGGTGACCGGCCGGGATCTGGCGGCCGCGGGTATCCACGATCTTCCAAGAACCGCGGCGCGCGGCTAAGCGGCATTCAACTACAGGGGGATGTTCGCGTGCGAGCCGCGGCGTTGGGGGGCGGCGGCGATCGCCGAGGCGATCGCCTCGACCGTGGCCTCGGGCGTGATTATCTCGTCGATGACGCCGATCTCCATGGCGCGGCCCAGGCCGGCCACGGTGGCCTCGTGCTCGGCGGCGAGCGCGACCTCCGCCTCGTGCAACTGGTCGGCGGGCACCGCCGCCAGCTTGCGCTTGTGCAGGATGCGGATCGCGGCGACCGAGCCCATCACGGCGACCTCGGCCCCCGGCCACGCGAACACCCGGGTCGCGCCGAGCGACCGGGAGTTCATCGCGATGTAGGCGCCGCCGATCGCCTTGCGGGTCACCAGCGTCACGCGCGGCACGCTGGCCTCGGCGAAGGCATGCAGCAGCTTGGCGCCGCGGCGCACCACGCCGTCCCACTCCTGGCCGACGCCGGGCAGGTACCCCGGCACGTCGACGAGGACCACAAGCGGCACCCCGAACGCATCGCAGAAGCGGACGAAACGGGCCGCCTTCTCCGCCGCCGCGGAGTCCAGGCAACCGCCGAGCCGCATCGGGTTGTTGGCGATCAGGCCCACCGTCCGGCCGCCGAGCCGGCCGAGGATCGTGACAACGTTGGGCGCCCACTTCGGGTGCAGTTCAATGCTGGTTTGCCGGGGGGTGGAAGGGGGGTCGTCCCCCCTCGGGTCAGCAGAGCCGTCGAGCAAGCGGCTCGTCAGCGTGTGCACGTCGTACGCGCGGCGCGCCGAGTCGGGCAGCAATCCGGACAGGTCCCGCCCGGCCACCGACTCCAGGGAAACCTTGCCCTGCTCGCATAGCAGCGAGACGAGCGTGCGGGCGTACGACAGCGCTTGCGTGTCGTCAGAGGCGACCAGGTGCACCACGCCGGAGCGGCGGCTGTGCGGCTCGGGACCGCCGAGCCTGGCCATGTCCACGTCCTCACCGGTGACAGAACGCACCACGTCAGGTCCGGTCACGAAGATCCGCCCGTGGTTGGAAAGGATCACCACGTCGGTCAGGGCGGGCCCGTAGGCCGCGCCGCCCGCCGCCGGGCCGAGCACCACGGAGATCTGCGGCACGACCCCGGACGCCGCGGTCATCGCGGCGAACACGGTTCCGACGCCGTGCAGCGAGGCCACGCCCTCGGCCAGCCGCGCCCCGCCGGAGTGCCACAGCCCGATCACCGGGACGCCGCGGGTGATCGCCTCGTCGTAGGCGGCCACGATCACCGCGCACCCTTCGACGCCCATCGCGCCGCCCTGGACCCGGGGGTCGGAGGCGAACGCCACGGCGCCGCTGCCGTCGATCAGCCCGGTCGCGGCGACCGCGCCGCTGCCGTCGGGGGACAGCGCGGTCAGCAGCTCGAAGGTGCCCTCGTCGAACAGTGCCGCGAGCCGGGCGACCGGGTCGCGGGGCAGCGAACTGCCGACAGCGCTCTTCTCAGCATCGGCGGTCATCGTCATCAGGCCTCCTGCGGGATGTAGTCAGTGAACGCGAGCGTCACGTTGTGCCCCCCGAAGCCGAACGCGTTGTTCAGCACGGCCATCGGCGCCCTCTCAGGGGCCGCGCCGTTCGCCCCCCCGTCCCGCGCGGGCGGCGTGAGCGGCCGCGGCGACGTGGCGACGTCGATCGTTACCTCTTCGTCCAGCACTTCCAGGTTGATCGTCGGCGGCGCGAGCCGGTTCTTCAGCGCCAGGATGGCGGCCACCGACTCGATCGCGCCGGCCCCGCCCAGCAGGTGACCGGTCATCGACTTGGTCGCCGACACCACGCACCGGGAAGCGTCGGGCCCGAGCGCCGTCTCGATGGCCCGTGCCTCCATCGGGTCGCCTTCAGGCGTGGAGGTGGCGTGGGCGTTGATGTGCGCCACCTGCGACGGCGAAATACCCGCGTCACGCACCGCGGACGACATCGCGAACGCCACCCCGGCCCCGTCCGGCGACCCGTGCGAGATGTGGAAGGCGTCGGATGAGTAGCCCGCGCCCGCCGCCACCGCGTAGATCCGCGCCCCGCGCGCCAGGGCGTGCGGCAGCGACTCGAGCACCAGCGCGCCCGCGCCCTCGCCGAGCACGAACCCGTCCCGCCCCTTGTCGAACGGCCGGGACGCGCGCGACGGGTCGTCGTTGCGGGTGGACATCGCGCGCATCACGGCGAACGCGCCGATGTTCAGGGCCATGATCGCCGCCTCGCCGCCCCCGGCCACGACCACGTCCGCGCGCCCGGAACGGATCATGTCCATGCCGTATCCGATCGCGTCGGCACCGGACGCGCACGCGCTGACAAGCGCGTGCGCCCCGGCCCTGGCCCCGAGCTCGATGCTGATCCAGCCTGCGGCGCCGTTCGGCATGAGCATCGGGACCGTATACGGGGAGATGTGCTCCCAGCCCTTGTCACGCAGCGTGTCGTAGGCCTTCAGCGTGGACCCGATCCCGCCGATGCCGCTGGTGACGGCCACGCCGAGCCGCCACGGGTCGACCTTGGGCGAGCCGGCGTCGGTCCACGCCTCGCGGGCCGCGACCATCGCGAGCTGCTCGCACCGGTCCATCCGGCGGGCCTGCACGCGGCCAATGACCGACACCGGGTCTTCCGCCGCGGGCGCGGCGATCCGGACCGGCAGCGATGCCGCCCAGTCCTCGGTGATGGGCCGGACTCCGCTGGTCCCGGCGAGCATCGCCGACCAGGTGGACGCGACATCACCGCCGAGCGGCGTCGTCGCGCCGAGCCCGGTGACAACGACGCTTTCCCGATCATTGCTACTCACTGTGACCTCCGAATCAAACGCCTGACAGAGAAACAGGCCCTGCTGGCCTTCCTGGCCCGGGGGTCGACCCCCGGAACGGTCAGGAGTTCTTGCTGACGAAATTGACGACGTCCTGGACCGTCTTGAGGTCCTTGAGCTGCTCGTCAGGGATCTCGACGCCGAACTTGTCCTGGGCCGCGACCGCGATCTCGACCATGGACAGCGAGTCGATGTCGAGGTCGTCGACGAAGTTCTTGTCCGGTGTCACCTCATCGGCCGGCACGCCGGCGACTTCGTCGATGATCTCGGCGAGCCCGGCCAGAATCTCCTGGTCAGTCACTTGCTACTCCTTTTGTGTGACGATGTTTCGTGTACTCTGGCTGGTCAGGGTACCGTGATCACTTGCGCGGCGTACGAGAGCCCCGCGCCGAACCCGATCAGCAGCGCCGGGGTGCCCGGCTCCAGCCGTCCCTGTTCGGCCATCCTGGACAGCGCGAGCGGGATCGACGCCGACGAGGTGTTCCCCGCGTGCACGATGTCGTCGGCGACCCGCTCGCGCGGGATGCCGAGCTTGCGGGCGATGGCCTCGATGATCCGCAGGTTCGCCTGATGCGGGATGAAAGCCGTCAGGTCAGCCGGCGACACGCCAGCCCGCGCGCAGGCTTCGAGTGCCACCGGGTGCAGCGCCGTCGTCGCCCACCGGAACACCGCCTGCCCGTCCTGGCGGATCGCCCGGTTGTCTTCGCGGATGGTGATCTTGTCGGCGAGATCACCGGCGCTGCCCCAGACGACCGGCCCGATCCCGGACGGCTCGCCGTCCGGCACTGGACCCACGACCGCCGCCCCCGCGCCGTCGGCGAAGATGATGCACGTCGACCGGTCGGTCCAGTCGAGCCAGTCGGTCATCTTCTCGGCGCCGATGACCAGGACATTCCGCGCGCTCCCGGCCCGCACCGCGTCCGACGCGGTAGCCATCGCATAGCAGAACCCCGCGCACGCGGCGTTCAGGTCGTAGGCTCCGGGCGCGACGATGCCCAGTCGGTAAGCGACCGTAGCGGCCACGTTGGGCAGCGGCACCCTCGGGCTGCACGTCGCGACGATCACCAGGTCGATGGCCGGCGGTTCGAGCCCGCTGGCCGCCAGCGCCTTGGCGCCAGCCGCCTCGGCCATGTCCGCGACGGTCTCGTCCTCGGCCGCGACCCGCCGGCTGGCGATGCCGACCCGCGACCTGATCCACTCGTCGTTGGTCTCGACGATGTTCGCCAGGTCGTCGTTGGTGACCACCTTGTCCGGCTGGTACCCGCCGAACGCGAGTACGCGGCTCCCGGGCATCACGCGCTCTCCTGCGGCTCGAGGCGGACCAGCGGCTGTCCCTCGCCGACCGGATCGCCGTCCTCGGCCAGCCACTCCACGAGCACCGCGTCGTACGGCGCGGTGACCTGCTGCTCGCCGGCGCGCGCGAGAACATGGCCGAGCACCGTTCCCGCTGGGACCGTAGCGCCGGCCGCGACCGCCGGAGCTTCTCCCGTTTCGCCCGAACGGAAGGTGCCGCCTCTGGGGGACACCACGATCCGCCACGCGGGGGCCAGGTCCGCCGGCGCGGCCGGGTACCCGTTCGTCGACTGAGCGTGCGCCGCGATCAGCTGGCGGGCGGCGTCGAGCTGGTCAGGGGACTTGAGCGCGAGCCGCTCCACGCCCGGCAGGGCCCGCTTGGCCATTCCCGTCAGAGTGCCGCCCGGCGGCAGTTCGATCAGCGCCGTCACCCCCATGTCGGACATGGTCCCCATGCACAGGTCCCAGCGGACCGGGGCGGCGACCTGGGCGACGATGCGCTCTACCCAGTGCGTCCCGGAAGTCACCACGGCGCCGTCGGCGTTGGACAGCAGCGTGATCGACGGGTCCTTGATCACGGTGCCCGCCGCGGCCGCGGCGAGCGCGTCGACGGCCGGCGCCATGTGCCTGGTGTGGAACGCCCCGGCCACCCGCAGCGGCCGCACCCGCGCGCCCGCCGGCGGATTAGCGGTGAACGCCTCGAGCTGCGCCAGCGTCCCGCCGGCCACGATCTGCCCCGCGCCGTTGACGTTCGCCGGGGTAAGCCCCGCGTCGGCGACGGCGGCGAGCACGGTCGCCTCGTCCCCGCCGAGCACCGCGATCATGGAGGTGGGCTCGTCATCGCAAGCCGCCGCCATCGCTTCGCCGCGCACCCGGGTCAGCCGGATCGCGTCGTTGGTGCTGAGCACGCCCGCGATCGCTCCCGCGGCGAGTTCGCCGACGCTGTGCCCGGCGGCCGCGTCGGGCTCGCCCAGCAGGTCGGCGGCCGCGAGCGCCGCCGCGACGAGCAGCGGCTGCGCGACGGACGTGTCGGTGATCTCTTCCGCGCTGCCAGTGGTGCCGAGGCGGACCAAGTCACGCCCGGCCAGCTCCGACCAGGCGCCGATCTGCTCGGCGAGACCGGGTAGTTCGAGCCACGGGGACAGGAACCCCGGGGTCTGCGCGCCCTGTCCGGGCGCAGTGAAGATCAGCACGTTATTAACCCTGCCCTGTAGAGGTCCGCCACCCCGATAACGAACGACACGAAATTCCGCGTGAAGATTTTGTAGCTTACCTCTAAATAACGTTCATCCCCCCGTCACCGTCCCGTCACCTGCGGCGCCCAGCCCCCCTGACCCCCGAACGTCAGCCGTCCCCGCCGCCAGCGCACCCATCCGCTTAACGTGGATCGCTTTCCAGGTCAGGGCATGGAAACCGATCCACGTTCATCGATTTCCGTCCGGCTCAGCCGCGGTTGGCGGCTAGGCGGCCGAGGATGACGGCAACCCAGAGCGTGAAGCCCTCCCGGCCGACCGACGGGGTGAACCCGGTCAGCTCGGTGACCCGGCGCAGCCGGTACCGCACCGTGTTCGGGTGCACGAACAGCATCCGGTGGGTCGCCTCCAGGGACGAACCCTGCTCCAGGTAGGTGGTCAGCGTGTCGAGCAGCGCCGGCCCGCCCGCCAGCAGCGGCTCGTACAGCTGGGAGATCAGCGCCTGGGCCGCCTCGCGGTCGCCGTCGAGCGCCCGCTCGGGCAGCAGTTCGTCGGCGCTGACCGGGCTTGGCGCCTCCGGCCAGGCGGGCGCGGCGCGCAGTCCGGACATCGCGGCTCGCGCTGAGACCGACGCCGAGCGAATATCTGGTACCGGCGGCCCCACCACCACCGGCCCAGGGCCGAACCGCCCGGCGAACCGCTCCGCGGCGCTCATCGGGTCGTCGGTGCCGCCGAGCACCAGGATCAGCCTGGTGCCTTGCACGCCGGCCAGCAGGTCGAGCCGCGCGCGGCGGGCCTGGGCGCGCAGCTCGTCGATGACCGGCTCGGCCTCCTCGCCGTCGACGCTGCCCGCGATGACCGAGACGGGGGAGGAGGACCAGTTCAGCGCCGAGGCCCACGAGTTCAGCGTTTCCTGTGCCTCGCCGCGCACCAGCGAGTCGACGACCAGCGCCTCGAGCCGGGCATCCCAGGCCCCGCGCGCCTCCGCGCTCCGCGCGTATACCTGCGCCGCGCTGAACGCGATCTCCCGCGCGTACACGAGCACCGCCTCACGGAGCTCGGCCTCCTCGCCCGGCGCGGCGAGCGTGTCGACCTGGTTCTCCACGACGTCGATGATCACCCGGACCATCTCCACCGCGTGCTGCAGGCTGACCGCGCGCGCCAGCTCGCGCGGGGCGGTGGAGAAGACCTCGGTGGCGGCGGGCCTGACCCGTTCTGGATGCTTGATCCAGTTGGCGAACGCGGCGATGCCCGCCTGCGCGACCAGACCCAGCCACGACCGGTTCTCCGCGGACATCTTCCTGAACCACGGCAGCCGCTCATCCATCGCCGCGATCGCCGCGGTCCCCAGCGTCCCCAGCGACCGCTCGATCCGCTGCACCGTCTCCGCGTGAACGCGCGCGGGGCGCGCCTCGGTAGCGCTCCCCGCGCCGTTCCCGGCCCGCCGCTTAGCCTGCATCCCTTCAGCGTGCCACGTCCGGACCCCTATCCAAGCGCCTCGGAGACCGGCAGGTCCAGCTTGTACTTCGCGATCGCCTGGGCGGGCAGGGACGGATCCACCGAACCGGACCGCGCCAGCTGCGCCAGCACGGCCAGCGTGATCGACTCCGCGTCCACGTGGAAGAACCGGCGGGCGGCCGGGCGCGTGTCGGAGAAGCCGAACCCGTCCGTTCCGAGCGATGTGTACGGCCCCGGCACCCAGCGGGCGATCTGGTCGGGCACGGCCCGCATCCAGTCAGAGACCGCTACCACCGGCCCGGAACCGCCCGACAAAGCGGACGTGACGTACGGCACCCGGTCAGCGTCCGGGTGCAGCAGGTTGTACGACTCGCACGCCATCGCGTCGCGGCGCAGTTCGGTCCACGAGGTCGCCGACCACACCTCGGCGGCCACGCCCCAGTCCGAGGCGAGCAGCGACGCGGCGGCGAGAGCCTGCTTCATCGCCACCCCGGAAGCCAGGATGCGAGCCCGCGGGACAGGCGCCCCGCTTCGTTCCGTAGAAGAGATCGAAGGACCCTCCGAGTAGCGGTAGAGCCCCCGCAAAATCCCCTCATCCAGCGCCGTCGGGCCGCCCGGGACGACCGGCGCGGCCGGCTGCGGGTACGGCTCGTTGTAGACGGTGAGGTAGTAGAAGATGTTCTCCCCGTCCGGGTGCTCCGGCGTCGCCTCGTACATCCGGCGCAGCGCGTCCTTCACGATCACGGACACCTCGTACGCCCACGCCGGGTCGTAGGACACGCACGCCTCGGACACCGACGCCAGCAGGTGGGAGTGCCCGTCGTTGTGCTGCAGCCCCTCGCCGGTCAGCGTCGTCCGGCCCGCCGTCGCGCCCAGCAGGAAACCCCGCCCCAGCTGGTCGCCGAACGCCCACATCTGGTCGCCCGTCCGCTGCCAGCCGAACATCGAGTAGAACACGTACACCGGGATCATGTGCGTGCCGTGCGTGGCGTAGGACGTGCCCGCCGCGATCACCGACCCCATCGCGCCGGCCTCGCTGATGCCTTCGTGCAAGATCTGCCCGCGTTCGGACTCCTTGTACGAGAGCAGCAGGTTACGGTCGACCGCCTCGTACGTCTGCCCGAACGGCGAGTAGATCTTCGCGGTCGGGAACAGCGAGTCCATGCCGAAGGTGCGGGCCTCGTCGGGGATGATCGGCACGAACCTGTCGCCGATGACCGGGTCCTTCATGAGGTCCTTCAGCAGGCGCACGAACGCCATCGTCGTGGCGACCGACTGCTTGCCCGACCCCTTGCGCAGGTCGTCGTAGACCGCGTCCGGCACCTGCGGCAGCGGCTTGGCGCGCACCACCCGCCGGGGCAGCACGCCGCCGAGCGCGGCCCGCCGCTCCTTCATGTACTGGATCTCGTCGGAGTCCAGGCCCGGGTGGTAGTACGGCGGCAGCTGCGAGGACTCCAGCTCGGCGTCGGAGATCGGCAGGTACAGCCGGTCCCTGAACTCCTTGAGCTCGGCGAGCGTGAGCTTCTTCATCTGGTGCGTGGCGTTGCGCGCCTCGAAGTCCTTGCCGAGCGTCCAGCCCTTGATCGTGTGCGTGAGGATCACCGTCGGCTGGCCCACGTGCTCGCGCGCCGCCTTGAACGCCGCGTACACCTTGTGGTAGTCGTGACCGCCGCGCGACAGGTTGCGCAGCTCCTCGTCCGACAGGTGCTCGACCATCTTGCGCAGCCGCGGGTCGGAACCGAAGAAGTGCTCCCTGATGTACGCGCCCGATTCCACGCTGTAGGTCTGGAACTGGCCGTCGGGCGTGGTGTTCATCTTGTTGACGAGCACGCCGTCGGTGTCCTGCGCCAGCAGCGGGTCCCAGTCGCGGCCCCAGATCACCTTGATAACGTTCCAGCCGGCGCCGCGGAAGACCGCCTCGAGCTCCTGGATGATCTTGCCGTTGCCGCGCACCGGGCCGTCGAGGCGCTGCAAGTTGCAGTTGATCACGAACGTGAGGTTGTCGAGCTCCTCGCGGGCGGCCAGGCCGATCGCGCCGATCGCCTCAACCTCGTCCATCTCGCCGTCGCCGCAGAACGCCCACACGTGCGACCGCGACGTGTCGTGCAGTTCCCGCGCCAGCAAGTACCGGTTGAAGCGCGCCTGGTAGATGGCGTTCAGCGGGCCAAGGCCCATCGAGACCGTCGGGAATTCCCAGAAGTCCGGCATCAGCCGCGGGTGCGGGTACGACGGCAGCCCGCCGCCCGGGTGCGACAGCTCCTGCCGGAACCCGTCGAGCTGCGTCTGCGCCAGCCGTCCCTCGAGGAACGCGCGAGCGTAGATGCCCGGCGCCGCGTGTCCCTGGAAGAACACCTGGTCGCCGGACTCGCCGTGGTCCTTGCCCCGGAAGAAGTGGTTGAACCCGACCTCGTACAGCGAGGCCGCCGACGCGTACGTGGCGATATGCCCGCCGACGCCGAGGCCCGGCCGGTTCGCGCGGGACACCATGATCGCCGCGTTCCACCGGATGTAGGCGCGGATCCGGCGCTCCACGTATTCGTCGCCGGGGAACCACGGCTCCCGCTCGGGCGGGATCGTGTTGATGTAGTCAGTCGAGCGCAGGCCGGGCACGCCGACCTGCTGCTCACGCGCCCGCTCCAGCAGGCGCAGCATGAGATAGCGAGCCCGGCCGCGGCCGCGGGTGCGGGTGACCGAGTCGAAAGAGTCGACCCACTCCCTGGTCTCTTCCGGGTCGATGTCCGGGAGCTGCGTGGGCAGCCCGTCGCTGATAATCGAGTAACGCTGACGTCCGGAAGCCACGGGGTAGCCTCGCCTTCCGCAGTTCGGCGGCTGTTGGCCGCGGTAGTTCGACCTTCTTGTCCAGACCAATCGTCGTACGACTTGGCCCGATTTTCATCTCTACCAAACGGTAACCGGATCTGGGTAGGAGAACGGCCGCCGGGTATGGGAACAACAGTCCTGAAACACCCGTCATCGCCACGTGAGAATCCGCGTCTCATGAAGCGGCGACCAGCCCACTGTCACGCAAACAAGTGCGGTCAGCTACGGTACGTGTCGGCAGCTCGATTCGGGATAACGTCGGCGTCGGTCGGGAAGATCAATATATGGCGGCGGTTTTCATCCCTGGGAAGATTGCCACTTGCGCACAGGGCCGACCCAGTGTGAACTGTCCCAACAAGAAGTACTGACGCGGCCTCGGCCAGCCGGAAGCGGCTGACCCGGCGGGGTCGCGGGGAAGGACTGGGGAGGAACGTCAGTGAGCGCGACCGCGCGCCAGGCGCAGGATGAACGCGGCCAGGCCGAGCGGCTCGGAATCAAACCGGGCCAGGTGGTGCAGGAAATCGGCTATGACACCGATTGCGACGAGCAGCTGCGCGGCGCGATCTCGGACATCGACGGCGTCGAGCTGGTCGATGAGGACTACGAGGACGTCGTCGATGTGGTCCTGATGTGGTGGCGGGACGGTGACGGCGACCTCGTGGACGCGTTGGTCGACGCCGTGGCCCTGCTCGCCGACGGGGGGTATATCTGGCTGCTCACCCCCAAAGCGGGCAGGCCGGGCCATGTTGAACCGAGTGATATCGGCGAGGCGGCCCCTACCGCCGGGCTAGCGCAGACCTCGACCGTGAGCGCCGCCAGGGACTGGTCCGGCTCCCGGCTGGTCGCGCCGAAGGCCCGCCGCTGATTCTCTTTCGTTATCCCGTTTTGGCTGCGCCGGAACGGGCTGGGGCGACCGCGCGGGCCGGCAGGTGGCACACTTATTCGTAGCAGGCCTTCGCGCGATTGTTCCATGACCAGAGCTTCTTGAGAGGATCAGCATGGCAGTTGAGATCGGGGACGAGGCCCCCGACTTCGAGCTTCCCGACCAGCACGGCACCCCCGTGAAGCTGTCCAGCTTCCGCGGTGCCAAGAACGTGGTGCTGGTGTTCTACCCGCTGGCCTTCAGCCCGGTGTGCAGCACCGAGCTGTGCGGGATGCGCGACGAGTTCCCCGAGGTCACCCGTGACGACGTGGAACTGCTCACGGTGTCGGTGGACTCCTTCTTCACCCACCGCGCCTGGGCCGACGCGGAGGGCTTCGAGTTCTCTCTGCTCGCGGACTTCTGGCCGCACGGAGCGGTCGCCGAGGCCTACGGCGTTCTCGATGAGGACAGGGGCATCGCGACCCGGGGCACGTTCATCATCGACAAAGAAGGCGTCGTGCGCTGGAAGGTGGTCAACCCCATCCCGCAGGCGCGCGACATCGCCGACTACCAGAAGGCGCTCGCGGCACTCGCGTAGCGCCGGCTGGACCAGGAAAAATAGCCAGGCCCTTGGGGACGGGATGTAACGGGAGGGTACAAGGTGCCGTGTTACCGGTGCGGCACGCGGCAGACAGACCCCGAAGCCGGGAAGAGCAGTCCGTGGCGCCGCGGTGTCGTTGGCGAACGCCAGGTGCTCATCTGCCCTGCCTGCGTTTCTACCGCGCTTGCCGACCTGGCGCGCTGCGGGCGCTGCGACAGCGCGCACCTGGTCAAGCGGCTGGACCAGGTCGAGTGCATGGACTGCCGGCTGGTCAGGGACGCCGACCCGGCCGGCCGGGACGCGCCGCATCCGCACGCGCCAGATCTTCCGGCGCAAGGCGGCGCGCCCGGCACCGAACTGGCCGCTGAGGTCGCTCGAGCACTGGAGCGGGTCCTGGGTCGCCGCTGACGGAGGAGGACGCCTGGGTCCCGACATCTTCTCCTGTTGGCGTAAACCAGCCGGGGGATCCCGCCGCACCGGCCTGACCCGCCACCCCCGGGTCGGGCCGGTGCCTTTATACCGAACGGTGTCCGGCTTGTCCCGTAACGCCGGCCACTCCCTCGGTAGCGGGGGGACGGCGTTGGCGCGTGCTATGTCCGCGTAGAAGGCGGAACTGGCTTTCGGGATCCTGCGTTGCGTGCCGAAATCGACGAACACGATCCCGAACCTTTTCTGGTATCCGTACGCCCACTCGAAGTTGTCGAGCAGCGACCAGACGAAGTACCCGGACAGGTTCGCTCCGTCCCTGGCCGCCCGGGCCATGGCGTCCAGGTGCAGGTGCAGGTACTTGATCCGCTCGATGTCGTAGACGACTCCCTCGGGGGTCACGTAGTCCTCGGCGGCGCAGCCGTTCTCCGTGATGAACAGCGGCAGGTCAGGCGCGTCCTTGGCCAGCCGGACCAGCAGCTCGTACAGCCCGTCCGGGTCGATGAGCCAGCCCATCGCGGTCAGCTCCATGCCTTCGGGCCGGTACGCGACGACGCCGCGGATGCCGGGCTGCGGAGGTTCCTCGTCGCGCCCGGGGTGGTCCGGGTCGCCCGGCCGCAGGTGCACCGGCTGGTAGTAGTTGACCCCGAGGAAGTCCAGCGGCGCCGCGATCATCTCCATGTCGCCGGCGGCGATCAGCTCCGCCGGAGGCAGGATGTGCGCCGGGGCGTGCGCCGGGTAGCGGCCGGCCAGCAGCGGCTCGAGGAAAATGCCGTTCGCGGTCGCGTCGGTGATCAGGCGGGCCTGCTCCAGCGCGGTGGCCGCGCCGTCCGCGGCCGGCGCGACGAGCACGGGGGTCAGGTTGAGGGTGATGCCCACCTCGGCCGACGGCGGGATGACCGTGCGCAGGGCCGCCGCGGCCAGGCCGTGGCCGAGCAGCAGGTGGTGCGTCGCGGCCGCTGCCGCCACGTCGTCGCACAGGCCCGGCGCGTGCACCCCGATGCGGTAGCCGTTGTGGCTGACGACCAGCGGCTCGTTGATCGTGATCCAGCGCGTCACCCGGTCGCCAAGCGCCTCGCCCACCACGCCGGCGTAATCGGCGAAGCGCAGCGCGGTCTCGCGTGCCGCCCAGCCGCCGCGATCCTGCAGCCCCTGGGGGAGGTCCCAGTGGAAGAGGGTGGCGGCGGCGGCGATCCCGCGCTCGCCGAGCGCGTCAAGGAGTGCCCGGTAGTGGTCGAGTCCGGCCTGGTTGACCTTCCCGGCCCCGTCGGGGAACACCCGCGGCCACGAGATCGAGAACCGGTAAGCGGTCAAGCCAAGCGAACTGATCAGGTCGGCGTCCTCCCGGTAGCGGCGGTAGGAGTCGCACGCGATGTCCCCGGTGTCGCCGCCGCGCACCTTGCCGGGCGTGTGGCTGAACGTGTCCCAGATCGACGGTCCCTTCCCGTCCGCGTCCGGGGCTCCCTCGATCTGGTACGCGGCTGTCGCCGCGCCCCAGGTGAACCCCGCGGGGAAAGTGAGCGGCTCCCCTGACGACGTTCGTTTAGTCATGAATTCCTCCTTGACGCAACCCTTAGCGGGGATTAGCGTAAGCGCTTACATCGCGGGTTGTAAACGCTTACATTTTCGGTAGGTTACAGCGTGGTAACGCTCTATGACGTGGCGCGCCGTGCGGGCGTGTCGATCGCGACCGTGTCGCGTGTGCTGCACGGGCAGGACCCGGTGCGGGACAGCACCCGTGCCCGGGTGCGCGCGGCGATCGACGAGCTTGGCTACGTGCCCGACGGCGCCGCGCAGAGCCTGGCGAGGAACCGCAAGGAGGTCATCGGCCTCGTTTGCGTCGAGCACACCGGGCTCAAGCCGGACCAGTACGACGTCGAGTCGATGAGCCTGCTGTTCTACGACGAGGTGATGCGCGGCGTGGAGGCGCGCATCCGGGAGCGTAGCTGGTCGCTGCTGATCACGTTCCTGCGCGAGGACGAGACCAAGGGCACGACGCTGGCGCAGGACGAGCCGGTGAAGACCCGCATGCTCAAGCTGTCGGGCAAGGTGGACGGCCTGCTGATCGGCGAGGGCGTGGTGGCGCCCTCGACGATCGCGCTGCTGGCCAGGCGGCTGCCGGTGGTGGTCGTCGCCGGTGAGACGGCGATGCGCGGCGCCGACGTGGTGTCCGCGGACAACTGGTCGGGGGCGCACGCCCTCGTCACGCACCTGATCGACGAGCACGGCAGGCGCCGGCTGTTCCACGTCGACGGGCCGGCGAGCGCGCCGGACGCCATGGCTCGCAAGCTGGCCATGGAGTCGGTCATCGAGGCGCACCCCGGCACGGTGCTGACCGGCTCGTTCACCGGGCGGTTCACCGTGCACAGCGGAGGTGAAGCCGCCGAGTGGCTGCTCGCCGACGCCGAGGCCGCCGTTGGCACGCCCGCCGCTACCGCGCTGACCAGCGTCCTGCCCGACGCCATCATCTGCGCGAACGACCAGATGGCCATCGGGGTGCTCCGCACCCTCACGGCGCACGGCATCAGGGTGCCGCAGGACATCGCGGTGGTCGGCTTCGACGACATCTTCCCCGCCAGCCTGTGCGACCCGCCGCTAACGACGGTGCACCAGGCCATGCGCTACATCGGCGAGCGCGCCTGTGACCGCCTGATCGAGCGGATCGGCGACCCATCCCTGCGGCCGAGGGTCGAGGTGCTCCCCACCGAACTCGTGCTGCGATCCAGCTGCGGCTGCCCGCCCGGCACGGTGGCACGCCGCCAGGTCACCCCGGTGCCGCGCAGGCAAGCCACGCCGTCTAAAGCCAACTCGAAGAGGCACGTCTCCCCGGGGAGCTCCTCACTCTCCCCGGGGAGCGCACTTTCCGCGCCCCAGCCCGCCCTCCCGCCGCTCACCGCCGGCACCCCCGCACTCTCCCCGGGGAGCTCCTCACTCTCCCCGGGGAGCCCACTCTCTCCAACCCAACCCGCCCTCCCTCCGACCCTCCCCGGATTCCTTCCGACGAGCGAAAGGTAGGTGGCAGACATGCCATTTATCCTCCGCCGCCTGGCTTTCTACCTGGTGGCGGCCTGGGTGGCCCTTACCGCCAACTTCTTCCTCCCGCGCTGGATGCCAGGCAACGCGGTTCAGAACATTATGAGCAAGTTCCCCAACCTGCAGCCCTCCGCGTACGCCGCCCTCGAGGCGATGCTCGGCGTCGGGCACCCAGGCTCGCTCTGGCACCAGTACGGGTCCTACATCAACGACGTATTCCACCTCAACTTTGGCACCGATGTCACCGAGTATCCGGCGAGCGTCTCCTCCCTGCTGGCGGAGTCGATCCCGTGGACTCTGGTCCTGGTCGGCACCGCGACGGTGATCGCGTTCTTCGTCGGCACGGCCCTGGGCATCCTGGCGGGCTGGCGGAGCGGTGGATCGCTGGACCGGGTGCTGCCCGGCCTGATGTTCTTGCAGGCCATCCCCTATTTCTTCCTCGCGCTCGTGCTGCTCGAGCTGCTGGCGGTCAAGGCGCACCTGTTCCCGCTCGCCCAGGGCTATAACGCGGAGCTCGTGGTGCCGGGCTGGCACTGGAACTTCATCGCCAGCGCCATCGACCACTCGATACTGCCGGCGTTCACGATCGTGATCACGTCGGTGGCGGGGTGGATGCTGCAGATGCGCAACGTGATGATCACGACGGTAGGCGAGGACTACGTGGTCGCCGCGCAGGCGAAAGGCCTGTCGAGCCGCCGGGTCATCTTCACCTACGCGGCGCGCAACGCGCTGCTCCCGCAGCTCCAGGGGTTCGGCCTGGCTCTCGGCTTCGTCGTGTCAGGCGCGATTGTGATGGAGATCGTCTTCTCCTATCCCGGCGTCGGGCTGCTGCTGCTCAACGCGGTCACGTCCAACGACTACCCGCTGACGGAGGCGATCTTCCTCGTCATCACGTTCGCGGTGCTGCTCGCCAACTTCATCGTCGACCTGGTCATCGTGTTCTTCGATCCGCGCGTGCGGGCAAGGGAGGCAGCACGATGAGTGCCGTGCTCAACGTGTGGCGGCGGCTGCCGCCCAAGGCGAAGGTCGGAACGGTGCTTCTCGGCCTGTTCGTCCTCGCCGCGATCATCGGGCCGGAGGTGGCCCCCTACGACCCGTCGTTCCAGAACCCGTCGCCGAGCCTGTCGATGCAGGCTCCGTCAGCGGCGCACTTGCTCGGCACCACGCAAAGCGGCCAGGACGTGCTCTCCCAGCTGCTGGTCGGGATCCGGCTCACCCTGGAGCTGGCATTGTACGTCGGGGTGATCGCCGGCTTTCTCTCGGTGGTCGTCGGGGTGACGGCCGCGTTCCTGGGCGGCGTGTGGGACGAATTCCTGTCGCTGATGACCAACGTGGTCCTGGTGATCCCGCAGCTGCCACTGCTCATCCTGCTGTTCGGCTTCCTGCCGCAGAAGGGCCAGCTGCCGACAATCGTCGTGCTCAGCGCGACCAGCTGGCCGTGGGGGGCGCGGGTGATCAGGGCGCAGTCGTTGACGATCCGCAACAGGGACTTCATCGCCGCGTCTCGCGAGTCCGGCGAGAAGACCTGGCGGATCATCGCCTCCGAGATGATCCCGAACGAGGTCAGCCTGATCGCGGCCAACTTCGTCAACACGGTCCTGTACGCGATCGGCGCCTCGGTGGCGCTCGCGTTCATCGGGCTCGCCGACCTGAACAGCTGGTCGCTCGGCACGATGCTCTACTGGGCGCAGAGCCAGCAGGCCCTGCAGCTAGGCGCCTGGTGGTGGTTCCTGCCGCCGGGCATCGCGGTCGCGATCATCGGCACGTCGCTCGTGCTGCTGAACACCGGCATCGACGAGCTGGGCAACCCGCGGCTGCGCGTCTCGCGCACCGCGCGGCGGATCGAGGGGCACCGCGTCTGGGGCACCGACCCGACGCCGGTGCTCGCGGAGCTGGCCGCCACCCGCGGCCGGGTCGGCGCGTTCCTGCACTCGTTCTCGCGGAACTCGCTGCTCGACGAGACCCCGGCGGGCGGTGAGCTGCGATGAGCCCGGTCCTTGAGATCAGCGACCTGTCGGTCGTCTACCGCACCGAGTCCGGAGACGTCCGCGCCGTCCAGCGAGTCGACCTCAGCCTCGAGCCCGGCGAGGTGGTCGGCCTGGCCGGGGAGAGCGGATCGGGGAAGTCGACGCTCGCCTACGGCGCGTGCCGCCTGCTCAGGCCGCCGGCGCTGGTCACCTCGGGCAGCGTGCGCTACCAGGGCCACCGCTCAGCGGGGCCGGTCGACATCATGCGGATGAACGCCCACGACCTGCACAAGCTGCGCTGGCGGGACATCTCGATCGTGTTCCAGAGCGCCATGAACGCACTCAACCCGGTGCTGCGGGTCAGGGACCAGCTGCTCGACGTCATCCACGCCCACCTGCGGCTGTCCAGGGAAGAGGCGGCGGAGAAGGCGGCCACGCTGCTCGACCTGGTCGGCATCCCGCGGTCGCGGCTGCGCAGTTACCCGCACGAGCTGTCCGGCGGCATGCGGCAGCGGGTGATGATCGCGATGGCGCTGGCCGCCGACCCGGAGATCGTCATCATGGACGAGCCGACGACGGCGCTCGACGTGGT
>DATMKQ010000405.1:0-12407 GCA_035571275.1 Trebonia sp.
ACGACACCCAGCCACAGAGATATCCATGACTATCACCGTGCGAGACACGCCAAAGACGCATCCCGCGACGGGGGTTTCGTACATATATAATGCACTGGCTTTTAACACGCTGTTGAGTTCTCAAGAAACGGACGCTCACCGCCGAAGGACTCTCATCCCTCTCCGGGGCAACTCTCCTACTCTACTCCGGAGCACCCTCCGTGTCAACGGCGTTTCCCAGATCTTTCCAGGACGTTGCCGACACCGACATCCTCCGGCCGCCAGCAGCAAACCCCCCGCGAGCCTCGCGACACGCGAGACCCCCGGTGTGGAGGGCTGTTAGGTGGCTCCCTGGGTCCCGTCCCGCCGAATTCTGGCGTCCCGTCCCCTCAGGGCAAGATGAACTTTACGGCTCCCGCATACCTTCGTCAAATCCGGGCTTTCAGACTTCCGCAAACCGTTCGTTACCTCCGCATAACGTGCATGACCTGCGACGGAGTACGTAATTACGGTCATTTACCGACTATCGCAGCAGCCCAAACGGCGCACATCCCGCGACGAATGCGCATGTAACGACCACGCAACAGCTCGCTTTCCGCCGCGATCGCCCGCCGCATGCGGGATTGGGCTAGCGCCGCCGCGGCACCCAAGGGCGGTACACCGACACGGTTGGCTCGCCGTCCAGCCAGAATCGCCAGGGCACATCCGCTCCCTCGCGGACCCCTACGCGCGGTCCGGTCGCGATAAGTGCTTTTTGTCCAGAACGATTGGCCGCGTCTGCCCCGCCGCCCCGTTCTCCCGCCGGCGGGACGCCCACTTGGGCGGGGAGTGGAGCGCGCAGCCGCAGCGGCGAGCCGGGGACGCACAGATCCGCGCCGTCGAGCCTCCGGTCGATGCCCAGCGCCTGGCACAGCCGCGCCGGCCCGCGAGCAAGATCCCGTTCGCTCCGCACCGAACGCCTGCGGCGGGCGAGGTCCTCTCCCGCGATGACCTTGCCGGCCCGCAGGAGAACCGCGGAGGCGGTGCCCGCGGGCATGCAGACCACGTTGACGCAAAAGTGCATCCCGTACGTGAAATACACGTAGGCGTAACCCGCCGGGCCGAACATCACGGCGTTGCGCGCCGTCCGTCCGCGGTACGCGTGCGAGGCCGGATCGGTCTGGCCGTCGTACGCCTCGACCTCGGTCAGTACGACCGCGACGAGCCCGTCGGCGGTCTCGTGCTCAAGCACGCAGCCGAGCAGGTCCGGCGCGACCTTGGGGCCGGGCCGGTCCAGAACCGTCCTGGGCAGCAGGTCCGCCGTCGTGGCGGAGGGCGCCTCTACCATGGCAGGCTCAGGCGCCGCCGGCCGCCGCCCACGCCGCGGCGGCGTCGACGGTGGCGCGCAGGGCCTCGAGCTGTTCGGCCACCCGTTCCGGCGCCGTGCCGCCAAAGCCCTTGCGGGCCGCCAGCGCGCCGCTCACCGTGAGCACCTCGCGGACATCCGGGGTCAGGTGCTGCGAGACCTTGGCCAGGTCGGTGTCGCTCACCTCGTCAAGGCCGACGTCGTGCACTTGGCACCAGACCACTAGGTGGCCGACGATCTCGTGCGCCTCCCGGAAGGGCACACCTCGCCGGACCAGATACTCGGCCAGGTCGGTCGCGAGCGTGAACCCGGCCGGCGCACCCTGCCGCAGCCGCTGCCCGTTGACCCGCAGCGTCGCCACCAGCCCCGCCATCGCGGGCAGCACGAGCAGCAGCGTGTCCACGGCGTCGAACGCCGGTTCCTTGTCCTCCTGCAGGTCCCTGTTATAGGTGAGCGGAAGGCCCTTGAGCGTGGTGAGCAGGCCGGTGAGCCCGCCAATCAGCCGTCCGGCCTTGCCCCTGGCCAGCTCGGCGACGTCCGGGTTCTTCTTCTGCGGCATGATCGACGAGCCGGTGGCGTACGCGTCGTCGATTTCGATCCAGGCGAACTCCTGCGACGACCACAGCACGATCTCTTCGCCAAGCCGGGACAGGTGCACCCCGGTCAGCGCGGCGGCGAAGCAGAACTCGGCCGCAAAGTCGCGGTCGGCCACGGCGTCCATGGAGTTCGGCGCGGCGCTGTCGAAGCCCAGCTCGGCGGCGAGCACCCGTGGGTCGACCGCGAGCGACGACCCGGCGAGCGCGCCCGCGCCGAGCGGGCTGACCGCGGCGCGCTTGTCCCAGTCCCTGAACCGGTCCGCGTCACGCGCGAACGCCTGGACATGCGCGAGCAGTTGGTGCGCGAACAGCACAGGCTGGGCGTGCTGCAGGTGCGTCATGCCCGGGGCCGGGGTGTCGCCGCACGCTTCGGCCTGGGCCATCAGCGCGGTCTGCAGCTCGGCGAGCCTGCTCACGATCCGGCGCGCCTGGTCGCGCAGGTACATCCGCAGGTCGGTGGCCACCTGATCGTTTCTGCTCCGCCCGGCCCGCAGCTTGCCGCCGAGCGAACCGAGCCGCTCGAGCAGGCCGCGCTCGAGCGCGGTGTGCACATCCTCATCGGCGACTGTCGGCCGGAACGACCCATCCTCGACGGCCTGGTCCAGATCGTCGAGCGCCTTGAGCATCGACTCGGCCTCCCGGTCGGTGAGCAAGCCGGCCCGGTACAGCATTCGCGCGTGGGCGCGAGACGCGAGCAGGTCGTAGCGCGCTAGCCGCCAGTCGAACTGGACACTCAGCGACAGCCGCGCCAGCGCGTCGGCGGGTCCACCCTCGAACCGCCCGCCCCACAGCCGCGTCGGCCTGCCCGGCGTTGGCTCCTCAGCCGAAGCGCCCGTTTCCATTTGTCCCACCTATCCCACTTCCATTGTCTCGACCCCGTCCCCCAACCCTATGGCCCCAGCCCGTGCCCAGGGCGGCACGTCCGGGGAGGGGGTGCCGCCCTGACCGCTCGCTTCGGCCAGATGAATGGGCCATCCATCTGGCTATAACCAGCTCAACGGGACATTCATCCCGCGTAGCGTGCGCGCGCGGCGCGCGCGCACGCTACGGCCGAGCGGGTGCGCGCGGGCGCGGTGCGGGGCGTGCGCGGTGCGTGCGCGGTGCGGGGCGCGGGGCGCGCGGGCGGGGCGTGCGGGGCGCGGGGCGCGGGGCGCGCGGGCGCGGTGCGGGGCGCGGGGCGGGGCGCGGGGCGGAGGGCGGAGGGTGGGGTGGGGTATCTATCGGTGGCGTTTATCTATCGGCGGCGTTCGGCTAGGGCTCGGAATTCGGCGGCTAGGGTTTCGCCGCCTGCCGGGTCCCTGGAGATGACGAGCACGGTGTCGTCGCCGGCGACCGTGCCGAGGACGGCGGGCAGCGCGGCGTGGTCGATGACCGAGGCCAGGAACTGCGCGGCGCCGGCTGGCGTGCGCAGGACGACCAGGTTCGCGCTCGCTTCCGCGGAGGTGAGCAGCTCCTTGAGGTACCTGGCCAGGCGCGCTTGGATGACGGACCCACCCACCGAGCCGGGCGGCTCGGGGGCGGCCGGGCCGGCCGGGCCGGTCGCGCCGGCCGGGGCGGTCGCGCCGTTGGCGACTGTGTCCGCGGGGGTCGCTGAGTCGCCGGGCGTGCCTGACGGCGGGGCGGCGGGGCGGCCGGGCACGGGGGCGGGTTCGCCGGACGGCTGGGGAGACGGCGCGGTTCGTTCAGAAAAATGAAGGCCAGTACCTGGGCGGGACCCGGGGCCTCCGGGGACCTCAGGGAGCGCGTACATCAGCGAGCCATCTGCCGCGCGCAGCCGGACGACGCCGAGTTCATCCAGGTCCCTGGACAGGGTCGCCTGGGCGACGTGCATCCCGGCGTACCGGTCGAGCAGCGCGGCAAGCTGCTCCTGGGAATGCACCTGCTCGCGGGTCAGGATCGCGGCGATCGTCGCCTGCCTGGCGGCCTTCGTCGCGGGGCTGGCCGGGGCCTGGCCTGACGGGGTGACACCGGCCATTACGAGCGCTCCAGCAGCCAGGCGAGCAGCGCCTTCTGCGCGTGCAGCCGGTTTTCCGCCTGGTCCCAGACCGCGCTACCTGGGCCGTCGAGCACCTCGGCGGCGATCTCCTCGCCGCGGTGCGCCGGCAGGCAGTGCAGCACGATGGCGGCGGGGCCGGCCAGGCTCAGCAGCTCGCCGCTGAGCTGGTAGCGGGCGAGCGCCGCCCTCCTCCCGGGCGCGTCTTCCTGGCCCATCGACACCCAGACGTCGGTGGCGAGCACATCCGCGCCCTTGCTCGCGACCGCCGGGTCGTCGAGCACGACGGCGGAGCCTCCCGTACGCGCCGCGATGGCCTGCGCCGCCGCGAGCACCGCGGGATCGGGCAGGTATCCGTCCGGCGCGGCGACCCGCACGTGCATGCCCGCGGTCACGCAGCCCAGCAGGTAGGAGTGCGCCATGTTGTTCGCGCCGTCGCCCAGGTAGGTGAGCGTGCGGCCGGGGAGCGGGCCGAGACGTTCGGCGGCGGTCTGCAGGTCGGCGAGGATCTGGCAAGGGTGGAACTCATCGGTCAGCGCGTTGATGACGGGTACCGTGGCGCCCGCGGCCAGTTCCTCGATCCTTTCCTGGCCTGCGGTCCGCCAGACGATCGCCGCCGCCTGCCTGGTGAGCACGCGGGCGATGTCGCCGATCGTCTCGCCGCGGCCGATGTGCGTGGTCTGCGTGTCGATGATCAACGGGAAGCCGCCTAGCTCGGCGATACCCACGCTGAACGACACCCGGGTGCGCAGCGAGGGCTTGTCGAAAAGGACGGCGACCGCCTTCGGGCCGTCGAGCGGGCGGCGGGCGTACCGGTCTGTCTTCATGGCGGCGGCTAGGGCGAGCACCTCGGCTTGTTCGGCCGGGGTGAGGTCGTCGTCGCGGAGGAAGTGCCTGGCCATCAGGACGCCGTCTCCGCCTGGGCGGCGTCCAGGATCGCCGGGAACGCGGTCAGGAACTCCGTGGCCTCCGCTTCGGTGAGGATGAGCGGCGGCGCCAGCCGGACGGCGTCCGGCTGAACCGCGTTGACCAGGAAGCCGGCCGCCTGCGCGGCCTTGTTGACGGCGGGCGCCTGCTCCCCTGTCAGGACCGCGGCGAGCCACAGGCCGCTGCCGCGCACGCCGGCCAGCAGCGGATGCTCGATCCCGGCGATGCCGGCCGCGAGTGTGTCCCCCACGTGTTTCACGTTGGCGAGGATGTCCTGCGACTCGATCGTGTCGATGACTGCGAGCGCGGCCGCGCACGCCACCGGGTTGCCGCCGAACGTCGAGCCGTGGTCGCCCTTGCCGAGGGCGGTGCCGCAATCGCCGAAGCCGACGCAAGCGCCGATCGGCAGGCCGCCACCAAGGCCCTTGGCCAGGGTGAGCACGTCGGGGATCGCCTGCTCCTGCTGGTAGGCGAACCAGGCGCCGGTGCGGCCGATGCCGCTTTGGATCTCGTCGAGCACAAGCAGCGCGCCGTTGTCGTCGCACACCCGCCTGGCGGCCGCCAGGTAGCCCGTGGGCGCGGGGATCACCCCGCCCTCCCCCTGCGTCGGCTCGAGGAACACGGCGGCCACGGTCGCGTCGACCGCCTTCGCGAGGGCCGCCTCGTCACCGTAGGGCACGAAGCGGACCTCCAGCCCGAACGGCTCGAACGGCTCGCGAATCGACGCCTTGCCGGTGATCGCGAGCGAGCCCATCGTGCGGCCGTGGAAGGAGCGGTCGGCGGCGATCACGACCGGCCTGTTCTTGCCCTGCTTGCGGCGGACCAGCTTGATCGCGGCCTCGTTGGCCTCGGCGCCGGAGTTGCAGAAGAATACGCGCGCGTCAGCTTGGAGGAGGCCGAGCAGGCGCTCGGCCAGCGCTACGCCGGGCTCGTGCACGAACAGGTTCGAGGTGTGCGCGATCGTTTTGACCTGGGTCGACACGGCATCCACGACGGCGGGATGGGCGTGGCCGAGCGCGCTCACCGCGATGCCGGCGATCAGGTCCAGGTACTGGTTGCCGTCGGCGTCCCAGACCCGGCAGCCTTCGCCGCGGGCGAGCGCGAGGGGCGGGGTGCCGTAGTTCGGCATCATGGCGGCCTCGAACCGCTTGCGCAGCGCGTCGCTCGCGCTCATCGGGTACCTCCGTTGGGGGGATTTGAGTGCGCGATCCGGGTCGCTATGGCGATCGCGCAATCGGGGTCGTTGGACTGGGGCACGGCTGGCGGGTCTGGCACGACCATAGTGCCGATGCCGGAGTCGGTGAAGATCTCGAGCAGCACCGCGTGCTTGAGCCGGCCGTCGAGGACGTGCGCCTGCGGGACGCCGCCGCGCACCGCCGCCAGGCACGCCTCCATCTTCGGGATCATTCCCGCGGACAGCGCGGGCAGCAACCGCGCCAGCTCCCCGGCGGCCAGCTTGCTGATCACCGCGGTGGAGGCCGGCCAGTTCCGGTATAGGCCCGCCACGTCGGTGAGCACGACCAGCTTGGCGGCGCCGAGCGCCACCGCCAGCGCGGCCGCCGCTGTGTCGGCGTTCACGTTGTACACCTCACCGCCGGCGCCTCTGGCCACGCTGGACACCACCGGGATCCGGCCGTCGGCGATCAGCGCGCGGACCGCGCCGGGATCGGTCGCGACGATGTCGCCAACCAGGCCGATGTCGACGGGCTCGTCGTCCAGCACCGCGTACTTGCGCTCGGCGGTGAACAGGTTCGCGTCCTCGCCTGACAGGCCGACCGCGAACGGACCGTGCCGGTTGATCAGGCCCACGATGTCCTTGTTGACCTTGCCGACCAGGACCATCCGCACGACGTCGATCATCTCCGGCGTCGTGACCCGAAGCCCCGCGGTGAAGGCCGACTCGATGCCGAGACGGTCCAGGTGCTCGGTGATCTGCGGGCCGCCGCCATGCACCACGACCGGGCGAAGCCCGGCGTACCGCAAGAACACCAGGTCCTGCGCGAACCCGGCGCGCAGGCCCTCGTCGGTCATCGCGTGGCCGCCGTACTTGATCACTACGGTCTCGCCGTGGAACCGGTCCAGCCAGGGCAGCGCCTCGACGAGCGTGGCGGCCTTCGCGGTCGCCATCGCCTGGCGGGCGTCGTCCGTGTCCTGCTGGCCTTCCTGCTGGCTTTCGTGGTGGCTTTCTTGCTGGCTTTCGTGGTGAGTCACCGTCGTCATGTCGAGTACGCCGCGTTCTCGTGCACGTACGCCTCGGTGAGGTCCGTAGTGAGGATCACCGCGGCGTTCGGGCCCGCCGACAGGTCCACGGTGATCGTGACATCGCGGCTTTTGAGGTCGACCTTGGAACGCTCGTCACCCGCCGCGCCGGCCCGGCACACCCAGACACCGTTGATGGCCACGTTCAGCCGGTCCGGGTCGAACACGGCGTCCGTGGTGCCGACCGCGGAGAGCACCCGGCCCCAGTTCGGGTCCTTACCGGCGATCGCGCACTTGAGCAGGTTGTTCCTGGCCACCGAGCGGCCTACGGTCACCGCGTCGGCCTCGGTCGCGGCGCCGACCACCTCGATCATGATCATCTTCGACGCGCCCTCGGCGTCGAGCTGCAGCTGACGGGCCAGGTCGGCGCAGACCTCGGTCAGCGCGCGGGCGAAGTCATTGAGGTCCGGCCGGACGCCGGCCGCGCCGCTGGCCATCAGCAGCACGGTGTCGTTAGTGGACATGCAGCCGTCGGTGTCCAGCCGGTCGAAGGTGACCGCGGTCGCGGACCGCAGGCTCGCGTCGAGTTCTTCCGCGGTGAGGTCGGCGTCGGTCGTCAGCACGCACAGCATGGTCGCCAGGCCGGGGGCGAGCATGCCGGCGCCCTTAGCCATACCGCCAATCGTCCACCCTCCCCCGTCCCCGCGGCGGAAGGCGATCTTGACGACCGTGTCGGTGGTCCTGATCGCGTCGGCGGCGTGGACTCCGCCGCCGCGGTCGGCCTCGGCGACCGCGGCGTCCACGGCGGGCAGCAGGTTGTCCATCGGCAGCCGCTCCCCGATCAGGCCCGTCGAGCAGACCGCGATCTCGCCCGCCGAGTCGGCGATCGCGGCAGCCAGCCGTTCGGCTGTGGCGTGCGTGTCCTGGAAGCCCTGCGGGCCGGTGCAAGCGTTGGCGCCGCCGGAGTTCAGCACGACGGCGCGGACCCGGCCGCCGTTGACCACCTGGCGGGTCCACTTCACCGGCGCTGCCTGCACGCGGTTGGTCGTGAAGACGGCCGCGGCGGCGCGCGACGGCCCGTCGTTGATCACGACGGCGACGTCTCGCTCGCCGGACTGTTTCAGCCCGGCCACGACGCCGGCGGCGCGGAAACCCAGCGGTGCGGTCACGCTCATGGGGCGACTCCATGGGGGGTAAGGCCTGTCGTCTCTGGCAGGCCCAGCATGAGGTTGGCGATCTGCACGGCCTGACCGGCCGCGCCCTTACCGAGATTGTCCGTGGCGCAGACCACGACAGCGCGACCCGCGTGCCGGTCGGCGGCCACCTGAATGTGCGCGGCGTTCGACCCCGACACCGCGCCGGAGACGGGCCACTGGCCTGCCGGGAGCAGGTGCACGAACGGGCCGCCCGCGTAGGCGCCGGCGAACGCTTCGCGGAGCAGGCCGTCGGCGTCCGGGCCGTCGGCGACACCCGGCGCCAGCCGGGCCGTGCATGTGGCGAGGATGCCACGCGGCATGGGCGCGAGCAGCGGCGTGAAGGAGATGGTGGGCTGCGGGCCGGCCACCTCCCGGTGTCCTTCAACCGTCCGTAGAACTTCGGACAGAGCCTGCTCGATCTCCGGGGTGTGCCGGTGAGCGCCGCCCACCTTGTACGCGGACATGCTGCCCATCACCTCGCTCGCGAGCAGGTCCTGGCGCGGCGAGCGGCCCGCGCCCGAGGTGCCAGAGGCGGCGACGATCACGATGTCGGCGGGGTCGGCGAGGCCGGCCGCGAGCAGCGGGGCGAGCGCGAGGATCGACGTGGTGGCGTAGCAGCCGGGCGCGGCGACCCGCGTCGCGGCGGCGATACGCTGCCTGGCCCCCGGGAGTTCGGGCAGGCCGTACACCCAGCGGCCGGAGTAGGGAGTGCCGTAGAACCGCTGCCAGGCCGACTCGTCGCCGAGCCGGAAGTCGGCGGACAGGTCGATAATCCGCGCGTCGGGCAGATCTGGCGCCAGGGCCGCGGACTCGCCGTGCGGCAGCGCCATGAAGACTAGTTCGGCCGCCGCTAGCAGGTCCGGGTCGGTGGCCTCGAACGCGCGGCCGTCGAACGCCGGGTGGCCAACCAGGTGCGGGTGCACCGAGGTGACCGGCTTGCCCGCGCTCGAGGCGCCGGTGACCGCGGCGATCTCCAGGTCCGGGTGGCCGGCGAGCAGGCGGAGCAGTTCGCCACCCGCGTAACCGCTGGCGCCCGCGACCGCGACCCGTGTGCCCATGCTCAAGCCTCCATCTCTCTGAGCAGCCTCCTTCTCTGGAGAATTATGCATGTGAATGAATTTATATGCAACACGGGGCGCACATCGGACGGCATATGCCCGTTCGTCTGCTCCGCCGGAGTCTCAGTTTCAACTCTGGTGCCATCGACCGTGATCACGAAGCTTTTTCGCGCCTATAACGACACAATGCTTACGCGATGAAAAATGTTTTCGTGATCACGTGGCTGGGATGGGTTCTTCGTGATCGGGATGGGGCTGCCAGGTTTGTAGTGCCGAAATTTCGTGACTTGGGCGGGGTGGAGGGCGCCGCTTCTCCGCGGCATGCGCACTAAGGTGTTACCTGGCTACTCAGGGACACTGGCTGCGGGAGAGGTGCGGTTGTTGAGGATGAACCGGCCAGTGCGGTGCTGGCTCGCGCTGACCGTTGGTGTTTTCCTGCTCTCCGGGCTGGCCGCGTGCTCGTCGTCCGGGCCGACCACCGGCGCGACCGGGACGTCCTGCGGGGACACCCGCACCGGGGCGAACGTGCCGGTGACGATCAAGGTGGTCAAGGGCAGCGTGAACTGCGGGTCAGTGCTCCAGGTGGAGGACAGCTACGCCGCGATGATGAAGGCGGGCGACGTGCCCGGCAACGGGGGCGGCGCCCCAGTCACCGTGAACGGCTGGACGTGCCAGGGCTACCCGACCCCGCAGGTGCTGCGGACCGGTGCGGCCTCGCAGTGTCACACCGGCAGCGCTGAAGTCGTCGCCGAGCTACCGGTGCCCTCCACGGGCAGCTGAGTCCCCGCTCCCCGCAGTCCCGCGTCCAGCGGGACGTCGACTTCCGGTATGTCAGCGGCGGGCGCCAGGCTCGCTTCCGCCAGCGCTTCGTCAGACGCCAGCTCTCCGTCGGCGAGCACATCGTCGTCGGCTAGTACATCGTCGTCTGCGAGCACATCGTCGTCTGCGAGTACATCGTCGACGACGCCCGACAACGGCGCCTCCGCGGTTAGCATCTCCCCTGACGCCAGTCCACCGCTCGTGAACAGGACGCCGCCCGTCGAAAGGACATCGTCATCGGCTGGCGGACGGACCGCGCTGAGCCCGCGGCTGGTGCTGATCATCTGCACCTGGTCCCGGCCGGACGCCTTGGCGCGGTAGAGCGCCGCGTCCGCGGCGGCGAGCAGTTCGGTCAGCTCGCGGCGGGAGCCGGCATCGAGCGCGGCCACGCCGATGGAGACGCTTACCGGCACGCGCTCGGCGCCTTCGGCGCCGCCCGCGTAGATGGGCAGCCCGGCGATGTGCGCGCGGACACGCTCCGCGATCCGGAATGCGTCGACGGCGCGCGTCTGCGGGAGCAGCATCACGAACTCCTCGCCGCCGAAGCGACCCGCGAGGTCGTAGTCGCGCAGGATCTGGGTCATCGACGCGGCGATCTGCCTGAGCACCTCGTCGCCGAGCAGGTGCCCGTGTGTGTCGTTGATCTGTTTAAACCGATCAAGGTCCAGCAGCGCCACGGCGAGCGGCGAGCCGGTGCGGACGGCGCGCTCGACTTCGACCGTCGCCTCGCGCTCCCAGGTCGCCGCGTTGAGCAGCCCGGTCTTGGCGTCCGCCCGGGCCTCGTTGAGCAGCTGCGTGTGCCGGAACGATCGCTGCAGCACGGTAACAAGCGGGAGCGCGATGACCAGCGTCAGGTTGCTGATCGTCATGCCGATCACGACGAGCAGCGCGGCGCACAACTCGGTCGCGTCGTTGTGCAGCGACTCCCGGCCGAACGCGGCGTCCTTGATGCTGGTGGACGGGTCCGCTGTCTTCACCGCGGTCAGGATCAGACTCTGGTTGGCTACCCACTGACCTAGGGCCGCCGCCCCGGTCGCCAGCAGCCACATCGTGGGATGCGCCCACAGGTAGGCGCGCGGGTGGCAGCCGACGGGGAGGAGCCCGTGGTAAATCAGGGACGCGCAGCCGTAGCCTATTCCTACCGCCGAGGCGCTAAAGACACGGCGGTATGGCGGCACCCGGCGGACCCGGTACTGGGCTAGCGTCAGCCTGATCGCGGGCACGATCAGCCCGTACACCACGGGCAGCAGGATCACGATGGGCAGTTCCCAGACCGCGTACACGTCTTTCACGACGCCGGAGGCCGGCTCGCTGGAGCGCCTGGTCAGCTCCACCGTCGCGACGTCGCAGGCGAGCAGCGCGACGAACAGCAGGAAGTCCGCCGTGCCGAACCGGAACCCCGCGGCACCCACGCCGATCCAGGCCAGGTACACACAGACCACGACCAACACGAACGCGCGGAGGTTGCGAGGCAGCGACCACAGAGACCAGTCACGGACGCGACGCGGACCGTGACTGAGCACGGCGCGACGCGCGTGATCCATTCGACCTCCCTGGCTTCAGCGATGCTTTCCGTCGCGGATCCGGTGGCACGCCGCGTAGCGCAACGTGTAGTGCTAACCCCACATTGTCACAGATAACACGTGCGCTGTGTCAAAACTCCGCTACCGGCTGACAGGGCGCGGATCGGGCAGTGGCCCCTGGCGAGGAGCATGGACCCCTTCCCCTGCAAGCGTTTGCAGCTTCCTGCGTGCCATCTTACCGTCGAGTAATCGTAACCTAATAGTTACCATGCAGTGTTTCTGTCCCCGTAAGACCGGGGATGTTGCGCTATTCAAGCATCCTAATGAGGAGGTTTTGTCTGTTGATGTCACGGTACGTTGATCCGGCAGATGTGAACTCGCGGCGATCGGAGGAGGACGGCATGCGCACCACCATCTGGGAATAACCCCTGGTCAGCCCACCCGACAACCACACCGAGGAGGACAGCATGCGCACCACCATCTGGGAGTAACCGTGGACCAGCCCAACCCACACGCCACACCGAGGAGGACAGCATGCGCACCACCACCTGGAACTAACCCCCCGACCACACCAGACGACCAGCGACGGACCCCGAGGAGCACCCCATGCGCACCACCACCTGGAACTAACCCCCCGACCACACCAGGCCACACACCAACCCCAAGGAGAGCACCCCATGCGCACCACCACCTGGAACTAATCCCGACCACCAGACGACCAGCGACGGACCCCGAGGAGCACCCCATGCGCACCACCACCTGGAACTAACCC
>DATMKQ010000406.1:0-12485 GCA_035571275.1 Trebonia sp.
CATCGTCCAGCCGCAGACGCGCGCGTACAGGGTGAGACCGAGTGGGGTGGTCCCTTCAGGCTCTACCGAGCCTTTCATGTCCCGCAGCTGACGCCAGTAGAAGTGGCGGCTGACGTCCGCCCCCTTGGTCCAGCCGAGGAAGATGTCGCTGACCGCCTGCATCAGCCGTTGTCCCTGGACCACGCGCTGGCCGCTGTTGCGGTACCTGCTGCGCGGCAGATGCGCTTCGAGAACCGAGGCGGTGGCCTCCTTGGCCTGCATGAAAAGCGGGTCGCTCGCGTCGCGTCCCTGCAGCAACGCGATGAAGCACCGGGTGCCGACGCTGCCCACGCCAACGACCTTGCGGGCGACGTCGACGATCTCGAACTGCTCGAGGAGATGGCGCCGGTCGGGCTGCAGGGTCGCCCGGTACTCGCGGAACTTATCGCGCAGCATCGCGTCGGTATTGGCGGGAACCAGCCCGGGCGGCATGTCGCGCAGCGGAATGAGGACAGGTGGCTGGCTGACGATCCGGTACCGGCCGTCGACCTGCTCGGCGAGCTTCGACAGCGCCTGCAGGCTGTCTTTGGTGTGCGCCTTGGCGCTTAGCTGCGCCACGGTCCTTTCCGCTTTCTTCGCCATCTTGACCTGGCTCTTCGCGCCTTGCACGGCGGCGGTGTCCGCCAACTGCCCGGCCTGCGCGGCCTTGCCCGCTTTTCCGGCCTTAGCTGCTTTCACGTCCTTGGCGGCGGTCTTCTTCCCCGGCTTTCTGCTCTGGGTCACCACGTCGGCGACCGCGCGCTTGATCTCGTCCTCGTCGAGGCTGGCGTACCAGACGTCCATGGTCGTCTGCTGGGCGAACGACGCCATCGCCTCCCGGTAGGCGGCCACCGACGTGAGCGCGGCGTCGGAGGCCTGCGCCCGGGAGAATCCGGCGTCGCGGGCGGCGATCGCGAAGCTGGCCGCCATCCGCTTCACGTCGTACTCGAATGGCCCGGGCAGCGTCTCGTCGAAGTCGTTCAGGTCGAACACGAGCCTGCGTTCCGGGGAGCCGAACACTCCGAAGTTCAGCAGGTGAGCGTCACCGCACAGCTGGGCGTTCAGGCCGGCGGTGGGCGTGTCCTTGAGGTCTTCCGCCATGACGATGGCCGCGCCACGGTAGAACGTGAACGGGGAGACCATCATTCGGCCGTGCCGCACGGGCACCAGGTCGCGTTCGCGGGTTTTCTCCTGCGAGACGAGCAGCGCGACCGGGCTGGGGCGGCCGGCGGCGGGCGTCCATCCGGCATGGGCGGCACGGGGTGCCTGCGTCCGGGCCTGCGTGCCGCTGGCCTCGCGCTCGTCGATTGTCATTGTCATGGGTGATCACCCGGTTCAAGGAGACGATGGCGGACGGTTCACCTGGCCACGCTAGCGGGCGTACCGGGTCCGCGGCGCGAGCAGCGCCCACACGATGAAGATGTCCAGGGCGATCACGATGACCGACCAGACAGGCTGGTAGGGGATGTACAGGAAATTGAACACCGCGCTTATGCAGGCGAGCGCCACACCGACGACGCGGGCCCACACCTTGTCCAAGAACAGGAAGGCGCCGGCCACGAATACCGCCGCGCCCACGATGAGGTGAATCCAGCCCCAGCCGGTGACGGAGACGTTGTAGACGTAGTTCGGCAGGACGACGAAGAACGACCCCCTGATGATGGCGGCCAGTCCCTCGAGGAAGTTCCAGAGACCGGAGACCATCATGAGCACCGACGCGGTGATCGTGAAGCCGAGGACCGCGCCCTCGGGCCGCGGCTCGGCCCCGCCGCTGTCGTCGAAGCTCCTCGGACGGGGCACGTACTGGCGGGTACCGGGATCCTGCTGCGTGTCATCGGTCGGCTGGGTCCCCGCGGTCCCCGCGGGCGGGCCCGTGCCGGCGTCGCGAGCCGACTGACCTTGTGCGTGGCTCATCGAGCTGCCTCCCTTTCGAAGGTGGCGCCATGGCGAAGGCCGGCGCCACCATGGCGAAGCTACCGACGGCGCGTCCGGCGATCATCACCCAATTAGGGTGATTCACCGGGTGTCCCTAAGTAAGAAGATAAGCGCTATAAATAGAAACCATATTCGCATTACAGGATGCCGCGGCGCCGCCATAGGGGAAGGCTGTCGCGTCCGGCGATCAGTGGATTACCCCCAGTGAGGTGCGGGTAGAGTCCTGCGTCGGGGGAGAATTAAGTGACGCAACTTACACAAGTCGGTCCAATCTCAGACGCGGCGAAGCATGGTCATGAGTCGCTGCTGCTTGAGGACAAGCTGCGGGTACCCCGGCTTGGTGCCGACGTCATCCCTCGCAGTCGCCTGACCGGGCTGATCGAACGGGCAGCGGTGCACCCGGTCACCGCGATCACCGCCCCAGCCGGGGCCGGCAAGTCCGTCGCCTGCGCCACCTGGGCGGCGGCCGTGGCACGGTCACGGCGCGTCACCTGGCTGAACCTGGACGAGGGTGACAGGGAGCCGGGCAGATTCTGGGCGTACATGAGCGCCGCCCTCGCGGTCGGGGGCGCCGACCTCACCTCCTCGCTCGTGCCGCGCAGCCGCGGCCCAGCCGACGACCTGCCGATCAACCTCATGGACACGATGCGCGGTCTCGCCGCGCCCGTCGCGCTCGTCCTCGACGATGTGCACGTCCTCGCGGACAGCGGCGTGCTGCCCGGCCTCGGCTACCTGATCCACCATGCTCCGCCCACGCTGCGCATCATCCTGTGCGGCCGCCGCGTCCCCGGGCTGCACCTGGCCAGGATGCGGGTGGCCGGCGACCTGGCCGAGGTGGACACCGCGGACCTGGCCTGCACGCCGGAAGAGGCCGATGCCTATTTCGCCAAGCTCGGCCTCGCCGCCGACCCGGCCGAACGCGACGACCTGCTGCGGCGAACGCAGGGCTGGATGGCCGGGCTGCGGCTGGCGGCGCTGCGGGCCAACCGCGACGGCACGGTGAACGTCGGCGGCATCAACGGCGACCCGCTGCTCGCCGACTACATGCGGGACGAGGTCCTGGACCGCCAGCCCGCGCAGATCCAGTTGTTCCTGCGCCGGACAAGCGTCGCCGAGCGCCTGACCGGGGAGTACGCCGACTGGCTGACCCGCGAGCCCGGCGGCGCCCGGATCCTGGACCAGCTGGACCGAGAGAACAGCTTTGTCGCGCGGGACGAGTCCGGTCAGTACCGGTATCACCCGTGCCTGCGCGAGGTCCTGCTGGCCGAGCTGCGCAGGACGCCTGAGGAGGTGCCCGTGCTGTTCGGCCGGGCGGCACGTTGGCACGCCGCCCGCGGCGACGTCGTGGAGGCGATGCGGTGCGCGGCCGAAGCGGGTGACTGGGACCAGGCGTCGATGGCGCTCGCCGAGGCGGGGATCGCGGGGGTCCTGCCGGGCCGGATGGCCGACCTCGAGAAGGCCCTGAGGCTGTTTCCCGCCGAGCGCCGCTCCGGCGATCCCGTGGTGGCCGCCGCGCTCGCCGCGGCCAGGCTGTGCGGCGGCGATCCTGATTCGGCGACCGCGTACCGCGGCTACGCGACCGAAGCGCTCGCCGACTGCGCCGAGCCCACCCGGCCGCTCGTGGAACTGTGGCTCGCGGCGCTGCGCGTGATGCAGACGGCCGACACCGATCCTGGCGCGCTTGACGACGGCTGGGCGCTGGCCGAGAAGACGCAGTCGCGCGCGGGAACGCTGTCGGCGCACCGCGCGCTCGGGCTGCTGTGGCTCGCGCTCGGCACCGCGATGCTGTCCCGCTGGCGGATAACGGACGCGCGCCGCGCCCTCGGCCACGCAAGTCACCAACTGGCGGCCGCCGGGCTCGGGGTGCCGCTGGAGCGTGCCCTCGGCTGGCAGGCGCTCGCCGAAGTGCTCTACGGCGACCTCGGCGCGGCCCAGGCGATCATCGCGCGGCTACGCGGCCCCGACATGCCCGATCCCGCTGGTCAGCGCCTGGCGACGCTGGCCGCCGCCGCGCTCGCCGTCGAGCGGGACGAGCTGCGGTCGGCCTCGGAGCTGCTCGACTCGCTCGACTCCGGCGCCCTTGGCTGGGTTCCTGGCGAGCCGGACACCGGCGTGCTGCGCATGCTGGTCCGTGCCCGTGTAGCGCTGGCCGGCGGAGACACCGCGGGCGCCAGGAGCATCGTCACGCTCGTTCGCGACAAGTACGGCCAGAACCTGCTGCCGCTGGCCGCGTTCGATGCCGACATCGCGCTGCAGGCGGGCGATATCCCCGTCGCGGCCGCGACGCTCGGGCCCCCCGATGGCGTGGCCGAGCTGCCGCCACGGGACGCGGAGCAGGCCGTGGTGGTGGCGCGGCTGCTGCTCGCCCAGGGCGACCCCGGCGCCGCGCTTGAAATGACCAGCCAGTGGATGGACGGCTCGACGGTACCGGGCGGCACCCTGCGCAACCGCATTACCGCGCTGCTCACGGCCACCATCGCCAACCGTCGTCTGTCCGCGCACGCCGACGCGGCCGCGCTGCTTGAGCAGGCGCTGATGATCGCGGAGCCGCACGACGCGTACCGGCCGTTCCTCGACCTGGGCGGGGCGATCCACTCGGCGATCGCCATCATGGTCCCCCCGGCCAGCCCCGCCGCGACGTTCGCCGCCCGGGTGCAGGAACGTTTCGTGTGCCAGTTGCCGCCGAAGGCCGCGGGCAACGCCTCGGCGAGCGACGCGGCGCCGCCGCTGACCGCGAGCGAGATGGCGGTGCTGCGCCTGCTGCACTCCCACCTCACGAACCAGGAGATCGCCGACGCGCTGTACCTGTCGGTCAACACGATCAAGACCCACCTGCGCTCGACGTACCACAAGCTCGGGGTGACCTCCAGGCGCGACGCGGTCGCCCGCGGCCGCCGACTCCAGCTCCTGTTAGCCGCTTACGGCCCCGGTCGGATCGGTACTCGCGCTGCCGACGGCTGCTGCCGTGCCTCAAGGTCGCCGTCCCGCGCGTCACGCGTGTCCCGCTTATCCCCGGGACCCGCCGCGCGGGCCGCCCAATAGGCGCCTGCGCCGACGGCTGCGGCGCGCAGCAGCGATCGGCGCCGGACAACTGCACGGCGCATCGGGGACATCGGTCGTCCTCTCCATCCGGTCCATCCGGCTTCTGGCCAGGCCTGAACCCGTTCGCTTCGGTACACGATGTCCCTGCCACCCGCGCCGCGGCACTAACCCACCCGCCACGGGTGATCGCCGGCCGGCGGCGGCCGGATCCGCCAGTGTTCACCTCCGGGGGGTGATCAAGATCCGGCCTGTGGCGGGGCACGATGTTGCTCCACGGAAAGTGACTCGGTCACGGCGGCAGGAGCGAACGTTGTCCCAGGACAGCGAGGGACCCGGCGCGGCAGCCGGCTCCGGCAGTAACAGAGCGGGAGGCCCGGGGAAGCCGGCGGGCGCGCAAGCCGCGACCCCGCCGGTCCCGGGTCCCGCGCGCCCGCCGGACGCGGATGTCCCGGCGCCCGCGGACGAAGAAGCGGCGTACACGGACGAAGAAGGGGCGTACACGGACGAAGAAGGGGCGTACACGGGTGGGAAGGCCGCCACACCGGCGACCCCCGGATCTGGCGGTGGTCAGGCTGGGGGTCCAGTAGCGGCGACCGAGGAAGACGAGCGCGCCGAGCTTGAGCGGCTGCGCGCCGAGGTCGCCGGTCTGCGCGGCGAACGAGCCCAGGCCGGCGGGAAACGGCAAAAGCGCCCGGGCGGCTGGCGCGCGCCAGTATCCGCCGTGCTGATCGTGCTCGGCTGCATCCTCGCCCCCGTCTCGGTGCTCGGCGTGTGGGGCGCCAACCAGGTGGGCAACACTGACCGGTTCGTGGCGAACATGTCGCCGCTGATTTCCGAGCCGCCGATCCAGCAGGCGCTGAGCGCCAAGATCACCACCCAGATCACCAGCAGGCTGAACGTGCAAGCGATCGCCAACCAGGCGGCCGCCCAGGCCACGGCGGCCCACCTGCCGAGGATCGCGAGCCTGCTGCACACCTTCTCCGGGCAGATAGCCAGCGGCGTGAACAGCGCGATCGCGACTGCCGTCTCCAGGGTGGTGGCAAGTCCCGCGATGGCGGTGGTGTGGACGCAGGCCCTCAGGGTCGCCCACTCAGGGATCGTGCGGGTGCTGTCCGGTCAGGGCGGCGGCGCGGTCGACGTTGTGAACAACCAGGTCGTGCTGAACCTCAGCCCGCTGATCACCCAGGCGAAAAAGCAGCTCAGCGCCCAAGGGCTGACGATCGTCAACAACATCCCGAATGTCAACGCGACCTTCCCGCTGTTTGAGGCACCCAACCTGGCCAAGGCCCAGCAGGGATACCGGCTGACCCAAACGCTTAAGTGGGTGCTGCCGTTTCTCACGCTCGCGTTGCTCGCGGCGGGGGTCTACGTTGCCCGCGGCCATAGACGCGCGCTGATCGGCGCGGCCCTGGGCCTGGCCGCGTCGATGCTCGTCCTCGGCATCGCGCTGGACATCGCCCGCGTCATCTACCTCAACAGCGTCCCGAAGAACGTGCTGCCGTCCGACGCGGCCGGGGCGCTGTACGACACCCTGATCCGGTTCATCAGGGAAGGTCTGCGCGTGCTCTTGGTGATCGGCCTGGTCATCGCGATCGGCGCCTTCTTGACCGGCCCCTCGGTCACCGCCGTCCGTACCAGGAAGGCGGTAACTTCCGGTATCGACTGGCTGCGGGCGCGCAGCGAGCAAGCCGGGGTGCGCACCGGCCCGGTAGGCGAATGGACCGCCGCGCACAAGAACCTGCTCCGCATCGGGGCGATCGCGCTGATCGCCCTCATCTTCGTCCTGCTGGGCCCGCCCGATGTGGGCGAGGTCATCACGCTCGTCGTCGTGCTGCTCGTACTGCTGGGCCTGATCGAACTGATCGGCGGCCGGTCGGCCGATCAGACGGCCCGCGCCCCCGGGGGCTGACGCCGATGATCGGCCAGGCGGCGGGCTTCGCCGTTCTCGCGTCCATATCGCCCACGGCGCTGATCGTGATGGCCGTGTTCCTGGGTTCGGCCAATCCCAGGCTGACAGCGCTGGCCTACGTCACCGGCGCCTTCACCATGACCGTGATCATGGCGATCGTAGTGCTCTATGTGCTGCGCAGCACTGGCCTGAACCTGTCGCGCGAGCACGATCCCCGGTACGGGTTCCGGCTTGGTCTTGGTGTCCTCGCGCTCGCCGGAGCCATCTACCTCGGGCGGTTCAAGCGGCCGAAGCCCGAATCCGCGCAGCAGCGCCAGGGACTCATAGCCAGGCTCACCGCCATGCCGAGCGCGCGCACGGCCTTCGCGGCCGGCGTGCTCATCTTCGCGCCGTCGGCGACGTTCATCGCCGCGGTCCAGGTCCCCGCCACCGCCCAGGCGGCAGTCCCGGTCACGGCGCTGACCCTGGTGATCATCATCCTGCTCACCTGCATGGTCGTCTGGCTACCGCTGATCGCCTATCTGGCCGCCCCTGATGCCACGACACGGTTGCTCAAGACCATCAACGACGCGATTCGCCTGCACGCCAAGCGGCTCGGCCTCTACGCGCTCGCCCTGTGCGGGGCCATCCTCATCGTCAACGGCGCGCTCGGGGTGGCGGGCGTGATCTAACCAGCGTGGTCTGAGACGACAAACCGGAAGGATTGCAACCATGAGCGTAGGCATCAGCGCCCTCCTCGTCATCGTCGGGGCGATCTTGCGCTTCGCCGTGAGCTGGTCAGGCAACTACGTGGACCTGCAGGTCGTCGGCGTGATCTTCATGATCGGCGGCGGCGTCGGCCTGATCGCGAGCATCATCGTCGCGATCGTGCGGCGCCGCAGCCAGCGAGCGGCTCAGGTCTATGAGGAACGCCGCTACATCGAGCCGCCGCGCTGAGTCGGCGACCCCGGCGCCGGGCGCACGACGCAGCGGAAGCCTAGGTGCGCGGTCGAGGTGTCGACGGCCTCACCCTGCCGGGCGGCGGGCCGGTACCTGAAGCAGTACTCCGGTGCGCACAGGTGCGAGCCGCCCTTGATCACGCGGCGCGGGATGCGCTCGCCGGGCTCGCCGGACACCAGGCTCCGCTCGGCCGAGGTGACCCGCGGGTTGCGCGGCACGCAGCACGCGTGCGGCTCGGACCGCTCGGGCGGCAGCGCGGTCCACGTGGCGAAGTAGTCACCCGTCCACTCCCACACGTTGCCGGCGAGGTCGTACAGGCCGAAACCATTGGGCGGGTAACTGCCCACCGGGGACGTCCCTCGCCTGCCCGGCGGCTTGGCGTCGCGCCAGGGGAACGCGCCCCGCCAGGTATTGGCCATCACCCGGCCCTTGGGCTCGAACTCGTCGCCCCACGTGAAGACCGCGCCCTCGAGGCCGCCGCGCGCGGCGAACTCCCATTCGGCCTCCGTCGGCAGCTCCTTGCCCGCCCAGGCCGCGTACGCGTCGGCGTCCTGCGCCGCCACGTGCGTCACCGGGTGCTGGTCCCGGCCGTGCAGCGTGGTGCCAGGACCGCCGGGGTGGCGCCAGGAGGCGCCCGGGGTGTACCGCCACCACCGCGAGACATCGCGCAGGTCCACCGGCCCCCGGGTGGGGAAGAAGACCAGCGATCCAGGGACCAGCAGGTCAGGCGAGGCATCCGGGTAGGCGCCGGGGTCGAGCGGGCGTTCGGCGACGGTCACGTAGCCGGTCGCCCAGACGAACCGGCGGAACTGCGCGACCGTGACCGGGCGGGAGTCCATCCAGAACCCGTCCACCTCGACCCGGCGCGCCGGCCGCTCCTCCGGGTAGAAGTCATCCGACCCCATCAGGAAGCGGCCGCCCGGCACCCACACCATGTTCTTCGCCTGGCTCTTCGCGAGCGCAACCGCTTCGGTCATCGCGGGGGCTACTCCCGCATGAGCATGAGGGCGGCTTCGCGTTCGAGATCCTGATACGGCTCGCCGCTGACGTCGATCGCGATCCGGTTGATGACGCCGCCGGTGAACGCGTAGGGCGGCTGACCCGGGTAGTCCTGGGTGACCGGCTCCCCGGGGTTGCGGCCCACGTACAGGCCCGAGCCCGCGACCGCGAACGCGCCGAGCTGCGTCCTGATCCTGGCGTCGCCCACCTTGCGGTCGCCGTGGTAGATCGACAGGATCCCGGTCGCGCAGTCGCTTTCCTGGCGGTCCTTGTCGAACGAGGCGGTCAGGATCAGGTTCTTCCCGGTCGGGATGTCCTGCGAAGCGACGATCTTCTGTTCCTCGCTGCCCAGGAAGTTGTTGACGTAGTGCAGCCGGTTGTCCTTGATGTAGAGGGCGTGGCCGCCGAACCGCGTGCCCATGGCGAACAGCACCCCCTCGGCGCCCGGCCCCGGGATGTCAACGAGCGCCCCGATCACGAATGAGCGGTTGCGGGTGCTGACCGCCTGCCACTCGGGAACGGGGGCCGTGCCAGGGAAGTACACGTACCGGGACCGTGACGCGGTGAGCTGGGGACGCGGTGTCGCCATGATTTCTATCGCCGACCGGTCGTCCAGCGGGAACGCGCCGTTCGCGCCGGCCTCGCTGAACCATATGTTCACGAGCTCCCGCAGTTTGTCCGGCTGCTCCGCGGCCAGGTCGTGCAGCTCGGCCCGGTCGGTGTCGGTGTGGTACAGCTCCCACGTGTCGTCGTTGAAGTGGCTCCACCCGGCCAGACACGGATGAGTCGTGACGGCCTTCCAGCCCTCGTGCCAGATGCCGCGGGAGCCGAGCATCGCGTAGAACTGCGTGTGCCGCCGCGACGCGGCCTTCGCGTCGTCGAAGCTGTAGCGCATGCTCACACCGTCGAAGGAGCTCTGCGTGTGGCCCTTGATCGTCTCCGGCGCGTCGAGGCCGAGGCAGTCCAGGATGGTGGGCACGATGTCGATCGCGTGGTGGTACTGCTCGCGCACCTGACCGCGTGTCCTCGTGCCCTTGGGCCACGAGATGATGCACGGGTCCGCGGTGCCGCCGTTGAACTCGTATCGCTTCCACATCTTGAACGGCGTGTTGAACGCCATCGCCCAGCCGTTCGGGTAATGGTTGTAGGTCTTCGGGCTGCCGAGATCATCGAGCTTGGCCAGGTTCTCCGCGAGATCGTCCGCGACGCCGTTGGCGAACTTCATCTCGTTGACGGACCCGTTCGGGCCGCCCTCGCCGCTCGCGCCGTTGTCGGAGACGACGATGACGAGCGTGTTGTCCCGCTGGCCGGTCTGCTCCAGGTAGTCGAGCAGCCGCCCGACGTGGTGGTCGGCGTGCGCGAGGAATCCCGCGTACACCTCCGCCATCCGCGCGAACAGCCGTTTCTCGTCGGCGTTGAGTGAGTCCCAGGGCCGGGTGTAGTCAAGCTCGGGGAACGGCTGGCCCTCGGGGCCGGTCCGGGTGCCGGGTGTTCCGATCGGGTTGAGCGGCGGAAGCTCGGTGTCGTGCGGCACGATGCCCATGCTCTTTTGCCGGGCCAGGGTCTGCTCGCGGATCGCCTCGTATCCCACGTCGAACCGGCCGCGGAACTTCTCGATCCAGTCCTTAGGCGCGTGGTGCGGCGCGTGGCACGCGCCCGGCGCGTAGTACAGCAAGAACGGCTTGTCCGGCGCGACCGCCTTCGCGTCCTTGATGAACGACAGCGACATGTCGGTGAGGTCGTCGGTCAGGTGGTAGCCCTCCTCCGGCGAGCGCGGCTGGTCCACCGGATGGTTGTCGTAGACCAGGTCCGGGTACCACTGGTTGGTCTCGGCGCCAAGGAACCCGTAGCTGCGCTCGAAGCCCCTGCCGGTGGGCCAGTTGCGCCGCGGCGACGCGAGGCTCATCTCGTCGGTCGGGCACAGGTGCCACTTGCCGGCCAGGTAGGTGTTCCAGCCGCGTTCGCTCAGGATCTCGGAGATCATTCCGTTCTCTGGGGGAATCGTGCCACTGCCGTTCGGGAAACCAATAGCTGCCTCGGTGATGCAGGCCATGCTGTTACGGGTGTGGTTACGGCCGGTGAGCAGGCAGGAGCGCGTCGGCGAGCACAGCGCCGTGGTGTGCCACTGGGTGTACCGCACTCCGGCGTCGGCTATCCGGTCGATGTTCGGCGTCTCAATGGGGCCGCCGTAGCAGCTCATCGCGGAAAAGCCCACGTCGTCCAAGACGATGTACAGCACGTTCGGCGCCCCGTACGGCGCCACCGGCGGCTCGAACGGCGTCCAATCCGGCTCGGAGTCGCGGATGTCGACGTTGATCGTCCCCTTGAATGGCTTGGCCACCATGACCCCCGTTGTCGCTGTCTGTAACCGCTCGCCACTACGGATCGTCGCGCGCCCGGCCCGCCGACCACGCCACCCCCCGCGGGTGAACCGCAAGCGTGATTTACGTCACGTCGGTGTTGAGAAAAACTTGCGAGCCCCGTCCCATTTACGGCACACTGATGTTGTGAAAACTGCCGGGGCGACTGACATGCCCGGCGCCGCCGCCGGTGGCGCCGGGAATCAGGCGTCCGCGGGAAGCGCTATACAAGGTGCCGCGCACGGCAGCGCGCACACCGAGCGCGGCACGCGCGGTCAGGTCGCCAGGCTGATCCTGGAGCTCGGCCCGTCGACCGCCGCGACGCTGGGCGGCAGGCTGGGGCTCACCCCGGCGGCCATCCGGCGGCACCTGGACAACCTCATCGCGGAAGGCATGATCGAGACCCGCACCGCCCGCACGTACGGCAACCGCGGCCGGGGACGGCCAGCCAAGCTGTTCGTCATCACCGACACCGGGCGCAGCGTCTTCGAGCACGCCTACGACGACCTGGCGACCAGCGCGCTCCGTTTCATCGCCGAGAAACTGGGGCAGCAAGCGGTAGCCGACTTCGCCCGGCAGCAGGTTTCCGAGCTCGAGCGGCGCTACACCGCGGTCGTGACGGGTGACCTGCCCGCCCGCGTCCAGGCCCTGGCGGAGGCGCTGTCGGCCGACGGGTATGCCGCGTCGGCGGGCCCGGCGCCGACGATCGGTACGGTAGGGAACACTGGTGAGCAGATCTGCCAGCACCACTGCCCGGTCGCGCACGTCGCGGCCGAGTTTCCGCAGCTGTGCGAGGCGGAGACGGAAGCGTTCGGCCGGCTGCTCGGCACGCCAGTCCAGCGGCTGGCGACGATCGCGCACGGCGACGGGATCTGCACGACCCACGTGACATGCGCCAGCGCACGTCACCGCGGCAAAACGGGTAACGAAGATACGAGTCCGGAGGGCTCTGACATATGACGACCACCGCGAATGACCAGCTCGAAGGGCTGGGCACGTATAAGTTCGGCTGGGCCGACTCTGACGTGGCCGGCGCGTCCGCTCGTCGCGGACTATCCGAAGAGGTGGTACGGGACATCTCGGGGCGCAAGAACGAGCCCGAGTGGATGCTCGAGATGCGGCTGAAGGGCCTGAAGTACTTTGGCCGCAAGCCCATGCCGAACTGGGGCTCTGACCTGTCCGGCATCGACTTCGACAACATCAAGTACTTCGTCCGGTCGACCGAGAAGCAGGCCGCGAGCTGGGACGAGCTGCCCGCGGACATCAAGAACACCTACGACAGG
>DATMKQ010000407.1:0-18626 GCA_035571275.1 Trebonia sp.
CTCGTCCGTGACATCACCAATGGTCTCACCGCCGGGGAGACGGGCCGACTCGAGCCGGCCAGCAGCATGCCGCGAATCGGCATCGGCGGTCTGGCACGGTGGCTCAATAGTCGAAGTCGAGACCGTGCAGGCCGGCTCCCGACAGCCACTCATGCCGCCGGGCAGTCAGGTCCATCGTGAGATCGATATGCCCCCCGAGGGTTCGGAATCCAGCCGCATGGAAACGGCGTACCGCGGCGACGTTGCGAGCCACCGGCCGGATGGCCAGGTACTCGTAACCATGGGCACGGGCTTCCTCGACAACCCGGGTGATGAGCATGCGGCCAATGCCCTGGTTCCGAGCCGTCTCGGCGACGATGACCGGCTCGACTTCCCCGCTCGCACCCCGGTCGAGCAGGCCGGTCAAACCGATGACCCTGCCGTGGGACTCGGCCACCCAGGATCCCAGCCGCTGCGGATAGGCGAGGTACCCGTCGAATCCCGCCCCAGGATCGTCCCCACCGATCGAAGGGTCCCCATAGATGCTTCGGTGGTACTCGGTCAGCTCTTCCCACAGGGAGTGACAAGCGCCGTAGTCGCCTTCGGCGTAGTCGCGAACGACGGCCTCCGATTTGGCTCGCGAGTCTGGCGCTGGCGAAACCGTCATGGCCTCATGCTTCCATGCCACATTCCGTCACCCTCATCCGTTCCTCCTCCCTGTCCAGCGTTGCCGAGTACGCGTACGCATCCACCGCAGCAGTAGGCGACTACCGGGGCCAGGCCGCAAGGGCCTTCGAGAACATGCGAATCGCCCTCGCCGACGCTGGCGCATCCGTGCAGGATGTGCTCAGCACGAGGGTCCTCGTTGCGACGAGCCGGCAAGAGGACCTGGTGGCGGCCTGGGAAGTAGTCAGGGACTCGTTCGGCGAGCATGACGTGCCCGGCACCCTGATGGGCGTCACCGTGCTGGGCTACCAGGATCAGCTCGTGGAGATCGAAGCCGTCGCGGCAGTCCTCGATTCCTGAAGCCATCGCACCCACTGGGGCAACATAAATTGGACGGTCCGGGCAGTATCGGGCAGCCCGGTCTGTAACCCGCGCAGTAGCGGGGCACAGATACGACGGCTGGAGGACGGACCCGGATGCTCCCAGTCTCCTTGATCTTCAGCAGCGGAGTGGCCAGCGGCGTCAACAGCTACGCGGCGGTGCTCGTGCTTGGCCTGCTTGGCCGGTTCGGGCACATCGCTGCGATACCGACGGTGCTGGAGCGGCCGTCGGTGCTGGCGGCCGCAGCCGTGCTGTACATCGGCCAATTCGTGGTGGGCAAGATCCCGGTGCTCGACTCGATGTGGGACATCGTTCACACGGCCCTGCGCCCAGTAGTCGGCGGTGCGATCGGTGTCGTCATGGCCCAGCACGCGCACGCTAGCCCGGCCGCGACAATCGCCGCGGCCGCGCTCGGTGGCGGGTCGGCGCTCGTCTCGCATGTCGTCAAGACCGGGACGCGGATTGGCGTCAACGCCAGCCCCGAACCGTTCAGCAACATCGTCGCCAGCCTGCTCGAGGACCTGGGCGTGGTCGGCCTCGTGTCGTACGCCGTGTTCCACCCGGTCGCCGCGGCGATCGTCGCGGCCGTGGGGCTGGCTGTCGGCGTCGTTTTGTTCGCACTGCTGGCCTCGCGGATCCGCCGGGTCTGGCAACGCCGCCGTGACGCTCGCCTGCGGCGGCGCTCCTCCGGCGGTCGCCTGGCAGGCGTCCCATCGCCGCAACGGTAGGACGTCGCGGCGACTCCCGTGATGCATCTCACATTCCTCTATACGCCACCGTATACTCGCGGTTAATCTCTTCTTATACGGTAGCGTATAGATGAACGGAGACCGTCAGATGATCGTGGGCCCTGGAGACGGAGTTGTCGCGACGAACGAGGTTCCGGGGTCCGTCCGCGAACTCAGCTCGTTGCCCGACCCCGACTACGTCGACCTCTTCACGCTGTCCACGGACGCATCGACAACACCGGAGCGGTGGGCCCGGGCGATGTTCGGCGACGTCCCCAGCGTCACAGGGCGGCTGATCTGGCGGGGGCTGCTCGGTCTGCGCCTGTCCCGGGCTCGATCGTCGGTCACCGTGGCCGGATGGCAGATCGGCGGCCTCGGCGAGGATTGGATCCGGCTCGAGGCCGCTTCCTGGTTCCTGGCCGCCAATCTCCTGGTCCACACAGCCGACGGACGGGTCTCGCTGTGGACCTTCCTGCGCTACGACCGGGCCTTGGGCCGTGTCGTGTGGCCGCCGTTGTCCGCCATCCATCGCCGCCTGGTGCCCAGAGTGCTCCGCGGCGCCGCGGCCCGGGTTGCGATCCGAGGGAGACCGGGCGCTCAGCCGGACCTGACGTTCGCCACGAGGACTTCTCCACACCGGATCCGCCCGATCCGGCCATGCGCGAGCGGGTTGGCGAAGAGTCAGCCGCCTTCTTCCTGAAACATCTCAACGGTTCACGCCGGCATCCGTCAGGTTAACCTTGACGCACAATGTCGTCAGGGATACCTTGACGATGTGACCGGATCCCGAAACTCCCCGGCGGCGGGGGCGAACCCGCTCGATATCGTGTGCTGCTCGTTTTGCATCAAGGAAAAGGACGCGGTCGCCAAGCTCGTCGCGGGGCCGGGCGTCTACATCTGCAATGAATGCATAGACCTGTGCAACCTCATCATCGCCCAGGATCCGGTACCCAAGGTCGGCGGGTGGAACGAGCTACCCGACGATGAACTGCTCGCGAGCCTGGTGCGGATCCAGGCGGTGGTATCTCAGGTCGACGGCGCCCTGCACGACCACGTAGACATGTTGCGCGCCCGGGGTATCAGCTGGACTCGCGTCGGCGAGGCGCTCGGCGTGTCAAAGCAGGCCGCATGGGAGCGGTTCTCCGGCGAGGACTGAGGTATTACGTCACGACCGTGAAGTAGTACCAGGAGCTGTCGGCGTTGAGGTTCGTCTTGTCTTTGCTGCTGCGCAGGTAGTCGGCGCGAATCCGGTACTGGCCACCGGTCGCGTTGGTCAGTCCGAGGTACCAGATGACCTTGCTTGCGCTACCGAGCGTGCCGCATTCCGTGGTCGCGTTGCCGTTCCATCCGCCGTTGAAGTACTGCTGGATCTCCATCTCCACACACTCGCCATGCTTGTTCGGGCTGACGGTTACGGGGGCCTTGAGCGTGGCGGTGTGGTGGAAGACGCGGTACAGGGTGGTGCCGATGTACTCGCTGGTGTAGTAGCCGCTGATCGACATGCTCACGCCGGCGCCGACGTAGACGTCGTGCGTTACGGTCCGCGCCGCGTACCTGGCGTCGCCGCCGAAGGAGACGCTGAACGTGGTGCTGCTGGAGGGGGAGTAGTAGGCAATCAAGTCACCCTTGGCATTGACCCGCCCCGACCTGAGCTCTTTCTTAACAGAACTCCCGAACGGCTGTGCGTAGATCGTCACCGTCCGCCCCGTGTCCGTGGTGCCGAGGTGGGCGGTAATCGCGACCGTTGCCCGGTACGGGACGCTGCCCCTGCTCGTGGCCAGCGACAGCGACGTCGGTATCCGCGTGATCGTCACCGTGCGCGTCCTGGTCGCCGCCTGCGTGGTCGAATTGCCGGCATAGCTGGCCGTATAGGCGTAGGTGCCGAGCGCGGCGGGCTTGTCGGTGAGCGAGAAGGTTCCCTTCGCCCCGGTTTTGACCGTGTACTTCTTGGCTCCCCTGCCTGCCAGCGTCCGGGTGATCGCGATGGGCGTGTTCGCCGCCGGATTGCCGGTGCCAAGCTGCAGGGTGCCCGTGATAGTCACGCTCTTGCCGATGTCGGCCGACGACGTGCCGCCCAGCGTCAGCGTCGCCCGGGTCGTCTCGGGCGCACGGAAGCTCTGGAGGACCCAGTTCCAGGTGGTGCCGTTCGTGCCGCTGGCACCGTACACGTAGGTCACCGCGAACAGTTCCGAGCCGTCCGCGGCCCAGGTGAGCCCGCCGCCCTGGTACAAATTGTCGTAGCCAGGGGCGAAGTGAAATATGTTGCGCGTGGCGGTCCCGCCGCCTGGCGAGTAGACGTAGGCCACGAGGTCTGTGCCGCCGTCGGGATTGATCATCGTCGTGCCCTGAGCGCCGATCGCGACCGTGCCGTCCGGCGCGATCGCGACGGCCGACGCGCCGTTGTTCCCGACAGGATAATCGCCCACCACTTTGGTTACGTCGGTCATGCTGAAGACGCTGGCCTGATGCCCGCAGGGTCCGGCGAACTCAGCGCCGCCCGGGACGACGTTCACCTGTCCGGCGCAGATGGTGCCCGTCGATAGCGCCGTTGCCGGAACGGCTGTGGTGCTGAAGGTCGCGGCCGACGGGCGGCTTTCATACTGCGTGGCGACCAGGGCTCCGCTGTTGTCAGGGTCCGCGGCGAGGTCCGGTGCGGAATACCACGTCGACGGTCCGGCGGTAGCTGGCTCGAATGCCGACGAAGGAGTAGCAGCGGAAAGGCTGATATCGCCGATCGCCGCCTGGGCGGCATTCGTGCCGACGTTATAGCTCACCCAGACCTCGCCACTTTGCACCGCCACGCTGTACGGCACGTCGCCTGCTGTGAGCGGATACAGCGTCTGAGTGGGCGCCGTCGGGTCCGTCTTGATGGACGCGATGTCGATCCCGGCGACCTCGTCTGTCCCGGCGAGAGCCGCGTACAGCGTTTTCCCGTCGGGTGAGAGCGTCATTCCCTCCACGCCGTCGCCCTGGTCGATGGTCGCGACCAAAGACCCGGACAGGTTGCTGACGAAAAGAGGGCCGGATGCCTGGTCGGTGAGCAGCGAATCGCTGGACAGGCCCTCGCTGAAGAAAAGATAGCCGTCGGCGGTGTCCGCCACGACCTGATGGAAAGCACCGAGATACGACAGGACCGTTGTGGTGTCGGCTCGCGCGGCCGTCGCCGGCAGCGCTACCAGGCCGATTGTTCCGGCCAGAACCGAAAGCAGGAGCCCGCTCTTAAGGCGCATGTGTGATCCCCGTGACGAACGTCGTGAAAGCCAGGAAAATCATAAGGCGGAAGAGTCAGGAACGCTCGTTCTGATCAATCGAATTTTTTGCGATTTTGACTGAGATAGTCGACGACCCGGGTCTAGGAACCGGCTGGCTCAACGTCGGCGCTGCGATGGGTGGCAAGTCGCGGCTGGGACGGCCGAGTCCGGATCATCCGATTCGGAGGATGCGACGGCCGCTTCGGTGGGGTCGAATGAACGGCGAGGGGGACCGAGAGGTCGCCGAACAGACAGGAGTTCAGGCCATGGCTAAAGGGGAGGCGCCAGTGCTCGAGGCACTGGCCGACATCAACGCGGTCTCGCTGGAGCGGACCGAACTCGACCCAACGTCGCTCATTCTCGTCCGGCTCGCGGCGCTCGCCGCGGTAGACGCCCCTCCGGCGTCCTACCTGGCCCACCTGGGACCGGCTTCTGAGATCGGGGTGACCGTTGACCAGGCGCAGGACGTGCTGGTCGCGGTGGCGCCGATCGTCGGCACTTCGCGGACGATGTCGGCGGCCACCAAGATGGTTGAAGCGCTCGGCTTGGCGATCGACCTGGCCGAGCAAGCGCAGAGCCGCACCGACTGACAGCTCAGCCGGTCAGCCTGGCGGCTAGCAGGCACACATCGTCGGCGCGTCCCGCGTCGCCGAGGAGGGTCGCCTGCGCCGTCGCGCACAGCCGCCCGGCGGACCTGGGGGCCGCCCGCCGCAGCGTCTCGGCCAGCAGCGCGAGGCCCTTGGTGAGGTCGCGGTCGCGGCTCTCGACGAGCCCGTCGGTGTAGCAAAGCAGCGCGGCGCCTGGCGAGAGCCTGCGGATGCCCGTAGTGAATTCTGCGTCCGCGAGGGCGCCGAGCATGATCCCGTCCGCATCCTCGAGGTATTCGGCCTGGCCGTCGCCGGTGAGCAGGATCGGCGGCGGGTGGCCGGCGTTGGCATAGACGAGCTCGCCAGTAGCCAGATCGAGGACGGCGAACACGGCGCTGGCGAGCGTGTCGGGCAGCAGACAGGCCAGCGCGGTGTTCGTCTGCCGCAGCACCCCGCCGGGGTCCGGGTTGTCGATCGCGTATGCGCGCAGCATGCTGCGAACCTGGCCCATCATCGACGCGGAGCCGATGTTGTGGCCGGCGACGTCGCCGATAACCAGAGCGACATGGTCGCCCTGGACACGGAAGGCGTCATACCAGTCGCCGCCTACGTCGGCGCCTTCTGTGGCGGGCAGGTAGCGGACCGACAGGTCAAGTCCCGGGATCCGCGGCAGCGTGTCGGGCAGGATGGAGCGCTGCAGCGTCTCCGCGATGACGTGCTCGCGGGCGAAGGTGCTGGCGTTGGCTAGGCCCTGGGCCAGGCGGCGCGCGACCTCCTCGACGACCTCGGTGTCCGTGCTCGCGAGCTGCGGGCGGTCGGTGGCACTGCCGAAGAGCATGACTCCGAGCGTCTGCTGGCCGGCCCGCAACGGCACCGCCAGTGCGCTGTGCGGCTGCAAGCGGGCCGCGATGTCGGCCATGTCGGGGAAAGCGGCTGTCCAGGTCTGCATCTCTTTCGCGAGATCGGAGGCGAGCAAGGTGGTACCCGTCGTGTAGGCCCGCTGCGTGAGGAGCGGGCCGATCGCGGGTATCGGATGCTCGCGCAGGGCGGCGAGCGCCTTGGCCCGGTCGGGGTTGGTGTGGGTAAGCGCGCTCGCGCGCAGTTCCCCGTCCTCCGTGGGCAGGAACACCACGCAATAGTCCGCCAGGCTTGGCACCACGAGCCTGGTGACCTCCTCGAGCAGTTCATCCTGGTCGTGGGCGGCGGCGACCAGGGCTCCCGCCCGCAACAGGAACGTGAGGCGTTCGCGGGCACCGCTAGCCTCGGCTCGGGCGGCCCGCTCACGGGCGACGAGCTCCGCTCGTTCTCGCTCGGCGCGCTGCCGTCCGGTCAGGTCGACGACGAACGTCACCCAGCGCAGGGGGTTCCTGTCGATCACGGCCCCTCCGACAAGAACCGGCACGCGGTGCCCGTCCCTGTGCACGTACTCCTTCTCATAGGGCTGGAAAGAGCCCTTGCGTCGCAGCTGTCCGATGGCGTCACCGTCACGCGAGGCCCACTCGGGCGCGGTGATCGACTGGCGGGTAACAGGCCCCTCGGCGAGGTCGTCCTGGCTGTAGCCGACGAGGTCGAGGAGCGCATCATTGGCCTCGTACATGCCGTCTTCTGTGTAGGTTCCCACCCCGAGCACATTCGCTTCGCGCAGCCGTCCCAGCAGGCTGGTGCTCTCCAGCAATGCCGCTTGTACCTGCCGCTGTTCGGTCAGATCGGTGAAGATCACATACGCCCGCTGCGGCAGGCCCTGGGCGTTGCGCGTGTCGGGAACCGCGGTGGCGAGCAGCCAGCGAATCTCGCCCGTCCGGCCGTGCGGCATACCCATCAGCACGTCGGAGACGATCTGCCCGGTGGTCATCGCCTTGTACACCGGCAGCTCCTCGATGCGGAACTGGGTGCCGTCCTCGTGCACCGCCCGCCGCGCGGTGGGAATTGGCCAGGTGGTCATCTCGGATTCCGACAGGCCGAGGATCCGTGTCGCGGCGGGGTTGGCCGCCAGGACCAAGCCGTCCGCGCTGAAGTGGACGACACCCGGCGGCATGGTCTCGAACAGCGCCCGCAGCCGTTCCTCGGCCTCGGCGAGCTGGTCGGCGACCTCCTCAAGCCGGTGCCTGTCCTGGACGTGGGCGGTCACGTCCGCGGCGTAAAGCAGCACCCCCGCGACGTCGGTTTCCGCGCCGCGAACCGGCTGATAGGCGTAGTCGACGTAGCGTTGCTCCGCCTCATCGAGACGGTGGATCCGCACCCGTGCCTCGCTGCCGCGGACAGGCTGGCCGGTCTCGAGGATCCGGATGAGGATCTCGATCTCGCCTTGCTCACCCAGCTCCGGCAGAGCCTCGCGCAACGGCCTGCCGATCAGGTCCCGGTCGCCGACGAGCTCGAAGCACGCCTTGTTGGCGAAATCGATAACGAGGTCGGGTCCAGACAGGTAGGCCACAGCCGCGGGCAGGCTCGCAATGAGTTCCCTCATTACGGCGAGTCCGTAAGGCGGAGCACTCCGCCGCGGCGCAGGAATCGAGATCTGTCTGCCCCCCAAGCAGCACTTTTCTTGACCGCCCCTACCCCGCAGAATATCTCCCTGGCGTGGCCGCGGTCAGCCGCCCAGTTCCGCGCGCAGGCGGACGGCCGCGGCGGCCATCGCGGTCAGCTTTCCGAACGCCGCCTCCCGTGGGAGGTACTTCATCCCGCAATCGGGTGCGAGGACCATCCGGGACGCGGGCACGTACGGCAGCGCGCGCCGGACCCGCTCCACCACGGTGTCCGGGGTTTCCACGGTCGGGTCGTTCAGGTCGATCACGCCGAGGATGACGGTCTTCCCGTCGAGCGCGGTGAGCACCGAGCAGTCCAGGTTCGACTGCGCGGTCTCAATGGAAACCTGGTCGCAGTCACAGGCGGCGAGCTCGGGCAGGAACGAATAGCCAGCCGGCCGGTCGTGGATGATCGCGGCGTACCCGAAACACAGGTGCACCGCGGTCGTCCCGGTCACGCCCTCCAGCGCCCGGTTGATCACCTTGACGCCGTACTGCTGCGCCTGCGCCGGGCGGGCTTGCAGGTACGGCTCGTCGAGCTGGACGATGTCCGCCCCGGCCGCGAACAGATCGCGGACCTCCTCGTTCACCGCCTCCGCGTATCCGAACGCGAGCGCTTCCTTGCCCCCGTAATAGTCGTCTTGCGCCTGCTGCGCCATCGTGAACGGCCCGGGCACCGTGATCTTGATGGTGCGCGGCGTGTGGGCACGCAGAAACTTAACGTCTTCGACCTCGACCGGGTGCTTGCGCCGGATCGGGCCGACGACACGCGGCACCGGGTTGGGGTGGCCGCTGCGGTCGAGCGCGGTCCCGGGGTTGTCGATGTCGACGCCCTCCAACGCGGTGGCGAACCGGTTCGAGTAACTCTCACGGCGGACCTCGCCGTCGGTGATGATGTCCAGGCCGGCATCCTCCTGGGCGCGGATAGCCAGCAGCGTGGCGTCCCGCTGCGCCTGCTCAAGGAACTCGGGCGCGACGCGCCACAGCTCACGCGCCCGTACCCGGGGCGGAAAGCGGTCGGCCAGCCGACCGCGGTCAATCAGCCAATCGGGCTGCGGGTAGCTTCCAACAAGTGAGGTAGGCAGCAGCATGACATGCACGTTACTGGGAAAGGTCCACGGTGTATACGCCTAGCGGACAAGTGTCCGTTACGACGGCAGGATGTTCACAGCGCGGGCCACGACCAGCGCCACCGTGATGATCGAGATGACCGATTGCACGGTCATCGCCATCTTCGCCCACCGCGACAGGGGCATCACGTCGGTGGGGCTGAAGGCCGAGGCGTTGGTGAACGCTAGGTACAGGTAATCGCTGAAAGTCGGCTCCCAGTCCGGCGGCGCCATTTGCGGGGAGACCATCTGGGGGTACTGGAAGTCCGGGTACTGCTTCGTGCCCAGCGCCCGGGCCACCGGGCCGCCGCGGTCGAATTCCCAGTACCACAGGGCGAACGCGATTACATTGGTCAGCCAGATCGCCGCGCCGGTGATCAGCAGCGGTCCCGCCGTACCTCCCAGCTTGCCGTGAACGATGTCCACCACGAGCAGACCCACGGACCACCCGTTGGCCAGGCTGAGCAGGGCCGCCAGGAGGAGGCTGAGCATCCGCAGGATTTTAGATTGCCGGTCGATACGGCGCGGGTTTGCCACTACGAGCGCGACGAGCAACGCTCCTTGCAACGCGGGCAGCACCCACACCGGGCGCACCAGGACCAGTCGGCCGGGCACCATGATCTGCAGCGCGATCCCGATCGCGGTGACAGTCGCGACCGTCCAGCGTGTCTCGCCCTTCGTCTTGCGGCGCCACGCGGGAAGCTGATGGCGGACGTCGGCGTGCTCGTGCAGCCACCCCGCCTCTCGCTTGCCCTCGGTCTGGACCCGCTGCGCGACCAGGCGCTCTAGGTCGTCGAACCGCTCGTGCAGTGACCGTATCCCGTCCGCGGCGTGCGGGTCGGACGGCTGCGCCACGCCACCGTCGTGCGGTCCCTGGCGCAGGTCTTCGTCGCTGATCCCTGCCACACCACCAGTGTGGCCGGCCCACAGGCCTGGTCGCGACCGCGGGCGGCCCGCTGGCTAGTGCGGGATGCCGGAAATGACGTCGCCGACGCGGCCGAGCGCCTCCCCGAGCGCGACCCGCGCCGACCCGCCGGTGCCGCCGGACCCCGCGCCGCTCTGCGCGTCCTCGAGGGCTCCCGGGGCTCCCGGGGCTCCCAGGGCTCCCAGGGCTCCTGGGGCTCCCGCGACGGGCGTCTCCAGCCTGTCGGAGAGCCGGTAGAGCGCGTAAAGACTGTGCACGCCCGCCCACCGGGCCGGTTCCGGCTCCCAGCTCCGGCTGCGATGCCCGGCCCAGGGCAACGACGTCAGGTCCGAGGACCGGCCAAGCACGAGGTCGGCGAGGGTGCGGCCGGCCAGGTTCGCCGCGGCGACGCCGTGCCCGGTATAGCCGCCCGCCCAGCCGAGGCCGGACGCGGGGTGGTAGGTCACCGACGCGCACCAGTCGCGGGGCACGCCAAGCACGCCGCACCATGCCTGCTCGAGGGGCACCGCGGCCGCGGCGGGGAACATTCGCCGCAGCACCTCGCCCAGGGCGGCGGCCGTCTCTGGACTCGTCACCCCGAACGAGTCCGTCTTGGAAGCGAACCGGTACGGCACGCCGCGCCCGCCGAGCGCGATCCGCCCGTCTGCGGTTCGCTGGGCGTACATATATGCGTGCGCCTCGTCCCCCAGCGTCTCGAACGCGTCCCAGCCGATGTCCTTCCACGCCGAATCGGGAAGGGGCTCGGTCACCACCATCGAGCTGTTCATCGGCAGCAAGACGCGCCGCGAGCCGGGCAGTCCGGCGGTGAACCCCTCGGTGCAGCGCAGCACGGTCTTTGCCCGCACGTCGCCGAACGGCGTCCGCGCGATGGCGCTGTTCCCCGACCCGCCGGGGCTTGCCCCGGTCTCGGCCGGCAGGATCGCCGTGACCGGGGTCGCCTCGTAGATGTCCGCGCCGCGGCGCTCCGCGGCGGCGGCCAGCCCCGCCGCCAGCGCGGCGGGCTGCACCCGCGCGCTGTCCGGCCAGTACAGGCCGCCGAGGGCGGCGGCCACATTGATGCGCGCCCGCATCTCATCCCGCGGCAGGAACGTGACGATGTCCTCTCCGTCGCCCCACGTCCTGTCGTGCGCGAGCCCGGCCCGCAGCCGGGCGAGCTGGCTGGGCGACGTTGCCACGGAGATGCGGCCGCCCTTTACGAAGTCGGCGGCGATCCCCTCCGCCTCGCACACCCGTCCGATCTCGTCCACCGTCGCGCGCAACGCGGCCTCGAGCGCCCGGACTCCGGCGGCTCCCCGCGGCCCGCGCGCGTACCTGGCCCGCGACCCAGGCAGCGCCGACGTCACCCAGCCGCCGTTGCGCCCCGACGCGCCGTATCCGGCGAAGGCGGCCTCGAGAACCACGACCCGCAGATCAGGGCGCATGCCCTTGAGGTAGTACGCGGTCCACAGGCCGGTGTACCCGGCGCCGACGATGCAGACGTCGGCCTCTTCCGGCCTGGGCAGCGAGGGTCTGCGCGGCGGGAAGCCGCCGCGCGCGTGCCACCAGTACGAAACTCCGCCGTTACGCATGGTGGCGACGGTACAACACGCGTTTCGGCAGGTAATAACCGGGAGCAAGATGCGGCAGGTCGGGCCAGGGTTCGCGAACAGCTGCCCCGCCGCACCCATGGCGTCGTCAGATTTGTCCGAACGAACCGCTGGTCACCCGTGGTGCCGCCACTCCTCTCGCCAGTGGTGACGACCGCCGAACTGGCAAGGTAGCGTTCTGATCATGCGACTTGGGGTACTTGACGTCGGCTCGAACACGGTTCACCTGCTTGTAGTCGACGCTTACCCCGGAGCGCGCCCGCTTCCTGCGTTCTCGCACAAGGCCGGGCTTTCGCTCGCCGCTCACCTCCAGCCGGACAACAAGCTGTCCAGAGTCGGGGAGGAGCGGCTCACCGAGATGGTGGCGGAGTCGATGCGCATCGCGGAAGACAAAGGGGTCGAGGACTTCCTGGCCTTCGCGACGTCCGCGGTGCGGGACGCGGCCAACAGCGATGACGTGCTGGCGCGCGTCCAGCAGCGGACCGGGGCGCACATCAGGGTGCTGTCAGGCGAGAACGAGGCGCGGCTGACGTTCCTCGCCGCCCGCCGCTGGTTCGGCTGGTCGTCAGGACGGTTGCTGGTCATCGACATCGGCGGCGGCTCGCTCGAAGTCGCCGCCGGGCTCGACGAGGAGCCCGAAGCGGTGATGTCGCTGCCGCTCGGCGTGGTCCGGCTCACCAGGGACTGGCTAACCACCGACCCGCCGTCGGCCGGCGAAGTGCGGGCGATGCGCAAGCACGTGCGCGCGGAGATCGCCCGGCTGGCCGGGGGCCTGCTCAGGCGCGGCCCTGTCGATCACGCGGTCGGCACATCGAAGACGTTCCGCCTGCTCGCCCGGATCGCCGGCGCGGCGCCGTCCAGCGAGGGACCCTACGCGAAGCGGTTCCTCAACCACGCCGACGTCGCCGCGTGGGCCGACCGGCTCGCCACGATGGACAGCTCCGAGCGGGCCAAGCTGCCCGGGGTTTCCGAGCGCCGGGCCGGGCAAGCCCTGGCAGGCGCCGTCGTGGCCGACGCTGCGATGGACCTGATGGGCATTTCCCAGCTGGAGATCTGCCCGTGGGCCCTGCGTGAAGGCGTGATACTCAAGCGACTGGACACGCTGAACGAGTCGCCGTCCTAGCTGCGCCTGGCTACGGCATCATGCGCGGGCCGTCTGTGGGCTCGTCGGGGTCGATGAGCGGCCCGCGGCCGCCTGCGTCGCGGTTACCGTCCAGGTCAGCCGGCATCCCGTCGCCAAATCCTGGAACTGATGGGGACGCACCCGGCATCGGGCCCGGGCGAGGCGGTCCGCCCGGCATCGGCATGGGCGGGCGCGACGCGCCCTCTTGCGAGGGCGAGCCAGGCCGCGCCGGTCCGCCCGGCATGGCCGTCCCCGGCGGGGGCTGAATGCCCGCGGGGCGTCCCATGGGCAGCCGGCCAGCGCTCGGCGGCATGCCACCGGGAGCCTGGCCTTGCCGGTCGGTCACCTGATCGGGGCCAGGAGCGGCGGGACGGCCGACCGGACCCGGGCGGGCTGGCAGGCCTGGGCCGACGTCGGCTCCGTTTCGCGGCGGGAGCGCGGCACCCGTCGCCACGGTCTCCGGCGCGGGCGGCGCCAGCGACGCCAGGTCCGGGGCCGTGGCCGCCTCCCCGTTTCCGCCGGCCGGTCCGGACTCGGCGGCCTCTGCCATGCTGATCGCCTTGGTGACCGACTGCGCCACCTCCTCCTCCAGCGACATGCGGGAGGCCTCAGCGGCGACAAGTCCCTGGACGCCATCCAGGATGTCGGTGAGCCGCCGGACCGTCTCCGCGTGCCGGGTGCTCAGCAGGTTCAGCCTGCGCTCGGCGCCGTCGTGAATGGCGCTGGCGCGCGCGGTGGCTTCGTCAAGGACCCTCTTGGCCTGCGCCTTGGCGTTCGCCAGAGCGGCGTCCGCCTTCTTCCTCGTGTCACCGGTCAGCCGGTCAGCTTCCGCGCGTGCCGCGGTACGCGTCTTGTCCGCCTCGTTGCGCGCCGCCGTGATGGCCCGCTCCGCCTGCTCCTGGGCGGCGGTCAGCATGCGCTCGGCTTGCTCCCGCGCGTCGGAGCGGACACGTTCTGACTCCGCTTGCGTGTCCATGCGGAGCTTGGCGATGTCCTCGTCGGCCTTGTTCTTCTGCGCGAGCGCCTCGTCGTCGGCCAGCTTGAGAATCTGCGCGATCCGCTCGCTGACCTCCTGATGGGCCGGCTTGCCTGACAGTGCCTGCTGACGGACGGTGGACAATTCACGGCGCAGGTGCTCGCCCTCATCGAGGGAACGGGCCAAGCGCTGCTCAAGCTCTCTGATCTCGTTGTTGCGGCGGGCTACGAAGTCGTCAACCTGGCGGCGGCTATAGCCGCGCATCTGCATCTCGAATTCTTCATGCAGGAGGTTCGGCAGCAGATCGTTATTTTCATTCATGGCTTCAGCAGAACCTTTAGGTCCAAGGTGGGGTTACGGGAACGATGTCCGGAGTCTAACGGACCGGGTGCGAGTGGCCTGCGTGATCCGACTCTTCTCCCGTCCGACCACGGCCGCAACCGAAACGGGAGAGTATCCTGTTATTTCCTGACTTGGCCGGGGTGGCCAGAGTTGTGAAGATCGAGCTCTGTGTCAGGTTGCTGTTACTGATCGCTAGTGTGATGTGGCCCATACCCGGGTGCCCCTGTTCCGAATCGCGCGAATCCGCGTCCACGATCTCATCGCAACGCCTGACGCGAGCACGGTGCGTCACGTAGCCTGTAGCTGGGTGGTTACCTTGTGATAGTCGGGCGTTATGGACGATTTGCGGTGAAATCGGGCAAGCAATTGATTGGTTACCCGATACCAGCAGCGGAACAGCATCCGCCGCGCGTTCGCGGAATTGTTGCCCCGATCGCGGGTAAAACCGTACACAAGGGTGGTGTGCGAATGACCCCGATGGGTCATGCGGAGGAATGGTGGCACGACGTAACCTCAGGAGCGGGCGAGATGGCTCCCGGTCAACGGAGGTGGGCGCGATTCCCAGGCAGGTCGATCTTCGTGTTCACGACGATGTGGCCATGGACGAGATCGAACTCTATGCCGAGGTGCTCAGCGCGGTCGCGGCAAGCGACGGGCCGCTCTCGCCGACTGAACTCGATGCCGCGCTCGGCGTCCGGCCGGGGTGCCGCCGCGCTTCCTGAGCGCTGCTAAGGCCCGCTGGTACATCACGTCGGTGTGCCACAAGTCAAACCCCAGCGCCGAGTACATCTTCACGGCCGGGGTGTTCGACTCATCAACGTAGAGCATCACCTGGTCGAGTCCGCGACCCTGCAGGTACCCTAGGCCGGCGAGCGTGAGCGCCCGGCCGAGACCGCTGCCTTGCGCGGCGGGGTCGACGCCTACCACGTAGACCTCGCCGATCGGCGGCGGACCTGGCTCGGCGGAGGGATGCACCTTTGTCCAGTGGAAGCCGATCAGCTCGCCGTCGCGCTCCGCGAGGAAGAACCCGGCCGGATCGAACCACGGTTCCGCCTCGCGCAGTTCGAGGTCCTCGATTGTCCAGGATCCCTGCTCGGGATGGTGGGCGAACGCGCGCCCGTTTACCCGCAGCCAGGCTTGCTCGTCCTGGCCCGGCCGGAAGGTGCGCAGGGTGACCCCCGGGGGGAAGACGGGGCTCGCGATCGCCGGTCCGGCCAGGGACATGCGCATCTGCCACAGCGCGCGGACCCTCGTGAAGCCGGCCGTGCGGGCCAGTGCCACGGCGGCGGGCAGGTCGCCGTGCGCCCACAGCCGGATGCCATGGCCGGCCGCGTCGGCGGCGAGCGCCTTGATCAGCGCGGTGCCGTAGCCACGTCGGCGGTGCGCGGGGTGCACGACAAGCTCGCCGCTCATGTCGCCCGCGCCGACGTCATCGACGTCATCGGTCTGATCGGGTGCGTCGAGGTGCGCGTAGCCGGCGACCGTGTCGTCGGCAAGCAAGACCAGATCGCGCGACCGCTCCGCGCCCGTGGGCCCTTCCAGGGGGGTTCGGGGGGGTCGTCCCCCCCGGGGCGGTGCCGCGTGCCGCACATGTAGCAGCACATGCTCGGACAGCGGCGTGACGCCATCGAAGCGCTGTGCGGCCTCGGCGAGCCCAAGGATCAGGGCGGACTGCCCGGCTGACAGCGGCCCTTCCGCGATCTGGCCGGGGGAGCGGTGTTCTTCCGATCGGGGGGCGGACGGCCCGGTCACCGCTCCGCCGCGACGGCGGATGACGGGTCGGACGTGAGCAATCCTGGGCTGTCCTTGTCGTCGGGCGCACCCTTGACGGGGACGAAGCGGTAGCCGACGTTGCGGACGGTGCCGATCAGCGCCTCGTGCTCCGGGCCGAGCTTGGCGCGCAGCCGCCGGACGTGCACGTCCACGGTCCTGGTGCCGCCGAAGTAGTCGTAGCCCCACACCTCCTGGAGCAGGTGCGCGCGGGTGAACACCCGGCCAGGGTGCTGGGCCAGGAACTTCAGCAGCTCGAACTCCTTGAACGTCAAGTCGAGTACGCGACCTCGCAGACGCGCCGAGTACGTGGCCTCGTCGATCGCGAGGTCGCCGGACCTGATCTCGTCTGGCGCGTCCGCCGCGGCACGCATCGCCCGGCGGCCGGTGGCCAGCCGCAGCCTGGCTTCCACCTCCGCGGGTCCAGCGGTGTTCAAAATCACATCGTCAGCGTTCCACTCCGCGCTGATGGCCGCAAGACCACCCTCGGTGACGATGGCGAGCATGGGGCAGTCAAGGCCGGTGGTGTGCAGCAGCCGGCAGATACTCTTGGCATGCGCGAGATCGCGGCGCGCGTCGACCAGGACTATATCCACGGGTGGGGCCTCCACCAGCGCGGACGGGTCGGCGGGCAGCACCCGAACGGAGTGCAGAAGGAGGCCAAGGGCCGGCAGGACCTCCGCGGAAGGCTCGAGAACGCCGGTCACCAACAGCAATTCGCCCACCTGATGCCACCTCCGGTCCTGAGGCGCACGAGACGCCGTCATGATCTGTATAAACACAACGGGACCCGGAGGCAACATCGCCCGGGTCCCGTTGAGAAGAGGATATCCATGTTATGGCCAAGGTAACAATCAGGTACTGGGCTGCGGCCAGAGAAGCCGCGGGGATTTCTGAGGAGTTTCTGGAAGCTGTCTCGCTCGCCGACGCGCTTGACGCGGCTGTCGCGCGGCGGACAGCTGGCAGTCGCCTGCCGGAGATCTTTGCCAGGTCGTCGTTCCTGATAGACGCCAACCCGGTCGGGCGGGCGGCCAAAGAGTCGATTATGCTCGACGATGGTATGGTGATTGAAGTGCTGCCTCCGTTCGCGGGTGGCTGATCCGGCGATGAGCACGAAAAGCGCCGAGCGCGCTAAACCCGTTTTGGAACATCGGCCACAGTGGCATGCTGAGTAACGAAAACACCATGATCGGGTTGCCTTTCGGTCGGTCGGGCGGGTATACGGGTGACCGTGAGCAACGGGCCCGGTCAGCCTGGGCAGGAAAAATCCAACGGGGAAGTGAACCGGCCCACAGTCGGCGACGTTCTCGCTAATGTGCAGAGCGCTGGAACGGCCGCCCGGCAAGAACGGGTGGCGGACGAGGCGTTTATCAGGGCGCTGTACGCCGAACACGGCGGCGCCCTGCTGCGATATGCCTTGCACCTGACGGGAGGCGACAGGCAGCGGGCGGAGGATCTGGTGCAAGAGACGATCGTGCGCGCATGGCGCCACCCGGAGGCGCTCGCCGACCGTCCGGCGCGGCCATGGCTGTTCGCCGTGGCCCGCAACCTGGCGGTCGACGCTTACCGGGCGCGTCAGTCCCGGCCGCCGGAGGTGGGGCAGGCGGTGCTCGACACGTTGCCCGCCGACGATGACGCCGACCGCACGCTCGAGTCGTGGGCGGTGGCCGAGGCGCTAGCTTCGCTGCGTCCAGACCATCGCAAAGTGCTTGTCGAGACGTACTATCGAGGGTGTTCGGTGGCTGAGGCGGCAGCCACCCTTGGGATACCGGCGGGAACTGTGAAGTCGCGCACGTTCTATGCGCTGAAGGCGCTCAAGCTAGCACTTCAGGAACGAGGACTTGCGCCATGACTGCGACTATGGACTGCTCTGAAGCGCGGCTGTCGCTAGGCGTATACGTGCTCGGCGCAATCGATCCGGCCGAACGCGCGCTGGTCGACGCCCATCTGGCCCACTGCCGCGAGTGCCGGGACGAACTCGCCGGCCTGGCGGGGCTGCCCGCCCTGCTCGCCCGGGTGAGCAAGGAGGAGGCTGTCGCCCTCGCCGTCGACGATCGGCGGCCCGCATGGGAAGAAGACGGACTTGAGCCTCCGGACAAGCTGGTCGCCACGGTCCTGGACCTGACGGCTGCGCGCCGCCGGCGGCGCCGATGGCGCGAGTCGCTTCTCGGCGCGGCGGCCGCAGTCATCATCGCGGCAGGCGTGTTCGCCGGCCTGCGAGTGACATCCGCTCCGCCCTCCTCAGCGCAGCAGGTTCTGCCCTACCCAGGCGCCCCTTCGGGTTCTTGGCAGCTAGCGGCCGGGCAATCGCAGGGGATGGACGCGACCGTCAAGTACGTCCAGATGGCGTGGGGAACTTTGCTCACGGCAAAGGTCAGCGGGATCCCTGAGGGCACTACCTGCCAGATCTGGGTCATCGCGGGAGGCAAGGCCCCGATCCTGGCGGGCAGTTGGACGGTCCGCTGGAACGAGGGCGAGGTCTGGTACCCAGCGTCGGCCGCCGTGCCCGCCCAGTCGGTCCAGAAATTCGTGATCACCGTCGGCAACAACAGGTCGATCACGGCGGACTCCTGATGGACGGGTCCTAGCCGGCCGCCCGGCCCCCGGTGGCGCCCGCTGCGCGCAACTTTAATCCCTACCGGCCCGGCGGGAATATCGGGGCACGGGGACACGCTGCAACC
>DATMKQ010000408.1:0-2953 GCA_035571275.1 Trebonia sp.
CAATGCGCGCGATCGCACGCGAAGCCGGGGTCGGCATCGCCACGCTCTACCGGCATTTCCCCACCCGCGAGTCTCTAGTTGAGGCGGTCTACCGCGATCAGGTCGCGGGGCTCACCGCCGGCGCCCGCGAGCTACTCGCCCGGCTTCCCCCGCCCGCGGCGCTGCGACGCTGGATGGACCTGTTCGGGGACTGGATCGCGACCAAGAACGGCATGCTCGACACGCTGCTCGCGATGATCGAATCGGGCGAGATCGCCCATGCCCAGACGAGGACCGACCTGCTCGCGGCTATCGACGACATCCTCAACGCCGGCCGCGCGACGGGCGAGCTCCGCGTCGACGTCACCGCCGGGGACATCGCTGCCAGCCTCATCGGCATCTTCACCGTGGCCCACCCGCCCGAGCACGACGCCAGGGCAAGTCGCCTGCTGAACATTCTGATGGACGGCCTCCGATCTACACCCTGAACCGCTCATCTACCGCGTTCCGGGTACGAGCGTGCGTGTCCGTCTACCCCTCGTCCCCGGTCGCCTGCGACGGCAGCGGCCACCACGTCTAGCTAGCGTGTTGACCCTCGCCAACGCCGAGCGGACCGGCTGGCCAGGCAAGGAGGCGATGGGGTGCTGGAGCAGGGGAGGATGGGGTCATGGGTTCCATGCCGGGCCGCCCGGCAGCAGACAGGCCGCACGAGTGGCTTGCGCTGCCCGGCGGCCGGATCCGGCCCGTCGTCTCGGTTCCGGGCGATGACGGCGTTACCGAGTTGCTGGCGCATGCCGCCTGGCTGGCCCGGCAGCAGCCCGCCTGCCGGTGCGGCAGGCCTCGCCTGGGCTCCGGCCGGACCTGCGGAAGCGTGGAGTGCGTTGCCGGGCTGCGCGAGCAGGACGCCGCCAGGCAGCCCGATGAGCCGGCAGGAGACCGAAGGCCGCGTGGCCGGGCTGGTCCCTCACAGCATCGGGCATGAGCAAACCTGACATGTGACATCTCATCAGCTGCGCCACGTCGAGGTGTCCGCATCTGCCACCTGTAGTTCGCTGATTTGTGACCAGAGCTTGCCACCCGGTGAGGTCAGGACACCGTTCCTCGGGGTACGACCCATTGCGCCGGCTGCCCGGTGATCTGCGCGATCAGCCCGTAATCACCGTCATAATGCAGAACGGTAACACGTTCGCGTTCGGCCACCGCCGCGATCAGCAGGTCAGGCAGGCCGACCGCCCTGATGCGCCCGCCCCGCCACAGGGCACCCTGGACGTCAATCGCGCGCCGCCAGTCCTCATCATGGGTGGCCAGCCACTCATAGCCGGCGTCGCGGTCGGCTCGTACCTGGTCGAACTCCGCTCCGCTCCGGGTCGCCCAGCCGAGTTCGAACTCGATAACACCGCAGGTGGCCACTACTCCCGACTCGATCAGCGGCACCAGGACCGCTGCCACCTCAGGATGGCGCAGGCGGGCGAGCGCGCTGGTGTCCGCCAGGTAGCGTGCTACCGCTGCCATGCGGCCTGCATCACGTCCTGGTCTTCCAGGTCGGGCAGACCGCCGGAGGTGAGCCTTTGCAGATCACGCCGCCTGGCTGCCAGCGCGGCGACCTCGCGGAGGGCAGCATTGACCGTGTCCTTCTTGGTGGCGGTGCCCAGCGCCTGCTGCGCAGCCGCGAGGTACTCGTCGTCGATCTCTACGAGGGTCTTGGTCATTGCTGCCTCCTTCACCATCAGTATATCTCGGAATGCTCTACTTAGATATATCCACGTGCTCCGTTGAGGAGAGCAGACTTTGTCACGCGTCAAGGTCCCGCGAGATTCACCGGCTGCGCGGGGCGTCGCAGTGTCAGGACATGATGATCCCCGCCGAACCTGCCTCAGTCCCCTCCTATCAAGCCGGGCCATTGCCTGACCAGCTGCGCCTGGCGGTGACTGCCTACCTGGCCCGCTTCAAGGGTTCATCCCGCGAGCACAGGCGTCGTTCCGGCTCCGGTCGTCGGGGCCGGCCACCGCCCCTTACACGGTCGGCTATTAGGTCGCAGCGTCGAACTCCATTGCGTTGTAACCCAGGACGGTATTCGGTGCGCCGCAGCTCTTTGCCTGCAGTTTCGCGACCACGGAGTATCCAGTCGGGTAAGCGATCTGGCCGCCGACTACGCAGATGACGATCCCGTCGGAGGGGACGTCGTACCGCAGCGCGTTATAGCCCAGAACGGTGTTGGCCGCCCCGCAAGAGGTCTTCTGCAGTTCGGCGGTTACGTAGTACCCGACCGGGCTGGTGATCTGGCCGCCGACCATGCAGATGGCCATCGCGTCGGAGGGGACGTCGTACCGCAGCGCGTTATAGCCCAAAACGGTGTTGGCCGCTCCGCAGCTCGCCTGCTGTAGCTCGCCGACCACGAAATACCCTGTGGGGACGATCGTGTTGCCGGCGATTACGCAGACAACCATCCCGTCCGCCGCAGCGCTCAGCTGGACCGCGTTGAAGCCCACGACGGTATTGGGCGGACCGCAGCTATTCAGCTGCAGCAGTGCCGTGACCACGTCACCGGCCGGGATCGTTACCTCGCCGTTCGTGACGCACACCACGCCGCCCGGCACCGTGTTGACGGTCAGCGTTGCCGCACTGGTCGTCGTGGACCCGAACGCATTCGTGAATGTGGCCTCGTAGTTCGTGCCGCTCTGCGCGGTTGTCGTGGGCGGTGTCGTGTACGTGGCCGACGTCGCGCCGCTAACCGGCGAGAACGACGTCGCCCCCGCCGCCTCAGCGGACCACTGCACCGTCGGTGCCGCGCAACCGGCAGGCGTGGAGGTCGCCGCTACGAACGTTGCCGTCGCCGGTGCACCGACTGTCTGGCTGGACGGCTGCCCCGTGATCGACGGAGCAGCGCCGCACGCAGGCGGCGTCGTCGTGGGCGTGGCCGACGGCGTGGGCGACGGTGCGGACGAGGACGAGGGTGTCGGCGAGGGCGCGGGCG
>DATMKQ010000409.1:0-13951 GCA_035571275.1 Trebonia sp.
CTCTAGCGCCCGCCTACAGCGCCCACCTACAGCGCCCACGTCTAGCGCCGGCCCACGGCGCCGGCCTATAGCACCACCTCCACCCCACCTCCACCCCACCGGCTCCACCCCGTAAGCCGCATCTGTCCCACCAGCATCACCTGTCGTCTTTGCATACTCTCTGACTAGACAATTCCGGCATATCGACGAGAAAATTGGTCGCAGAGTGTGCGAAGTCGGGAGGTATAGGCACGTAATAGGGTGGGCATACCCGTAATGTGACGCTTTGCGATCCGCCGGATACCCTTCGTAGAGCAACCGTGGGAACCTCCGCGCAGTGGCGCAGCGCCGGGTTAAGCCCCGCGAAGATGCGCGCGCTTGTCCGCCACGGATACCTGGTGCAGGTCCGCCGGGGCACGTTCGCCACCCGGCCGGCCATCGCCGCGACCGAGAACGACCTGCGCCGTGCCCACGCGCTGCAAGTCGCCGCGGTACGGGCTTCCGTCGGCCGGGACGCGGTGGGCAGCCACCATTCGGCCGCGCTAATCCACGGCTTCGAGCTGCTCAAATGGCCGTCGCCTCAGCTAGTGACGCTGACCTGCCGACCACCTATGCGCAGGAGCAGCCGCGTGCGAGCCGGCCTGCTCTTTCGCAGCGCCGAGCTCCCCGACGGCCACGTGACCAAGGCGTGTGGCACCAAGATCACCACCCCCGCCCGGACGCTCATCGACCTGGCACGCACGTTGCCGTTTATGGAATCGGTCGTTATCGCGGATTCGGCATTGCGGACAGGAAAGACAACCAAGGAAGAACTGGCGAATGTCTGCGATGAGTGTGCGCGCTGGCCGGGAATAGGGCAAGCCAGACACGTCGTGGCGTTCAGCAATGGGCTTGCCGAGTCGGTCCTCGAATCCTGCGCACGGGTTACCTTCGACGCGTTTGGCCTGGAAACGCCGGAAATTCAGGTCACCATTCGCGGAGAGGGTTTCGTCTTCCGCGCCGACTTCTGCTGGGCCCGGCACAAGACGATCGCGGAGGCCGACGGCTTAGCGAAGTACAGCGCGGCGGCGGACATGATCGCCCAGTTCCGGCGCGACCGCTTGCTGCGCGACGCGGGCTACAAGGTCGTCCATTTCACCTGGCGCGAACTGTTCGACAGCCCCGAACTGGTGATCTCCCGCGTCCGTAAGGCGCAGGCCGCCCCCTCGCCGTACTGACGAAGCGACGTGGACCGGCGGGCCACAGGTTTCATCGGGTCCACGCGGGTAGCTGGCCCAACGGAGTTGGGTCAACCCATGCGAGGTGCAGCATGAATTATCCGGCATCACCCGAGAGCGCGGAGACCACCCGCATCCGGCCAGACGCCGGTCAGTTCTGGGCGGGCGTCGCGGCGACCGCCATCGTTGCCGCGCTCGTGGCACTGGTAGGCATTCTGGTCTGCCGGTGGACACTGGGCATCCCGATACTCGCCCCGTCGGGCGACGGCGCGTGGGGGAACGCACACACCAGCGAGTACGTGCTCGCCGCCGTCGGCGTCGCGCTTGTCGCGGGCGCACTGCTGTACCTGATGATGCTCGGTGCGCCCCAGCCTGGCATGTTCTTCGGCTGGATCATCGGGCTGGCCACGCTCGCCGCCGTGGTGTACCCGTTCAGCACCGGGGCGCCGCTCGAACAGAAGGCGGCGACCGCGATCGTGAACCTGGTACTCGGCATCGCGATTGGCACGCTGCTCAACGCCGTCGCGGCCAGGGCGGTGCGCCGCTACCGGTACGTGCGGCCGTCGGCCGACCGTCCCATCGAGCGCGACCAGTACGGTCGCGACCGGTACGACCGTGATCGCTACGACCGCGACCGCAACGGCCACCCGCCGACGCAGCCGATGGACTACCCGCCGTCCCGCACGCCCGGCGACTACTGACAGCCGTATCCCGAACGGAGAGTGGCGAGTCTACCCTCCACGGTAATCACGGCAGGCGATGATTAGCACGTGGAGTTGCGTCACCTGGAATACTTCGTGGCCGTCGCGGAGGAGTTGTCGTTCACGCGAGCGTCGCGGCGGCTGCACGTGGTGCAGTCCGGGGTATCCAGCGCGATCCAAGGGCTGGAACGGGAACTCGGCGCCGCGCTATTCGAGCGGGACCGGCATCGGGTGAGCCTTACCGACGCGGGCCGCGCGCTGCTGCCAGAGGCGCGGGCCACGCTCGCCGCCGCGCAGGCAGCCGCGGACGCGGTCGCCGAGGCGACCGCTGGGTTGCGCGGCACGCTGTCTATCGGCACGATGATCAACACCGGTTCTGTGGACGTGCCCGCCGCGCTCGGGCGGTTCCACGAACAGCACCCCGCCGTCCTCGTCCGGCTGCGCGTCGTCCCCGGCGGATCCGCGGAACTGGCACGCGAGGTTGTCGGTGGCGCCTTGGACCTGGCACTGCTGTCGCTCCCCGGCAAACTGTTCCCTGGACTCCAGGTCCGGGAGCTAGCGCACGAATCCCTGGTGATGGTCTGCGCCCCCCAGCACCCGCTGGCCACCGCCGACGAGGTCACGCTGGAGTCGCTCGTGAACGAGACCTTCGTCGACTTCCCTGTGGGCTGGGCGACCAGGGCGATCGTGGACGGCGCGTTCGCCGCCGCCGGGTTCGAACGTCAGGTGTCCTTTGAGGTCTCCGACTACGGCACCGCCGCCGGCCTGGTGAGGAACGGTCTTGGCGTCGCGTTCATCCCCGGCTCCGCCGCCCCTAGCCTGGTCGGCGTCGTCCCGGTAAGGCTCGCCACATCGGCGCTGGACTGGCGCATCCTGCTCGCCACAGCAGCGAGCAGACGGCCATCCGCCGTCGCCCGCGCCTTCCTGGCCGAGCTGGTCACGGGATTAGCCGCTGTCGGTTAGGCGGGTGCGGGCGCCGCGGACGGTGAACGCGAGCAGTCCGACCGCGTAGACCACGCACGCGCAGATCCAGGCGCCACGGTCGCCGGCCGGCCGGACCGGCCAGACCCACGGGCTGACCCAGGACTCGAGCAGCGCGTACTCGGCGAACGCGACGTAGCCCACGGGAAGGGTCCAGGCCAGCAGGCCGCCGGTCACCGGCGCGCACAGCAGGCCGATGCCGGTGAGGCCGACGACGTTCCTGGCCAGCACGAGCACGCCCCCGTTCAGGCTGCCGCCGGTCACGCCAAGCTGGAGCACCCCGATCGCCAGCCCGGTCAGCGCGACCGCGGCGCCGAGCCGCAGGTACGGCAGCCACCGACCGGTGGCCCGCTCGGTTTCGCCGAACGGGCTGTGGCTCGTCACCACGACCGCCACCACCGCGCCCGCCTCAATGATCATCGGAAGCTGCTGCGCGAGCGAGCCGCTGGTGAACATCCAGTTCCAGCGAAGCGCGGCGCGCAGCACCAAGGCGCAGGCCGCTATTGAGAGCACCCCGGCAGGGACGCGACGGCTGCGCAGGTGCAGCACGGTCAGCCGGGCACCCGCGGCCGCCCGCCGGGGCCAGCGCCCCAGCGGAGCCGGAGCCGCTGAAGGGGTGCGAACCTCCGCGGTGGTCATCGAGCCGCCTCCGCCTGTCGTCGCGACCCAGCCGCGGTCACGGCAGCTGCGCCAGGGTGATGTTGCCCGCGCGCAGCGCGGGCACGTGAGTGGCCAGCCAGGCGCGCCGCGCGGCGGGCGACAGTGCCTCGAACCGGCTGGCGGCGGCGCCGATCTGCGCCTGCGACGCGCCGACCGGAGTTCCGTTGCCGTTGAACGCCTGCGGGAACTGCGGAGCGCCCACGCCGGCCGCCGTCATCAGCGCGGTCACCACCGCCTGCTGCGCCGGGCTAGGCATGAAGGTGTTCGGTGGCGCGACGTACGCGGTCAGGAACTCTTGCGCGAAGCCCGCGCCCCAACCCGATATGGCCAGCATCGCCCCGGTGCCCCAGAGCGGGGCGATGGGGTCCTCGCTCGAGATGTTGTACACCGGCGGGGTTCCTGTAATGCCCGTGGCCGGAGTTCCGGCCACGCGCAAACCCTGCACGCTCCGCACCCCACTGCCCGACGCCACCTGCTCCGCCCGAACCGGCGCGCCCGGCAGGCCCGCGATTTGCGCGGCAACCGGCTGGAGCGCCGCGTTCACGTCGCGAAGGTAGCGGCTGAAGGCCGGGTGCAAACACACCGTGAAGGAGGTTCCCGCACAGTCAGGAGTGTACGGAACCGGCTGGTCGCTGGCCGCGTCGTGCAGCGCCGGGATGTCCCAGCCGGACATGCTCAGCTTGGCCGTGCCGGCTAGCGCGTACGCCGTCGAGGACGCGGCGACACCCGCCGCGAGCAAGACCGCTCCAGCCACCCACAGCCAGCCGCTGGCGCGACTGGCGACGGACCTGATTCGCCGGTAGGAAATCCGGCACAGCGGCGCCAGGACCACCACTGCGGCCAGCGCGACGCAGATCCCGCCCATGAACATGACCTGCACGATCGAGACGTCCGGCGCGACGTGGTAGAAGACGCCGGCGTCGCCGAGGGGCACCGCGGTGGCCGGGGAGAGCAACGCGTACGTGCCCGTCCTGGGCTTGACGCCCGACGCGGCGTGGAAACCGACATAGGCGAGGACAAAGGTGCCGATCGCGGCCAGCGGGGCGGCGAACCGGCCGGGGAAAAGCGCGCCTACCGCGAACCCGATCACGGCGAACGTGATCACCTCGACGAGGCCGACCACGACCGGCCACACCGGCGGGCCTCCCCAGGTCGCCTGCCGCGCGGTGTCGATGTAAAGCGCCGCGATGCCAATCAGGAAGGTAAGCAGCAGCCAGAACAGCGTGCCCCCAAGCGCGGCGGCCTGCCGCGCCCAGGCCGGGCGGACGGTTGTCGCGAGCAGGTCGCCAATGTGCCTGCGACCCTCCCGGGACGCCCCCCACGCCGCCAGGCCAGCGGCGAAGGGGCCGAAGTCCGTCATCATGTTGCTGGTGATGACCGAGGACCTGACGGTCCAGACAGGGGCGAAGCCTGCGGCCGTTCGGAATGAGTCAAAGAAAAATAGTGCGGCGATCAGCGGGATCGCCCAGGGGACGACGCTGCGGCGGATTTCCAGCCGAAGGACGCGGGCCGGGCGTCCCGGCCGGGCCAGCGGGGCTACGGCGGTCATGCCCGGGCCGCCTGCAGAACAGCGCTGTACCCGCGCTCGAGCGGAGCGTCGCCGACGCCGGCGCTCTCGCCGCGGGCGGTCAGTTCCGACGGTGTGCCGCGGAACACCACCTTGCCCTCGGACATCAGCGCCACCTCGGAGCACGCCGCGCCGACGTCCTCGACCAGGTGGGTGGACACGATGACGGTGGCGGTCTGCCCGAGATCACGCATCAGCGCGCGGAACGCGACGCGCTGCTCAGGGTCAAGGCCCGCGGTGGGCTCGTCGAGCAGCAGCAGTTCCGGGTCGTTCACGATCGCCTGGGCGATGCCGACCCGGCGCAGCATGCCGCCGGACAGCGTACGCAGCTTCGCCCTGGCCTTCGGGCCGAGATCGGTTCGTTCGACGGCGGTCGCCACTGCCTTCGGCACCCGGGCGGGCGGCATCTCCTTCAGCAGCGCGAAGTACTCGACGAACTCCACCACGGTGAACGACGGGTAGTAGCCGAGATTCTGCGGCAGGTAACCGAGCCTTCTCCTGATCTCGCGGCGCGCGGTCGGCCGGGACGGGTCGTTGTCGAGGAGCCTCAGGCTGCCCGATGACGGCGGCAAGATGGTGGCGAGCATGCGGAGCAGGGAGGTTTTACCCGCACCGTTCGGGCCGAGGAGGCCGAAAACCCCGGGGCCCGCCTCGAGAGTCACACCCGCGACCGCCGTGTTGCGGCCGAACTTCCGGGTGAGATCGGACAGTTCGATGTTCACTTGATGCCCCTTTGCGGACGGGTGGCGAAGCTGACAACCGCGGCACAGCAGGCCGCGATCGCGAGGTACGGGAGGTAGAAGCTTGTGTCGGTGATCGCGGGTGTCAGGTCGTGCTGGGTGGCCCCTGGTGTGCCGGCCTGGCCGGCCACGCTGCTGGCCAGCACGAGGATGATCCAGACGGCCACGCCCGCGCCGGCGCCGGCGATGGCCGATCTCGCGGCGACGGCGACAGCGAGGGCAAGCGCGCAGATCGCGGCCATCGGGAGCAGCCAGGCGAAGGTGATCTGCGCCGTGTCGGCTTGCGCCTTGGGGCCGAGGGGTACGGCGCTCGCGGCGAGGCCGAGCACGGCGTTCACCACGAATACCGCGACCGCCCGTGTCAGCAGCACCATCCGGTCGCTGACCGCGCAACTGCACAACAGCTCCCAGGCCGGGTCGACGCCCGGGCCGTAGGCGTAGGCGATGCCCACGGCCGCCAACCCGGGGGCGACCAGCCAGACCAGCGGCTGGCCCGCTCCGGCCTGCGCTAGCACGCCGGCGACGAGCACCACGGCGGTCGCGACCAGCGACGGGAACAGCAGCGACGGCGTGGTGACCAGCGCCCGGGCCAGGCCAGGGGACTTCAGCAGCTTCGCCGCGGTCCTTTCCAGCCGGCCGGGCTCGCGGCGCCACACCTCGGCCGCGACGTTGGTCCAGACGCGATCCAGGTCGACGTCATCGGGCATGGTCATCGCGCACCTCCTTGCGCGGTGCGGGTACCGAGCGCCGACCGCAGCAAGCGGCGCGCCCGGTGTGCCCGGCTTTTCACGGTGCCTTCGGGGACGCCCATCAGCTCTGCCACCTCCGCCACCGAACGGTCCTCCTCGTACAGCAGGCGCCAGACTTCACGTTCCGGGCCGCCGGGCGGGCCGAGCGCCGCCGTCGCGGCGTCCAGGTCCGCCCGGACGAGCACAGCCTCGGCGGGGTCCGCAGCGATGGACTCGGTGGCCTCGCCGCCGTAGCTCAGCGGCTCGGCCGCGGGACCGCGTTTTCTGAGCAGCAAGGCGGCCTGATTCCGGGCGATCACCCAGAGCCATCCGCCCGCCGCGCCCCGTGGCTGGTAGGTACGCGCGCCCTTCCACACCGCGAGGAACGTCTCCTGCAGGACATCCTCGACGTCCGACGGCGGCAGCGCCGTGCGCAGCCGGGCGGCCAGCCACGGCGCGTGCCGGGAGAACAGCTCCCGCAGCGCCGTGTCATCGCCGTCGCCGGTCGCGATGCGCGCGATCAGTTCGTCGTCGTCCATCACTTCGTCTATTGCACCTAGTGGCACCGCGGTTCACGGCCGTTCGCCACAATAGATCGATGCTGGTCCCTTCCGATCTCGAGACTCCGGCCGCGGTCGTCGACGTTCGCCGCCTGGAGCGGAACCTGGCCCGGATGGCCATCGCGGCGGACGCCGCCGGGGTAGCCCTGCGGCCGCACGCGAAAACGCACAAGTCCCTGCAGGTCGGCCGTCGGCAGCTGGCCAACGGAGCCGCCGGGCTGACCGTCGCGACGCTGGCGGAGGCCGAACTGTTCGCGTCCGACGGCTGTCCGAGCGTGTTCATCGCCTACCCGCTGTGGGCAGGGTCACATGATCGAGGCGCCCGGCTCGCCGCGCTCCACGACCAGACGGACCTGCGGGTCGGCGTGGACAGTACCGAGGCCGCGGCGCGGCTCGCCGAGGCCGTCCCCGGACTGAAGGTGCTCGTCGAAGTGGACTCCGGCCAGCACAGGTCAGGCATTGCCCCGGACAAGGTGGCCGCGCTGGCGACCGCGTGCCGCGAGCTTGGCCTGGACGCGATCGGCGCGTTCACCCATCCAGGGCATGCCTACACGGCGCCTGACGACGTGGCGCGAGCCACCGAGGACGAGCGCGCCGCGCTGGCCGCCGCTGGGGCCGCCCTGGCGGCGGTTCTTGACCGGCAACCGGTGCTCAGCGGCGGCTCCTCCCCGACCGCGGCGGCCGGGATCGCGGCGCCGCTGACCGAGGTGCGGCCGGGGACCTACGTGTTCGGCGACCGGCAGCAGATGCACCTGTCCGGTCTGAAAGAAGAAGACATCGCGCTCGTCGTCGCGGCCCGTGTCGTCTCGGTCCCGCGGCCGGGCGAGGCGGTGCTCGACGCCGGTTCCAAGGCGCTGTCCAGCGACCGGCCCTCCTGGCTGCCCGGCCACGGCCTGATCCTGGAGGCGCCAGAGGCCACGATCGGCGTGCTGAGCGAAGAGCACGCCGTCGTCCGCGGTCTCGCGACGCGGCTGGCAGTCGGCGACCTCGTCCGCGTCATCCCCAACCACGTGTGCACCGTGGTCAACCTGACCAGCGAGCTGCTCGTGGTCTCCGACGGTCAGGTGACGGAGCGCTGGCCGGTCGGCGCCCGCCGGTAATTTGCCGGGGGGTGGCGGTAGCGTTTTGGAGTTATGGGAGAGCGGGGGCGGAGCGTCGAGGAGATAATTCTCGAAAAGCTCAAAGATGACAAAGTACCCGGTCAGGTGGCAAACCTGATTATTAGCGCGATGCGAGGCGACGAAGTCGCTCAAGCGCCGCGAAAGCGGCCGCCGACGGCGCCGTCGCCGGGTGGTGAGCGAGGTGAGCTGCGCCGCGCGTACCTTCAGGCGATCACGGTCGAGGGGTTCCGGGGGATCGGCCCGCAGGTCGCGCTCCCCCTCCAGCCCGGCCCCGGCCTGACGCTCGTCACCGGCAGGAACGGATCGGGCAAGTCGAGCATCGCCGAGGCCGCCGAACTCGCGCTGACCGGCCAGAACAGGCGCTGGACGGACCGCGCGGCGGTGTGGAAGGAGGGCTGGCGCAACCTGCACGAACCGGGTGCGCCCGCTATCGCCGTCGACATGACGGAAGACGGCCAGCCCGGCACGATGACCGTCGCCATGGAATGGCCGACGGGCGCGGATCTCGACGACGCGCAAACGCTCATCGCGGCCAACGGCGGGCCTCGGCAGCCGCTCGACGCGAAAGGCTGGAAGAAGCCGCTCGAGCTGTACCGCCCGTTCCTTTCCTATTCCGAACTCGGCTCCCTCGTCAGCGGCCACCCGTCGAAAATGCATGACGCGCTGCAGGCGATTCTCGGGCTAGATCTCCTGGTCAGTACCGAACGGACCCTGACCAACTCGCGCAAGTCGGCGAACTCCGTCAGCAAGGCGGCCAGCGACCAGTTGCCCGCCCTGCTCGAGAAGCTGGCGCGGAACCCCGACGAGCGGGCCCGCGAGGCCGAGAAGGCGCTCGGCGGGAAGGTGCCCGATCTCGACGCGCTGGCCGCGCTCGCGGCCGGCGGGCCCAGCGCCGACGGCGCCGGGCTGACCGGCCTGCTGCAGAGCGTCGTGTCGATCACCGTGCCCGACAGAGAGTCCGTGATGATGGCCACCGTGCGCCTCGAGGCGGCGCGGGAGGCGATCGTCGCGCTGGCCGGGACGCGAGCCGCCGACGCGCGCCAGCACGCCTCGCTGCTGTCAGCGGCGCTCGCGCACCGCCGCGAGCACGCGGATGAGCCGTGCCCGGTCTGCGGCGGGCGCGTGCTTGACAGCCAGTGGGCCTCGGAGGCCGAGGCCTCGGTCGAGCAGCTGAACTCGCAGGCGACGGAGGCCGACACGGCCTATGTCGAGGAGGCGGAGGCGCTTAAGGCGCTCCGCCTCCTGCTGCCACCCAAGCCCGCGGTGCTGGCCGCCGACCTCGGCCCGGAAGCCGATCCGTCCGCCGCCAGCGCGGCGTGGGATGAGCTGAGCCTGCCGTCCCCGACCGCCACACTGTACGAGTCGCTGATCACGCCGCTGGCTGAGCTGCAGGAACGGGCGGCGCGTGTGCTGCGTCGACGGGCCGAGTTGTGGCAGCCGGTCGCGACCGAGCTCGCCGCCTGGGTAACGCAGTGGCGGGAAAGCCAGCAGGCGGCGGCGCTGCTCGCGGACCTGAAGAAGGCGATCGACTGGCTCAGGAAGGCCGGCAACGAGGTGCGGAACGAGCGGCTCGCTCCGTTCGCGGATACCTCCGCCGAAGTCTGGGAGATGTTGCGGCAGGAGAGCAACATCGCGCTCGGCCCGATCACGCTGACGGGCTCGGGTCCGCAGCGCAAGGTGGCGCTTGACGTCACGATCGACGGCGTTAAGGGATCCGCGCTCGGCGTGATGAGCCAGGGCGAACTGCATGCCCTCGGATTGGCGCTGTTCCTGCCGCGCGCCACAGCCACCGAGTCCCCGTTCGGATTCCTTGTCATCGACGACCCGGTGCAGTCGATGGACCCCGCGAAGGTAGACGGCCTCGCGCGCGTGCTTTCCTACGTCGGGCAGACGCGGCAGGTGGTGGTGTTCACCCACGACGACCGGCTGCCGAGCGCTGTGCGGCAACTGCAGCTCCCGGCCACGATGTGGGCGGTAACACGCCGTGAACGCTCGGTGGTCTCGGTGAAGAAGACCGCCGACCCGGTCGAGCGGTACCTGGACGACGCTCGCGCGATGGCGCGCACCCGGCAGCTTCCCGGCGACGTGCGCGCGGTCGCGGTCGCCGGGCTGTGCCGGGGTGCGCTCGAGGCGGCGTGCTTTGAGGTGATCCGGCGCCGCAAGCTCGCGGCCGGAGTCCCGCACGCCGACATCGATCGAGCGATCGAGGCCGCGCACACGCTGCATCACCTGGTCGCGCTCGCCCTGTTCGGGTCGACCACGCGCGGCGGCGACGTGCTGGGCAAGCTGCTCGAGCTTGGCGGTACCAGGTTCGTCAACGCGTTCAGGGACTGCAAGAGCGGAGTGCACGAGACGCTGCGCGGCGACCCGAAGCGGTTCGTGGAGGACGTCGCGGCCCTGGCCAAGGCGCTGCGGCAATGAGCCACTCGCCGACCGCCGGGGTCACGGATTCGATCACGCCGGGCAAACTGCTTGACCTGGCCGACCAGATGCTCACCGCGCGCGTGCGGGGCATCGGCAGCTTGTGGCCGCGCGTCTGCGCGCTGCTGATCCGGCTCGCGCTCGAGCGCAGCCTCGACCGGTACTGGGCCCGGGTGCTTCCCGAAGGCGCGGAGGTCGGCATGCGCCAGCAGTTGCTGCTGCTCCCGCAGTACGCGTACTCCTCGTCTGAGGCGGCGGACGCGGCCTCACTGGCGCGTGAAGCCTGGCTAGGGCTGGCGGGCGCGGCCCACCACCATTTGTACGAGCTAGCGCCGACGGCCGAGGAACTGCGCCGCTGGCACACGGCGGTAAGCCGGCTGATCGCCGTGCTCAACGAATCGTGACGCGCCCGCGCGCTCAGACCTGGCGCAGGACAGCTACTACCTTGCCGAGGATGGTGGCGTTGTCGCCGAGGACGGGGATGTAGTCGGGGTGGTGCGGCACGAGCCAGTCGTGATCGTCGCCGCGCCTGAAACTCCGCACCGTGACCTCGCCGGCGAGCGTCACCGCGACGATATCGCCATCACAGGCGATCGCCTGCTGGCGCACGACGACCAGGTCCGCGTCCGCGATGGCGGCATTGATCATCGAATCGCCGGCCATTCTGAGCAGGAACAGCGTGCCCTCACCGACAAGCTTCCTTGGTAGCGGGAAGACCTCTTTGACTTGCTCCTTGGCCAGCAGCGGTCTATCAGCGGCTATCCGGCCGATGAAGGGCACATAGACCGGTTCACGACCGGGGATGTCACGCGGGTGGTTTGGCTTGTCCGTGCCGCTATCGGAATTCTGCCCGGAGCGGACCGGAGGCTGGCCTGGCAGCCGGACTTCCATGGTCCTTGGCCTGCGGCCATCCCGGTGCAGATACCCCTTCCGCTCCAGTTTGGCCACCTGGTAGGAGACGCTGGCCATGCTTTTCAGCCCGACTGCCGCGGCGATCTCAACCATGGACGGCGGATAGCCGCGCGTTCGCACACCATCCCGAATAACCTGAAGTATCTTGCGCTGACGCCAAGTGAGGACATGATCAGGATCTGGCTGTTCAGGCATTTCCGGGATCATGACCGGAACACCGCCCGCGCGTTCACTGGCATATCTTCATTGTCGGCGCTAGAAACGCCACTGCAATATGTACCGCAGCCATTTCCCAGAATCACGGCGAAGTTCCCGCGCTAATCGTACGGCCGAATCGCCTGACTGGGCCGCGCCAGCGGACCCGTTACCGCACGTGCCTCCTGCTCGGAGCTCCGCGCGGCAAGACTTCCCGGCGATGGAGGCGCGGCCGAGTCAGCTCCAGACCTGCAAGCGTCGACTTGCCACACTTACGGACTTGGACGAATCAGGCATATCGGCTCATATCACCTCCCAAAAACAACTGTAAAGTATGCGAAGTCCCACGGAAGAGGCTGGTGTGGTTGGTGGGAGATGGATGCGGCGTCACCGGCACCGTGACCGTCACCGTGGCGGCGTGACCCGCCAGGGCGCGTCGGGGATCAGACGGTTTACGGCGTCACGTCGGTTGTGTTGGACTCGACCGAGTCGGCCAGCTGCGAGCTGACGGTGTGCCATGCGTTCACGAACACCTGCGAATCTGAGGTCACGGCAGACGTGGTGATGGGGAATGTCACGGAGGTCTGCTCCGCGGGGATGGTGACGCTTCCCGGCACGCTGAGGATGCCGTCGTCCGACTGGAGGTAGACCGTCTCCGCGGTGTCGGGTGCCCCGGCCAGCGTGACCGTTCCCGTGGCGGCCTGACCGCCGACGATCGTCGCCGGGAGCGTGACCGAGGCGAGGCTCGGCTCAATCGTCAGCGAGGCCGTCGCCGTCGAGCCGCCCAGGTTCACCGTCACCGTGGCGTGCACAGGCGCCGACTCGTAGGGCACCTGGAAGGAGAGCACGGTGTTGTCGCACCCTGGGGTTATATCGACCTCGCTGGTAAGGTCCTGGACGTCGTTGGGGTCGTTCGTGGTCGCCGTCCCGCTCAGCCCGTTGCCGTTGGTGGGCGCGGGGTTGCTGAGGTACACGAGGTATTCGTAACCAACTGACGGTCCATAGAGCGGGCCTGGGCCGGGTTGCGGCATCAGGGTGATCTTGTCGCCGCTGCGCCACGACCGGATCAGCACGATCGACAAGGTGAGCGTCCGGCTGCCCAGAGTCGCTGAAAGCGTGACCTTGGTGTTCACGCTGACACTCTTGACGGTGACCCCGGGGAACCCGCCGCCAGTGGACCCCGGCTGGCTGAACGTGACGGTCGCGGGGACGGTGATGGCTGAGTTGTTCGACTTGAGCTTCACGGTCAGTCCGCCGGACGGAATCTCCCCGGTGAAGAAGATGTACGGGTTCGCCGAATTCGGCGAGCAGCTGTCCTCGGAATTCGCGAATACCGAGAGCCCAGGGTCGACCGTGATCGTGCGGGAGAGGGTCTTGCTGCCGTAGTGAACGGAGACTGCCGACTTGTACTGACCCGGCTGGTATGCCTTCGGGGCCAGCACGATGTTCGCCGCGCCGTAGTACGCGCCGATCGTCGCCGTGGCTGGCACCGGTATGCGGGGGGCCGCCGCCGGAGTGTCGGCGGACGCGAGCCAGAGCCGGACCGCTCTGGCCGGCGTGCAGGTCAGCTTCACCGCCAGGACCACGTGGTCGCCGACGTAGGCCAGGCTGGGCAGGGAGACGGCGGACAGCGCCGGGGACCCGCAGGTCTTCGGGGTCACGCCGACGGTCAGCAATGCCCGCTTGGTGGTCTTGCCGAGCGTGCCGGTGATCCACCCGCGCAGGGTCGCTTTCCTGCTCGCGGTGGTAATTGTGCCTGTCGCGCTGATCTTGCCCGCGGCCACGTGCAGCGCGGCCGGGACCCGGGTTCCGGTAAAGCCCTTGAGGGTGATCGTCTGTGCCTTCTTCGCCGTGCACGTCAGCGTGGCCGTGACGGTGGAGGAGGCACCTCCCGGCACGGACGCTGGCGACAGGGAAATGGCCCGGAGCGTGGGCGAGCAGGCGGCCGCCGCCCCGGCCCGCGTTCGCGCGTGCTGGACGGCTTGCGCCGACTGCGCGGAGACGGTGACCACCCCCGTCGCGACCAAGAGGAAGATCCCCGCAATTACACGAATCGAAACCCGAGTCCCCACGCGCCCGTCCCACTTTCGCTCATGCCAGCTCAGGAGATTACTAGCAGGGCCCCCGATCGCACGCAACCCTATTCACCCGTTGATGTCGGCGTTTCAC
>DATMKQ010000410.1:0-4434 GCA_035571275.1 Trebonia sp.
CGAACAGTTCCGTTCCGTGGTCGACCTCAATCTCAACGCCAGTTACTGGATGGCGCAGGCATGCGCGCGGGTGATGCAGCCCGGCAGTTCGATCGTCAACATCAGCAGCGTGCTGGCGCTCACCAGCATGGGCCTGCCGCAGGCCGCGTACACCGCGAGCAAGGCGGCCGTGATCGGCCTGACCCGGGACCTGGCGCAGCAGTGGACCGGCCGCAAGGGCATCAGGGTCAATGCGATCGCGCCAGGGCACTTCGGCTCTGAGATGAGCGACCAGTTCAACGAACGCACCCACGCCGCGATAGTCGCGCGCGCTGCGGCAGGCCGGCTAGGCGAGCCGGGAGAGCTCAACGGCGCGCTGATCTTCCTCGCCAGCCCCGCCAGCAGCTACATCACCGGCATCGTGGTGCCGGTCGACGGCGGAACGTTGCTCACCTGATGGCGACGACATCCCGGCCGACGCGCGCGCCGAACAAGGCGCTGTACCTCACCGACTACGCCCGCTCTGCCTGGGACATCGGGGCGCTGTCGGCCACGCTGCCGGCGCTGGCCCGGGCACCCCGCGGAGATGGCCACGCCGTGCTGGTCATCCCCGGCCTGGGGGCCAGCGACAGGTCCACGCTGATCCTCCGCCGCTTCCTCGGCACGCTCGGCTACGCGGCCTACGGCTGGGAACTCGGGCGCAATATCGGACCCACTGCGCGAGTCGTCAGCGGCCTGCCCGAACGCCTGCACGAGTTCCGCGCGCGCCACGACGGGCCGGTGAGCGTGATCGGCTGGAGTCTCGGCGGCATCTTCGCCCGTCAACTCGGGCGGCGTCATCCGGACGTCATACGCCAGGTAATCACGCTAGCGAGCCCGATCCGGCTCAAGGACCACGCGCACAGCAACGCCCGGCGCGCGTACGGGCTGCTCGAGAAACGGCACACTGAAACGATCCAACTGCCTTTGGAGGCCGACCTCGGGCCACTGCCCGTCCCAGCCACCTCCGTCTATACGCGTCTGGACGGCATCGTCGCCTGGCGGGCTTGCCTGGACCAGCCCTCCCGCCTCGCGGAGAACGTCGAGGTCTACGCGAGCCACTTCGGCATCGGCAATCATCCCGCCGCCCTGTGGGTCATTGCCGACCGATTGACCCAGGCGCCCGGCGAGTGGGCGCCCTTCCGGCCCCCGGCCCGATGGCGTTGCGCGTACCCCACCCCGATCGCGACCAGCCCGGTGGACCCATCATGACCAAGCTCCCGGCCAACTGGCAGGTGCTCGGCCCGCACATGGCACCGCCATCTAGGGCACATCTCTAAACGGTTCACGAGCGCTCGCCGCGGCCGGAAGGTGGAAGAGTCGCGGCTTGGCTCAGGTCCAAGGTGATCAACCAGTACCGCTGGGCCGCGTAAGCGACTCGGTGAACCCGCAGGTCAGGACGGTTACGGTAGTTGAAGTGGTACTGGGCGGGATAGGCACGCTGGCGCGGGAGAGTGCCAGAGACCCGCCGCGCACAGGCCCGGTCCCGGCCCCGGGAGGGGGATGGGTCTTGGGCTGGGTACCTTGCTCCCGTAGCGTGGTCTCAACGGACCCTTTACCGCAGTGACACCGGGAGCAGGCATGACGCAGACCCCGCCTTATCAGGTAACCGACCCGGCGACCGGCGAGGTGACCGAGACTTTCCCCTTCGCTACGGACGCGGAGGTAGCGGAGGCGCTCGCCGCCGCGACCGAGGCGTTCGCGGCATGGAGGCTGCGCCCGGTCGCCGAGCGCGCCGCTGTCGTGAAGCGGATCGCCGAGCTGTTCACCGAGCGCGCCGCCGACCTGGCCGCGCTGATCAACAAGGAGATGGGCAAGCGGCCCGCGCAGGGCGTCGGCGAGGCCGAGTTCTGCACTGACATCTTCAACTACTACGCCGACAACGGCCCCAGGCTTATCGCCGACAAGCCGCTGCCCGGCCATGACACCGCGCGCGTCGAGTACCGGCCCGTCGGCCCGGTACTCGGCGTGATGCCGTGGAATTACCCGTATTACCAGGTGGCCAGGTTCGCCGCGCCCAATCTGATCGTCGGCAACACCGTCATACTCAAGCACGCAGAAAACTGCCCTACCTCGGCCCTGGCGATCGCGCAGATCATGAAGGACGCGGGCGTGCCGGACGGCGTGTATGTCAACCTCTTCGCGACCCACGAGCAGGTCGCCGCGATGATCGCCGACCCGCGGCTGCACGGCGTGTCGCTGACCGGCTCCGAGCGGGCCGGCACCATAGTCGCCGAGACAGCCGGCCGCAACCTGAAGAAGGTCGTCCTTGAGCTTGGCGGCTCCGACCCGTACATCATCCTCGACACCGACGACGTCGGGGAAGCAGCTAAAACCGCCTGGGTCACCCGGATGGAGAACGTCGGCCAGGCCTGCAACTCCAACAAGCGGATGATCGTCATGGACGATATCTACGACGACTTCGTGGCCGCCCTGGTCGAGCGGGCCACCGCGATGTCACCGCGCCAGCCCGGCGATGACTCCCCGCGCTCCTACAGCCCGATGGTCTCCCGTAAGGCAGCGGAGAACCTCCTCGCTCAGGTGCAGGACGCGGTATCGAAGGGCGCCACGCTGCACGTCGGCGGCACGCTCAACGACGGTAAGGGCGCTTACTTCGCCCCGGCCGTGCTCACCGGCGTGACCCCGGAAATGCGGGCCTACCGCGAGGAGCTGTTCGGCCCGGTCGCCGTCGTCTACGAGGTCAGCACCGACGACGAGGCGGTTCAGCTCGCCAACGTGGTGGACTTCGGTCTTGGCGGCGCGGTCTGGTCGACCAACGAGGAGCGGGCCATCAAGGTCGCCGAGCAGTTGGAGGTCGGCATGGCCAACGTAAACACCCCGGCAGGCGAGGGTGCGGACCTGCCGTTCGGCGGCACCAAGCGCTCCGGCTTCGGCCGCGAGCTAGGCCCCCTCGGCGTCGACGAATTCGTCAACAAGCGCCTCTTTTACGTCGAGAAGTAGCGCTTGACGAGTAACGCCCCAGTGTCGCCCCGCGGGCCGCTCCCGGTGGCCCGCGGTGCGGCACCCGCTCGGCTCGCGTCCACGGCGTGCACACTGCGGCCTCGGTATCAGGCGAAGTGCGGCATCACCTCGGTGGCCAGGAGTTCCGCTGACTGCAGTGCCTCCTCCTTGGTCATGTCGCCGAAGCACGTTTCCAGCGCCATGTAGTTGATCCCGCCGATGTCGCGATGGCGGGCGACCCACTCGCGGGCGCCCGCCGGGTCGCCGGCGTAGAAGTGACCGGCCGCGTGGATGCCCTCGAACGTTTCGGCCGGGAAGAGCGGCGGTATCGGGATGTCGTATTTCTTCCAGAGGTAGTAGAGGCTGTCCTTGAACCGCGCGAAGGCCCGGTTGGCGATCTTCATCGCCTCCTCGCTGGCCGGCGCGAGCACCATGTTCCGGGAGATGCCCAGCGGCGGCAGGTCATCCCGAGGGCGCCCGAGCGAGGCCCACTCGGCCTTGTAGGCGTCGGTTAGCGCCCGGACGGCCTGCGACGGGACGAGCGCCATCATCGGCATGCCGAGCCGCGCGCACCATTGCGCCTTGGCCAGCGTCCGGGTGCCGTACCACAGCGGCGGGTGCGGCCGCTGTACCGGGCGCGAGGTGACCGGCGCGTCAAGCAGCTTGTAGTACTTCCCGTCGAAGGTCACGCTGTCCGACGTCAGCCCCTGCTGCAGTATCGCGAAGGCCTCGTCGAACCGGCCTTGCGCCTCCTCCTCGCCAGACACGCCGTGGAACGCCAGCTCGGCGGGCGAGACGCCCCGGCCCACGCCCAGGTCGAGCCGCCCCCTGGACAGCTGGTCCAGCGTCACCGCCTCCTCGATGACGCGCATCGGGTGGTACAGCGACAAGATCGTGATGAGCGTCCCGAGCCGGAGCCGCGAGGTCCGCTGTGCGGCCGCCGCCAGCATCAGGTGCGGCGACGGCGTGACGGCCAGGGGCGTCCCGTGGTGCTCGGTCAGGTGGTAGGCGTAGAAACCCAGCCGGTCGTAGGCCTCGATCAGCTCCAGCCGCTCAGCGACCTGCCGGACGTGCGGCCGTCCCGTGTCGTCGTTATGGTCGATGATCCCGAAGCGCATGCGCTGAACGTAACCCCGGCGGTCCTCCCCGCACCAGGCTCAGCGGGATGGACAACGCCCGGGCCGATGGAACAAGCCCCGGCGGATATCGCGGATTTCAGGCAGAAAATGGGTTGCGGAGGGGCGCCGGGCCGGGCGGTAATGGATTGTCCGCGGACGGCTTCTCCAGGAGGTACCCGTGATGCGTGCGGCAACTGCCTTGCCGACAGTCCCGACCCGACTCCTGGAGCAGTTGTCCCTTGCGCACACTCAACCTCGGAATCCTGGCGCATGTTGACGCGGGCAAGACCAGCCTGACCGAACGGCTGCTGTTCGAGGCTGGCGCCATCCCCGAACT
>DATMKQ010000411.1:0-8584 GCA_035571275.1 Trebonia sp.
CGCCGCGATCACCCGCCTCACCGGCAGGCCGCCGACCAGCACCGGATCCCCGCCCGGCCGCGGCCAGCCCGACCCCGGCAACCTCGCCGACCTGCTCATCAAGGCGATCCCGGCGGCGAACATCGCCGACGCCGACGCCGCCGCACGAGCCGCGGCCGACCTTGCAGCGGGCGGCTGCGCGCACACCATGCAAGCACCCGGCTACCGGGTCCCGGACCGGCTCCGCCGCTGGCTGAACACCCGGGACCGGATCTGCCGCAACCCGATCTGCCGACGTCCCGCCGCACAATGCGACCAGGACCACACCCTCGCCTACGACCGCGGCGGAAGGTCCTGTACCTGCAACATCGGCGGCCTATGCCGCCTGCACCACCAGCTGAAACAGCTGCCCGGGTGGCAGCTCACTCAAGACGCCCAGGGCTACTTCACCTGGACAACCCCCGCCGGACTCACCTACCGCAAAGAGCCATACCGGTACGCGGTCTGAAAGTCAGCCGCGCTATTCCCGGAGTCTGACGATCAGCGGCGCGTGGTCGCTCGGCTTGCCCTCACCGAAGGTGGGCTTGCGCTCGTCGCGGTCGACGGTCACAGAGGTACACCGGGCCGCGACCGGGGCGGTGGCCAGGGCAAGGTCGATGCGCAGGCCCCAGCCGCGGTGGAACGCTCCGGCCCGGTAGTCCCAGAAGGTGAACGGCCCGGGGCCCTCGTTGTTCAGGCGGCCCAGGTCGGTCAGGCCCCAGTCCAGCAGGCCGCGGATGCGGGCTCGTTCGGGTTCGCTGGCCAGGTTGCGCCCGCGCCATACGTCAGGGGCATAGACGTCGCGGTCATCCGGGGTGATGTTGAAATCACCGGCGACGATGAGCGGGTCGGTTGGCCGGTGGCTCTCGCGCAGCCAGGCGGTGAACGCGTCCAGCCAGCGCAGCTTCAGCTCGTATTCTGGCGCGCTGACCTCCTTGCCGTTGACCACGTACACGCAGACCACGCGAAGTCCGTCGGCGGTGACCGACAAGACCCGGGCCTGCTCAGGGACCGGGTCCCCGGCGAACCCCCGGACCACATCCGTCACGGGAACGCGGGCCAGGACGGCGACACCATTGCGGCTGGCCTGTCCGTGCACCACGGCCTGGTACCCGGCGGCGGCGACCTCACTGGCGGGAAAAGCCTCGGCGGTGGTCTTGATTTCCTGCAAGCAAACCAGATCGGGTTGATGGCGGGCCAGCAACGCGACCAGCCGTGGCAGCCGGGTATGCACCGAATTGACGTTCCAGGTGATGATCTTCGTCACGGCGCCGACGGTAGCCGGCTAGGTAATAGATTTCAGTCGTGAGCACACGAGTAGCGTTCTGGACGGCAACGTGATTCGGTTCGGCTCAATGATCGACTAGCCCGCAAGCTTGAGCCGGTAGACGATGAAGATGGGAACGCCGACAAACTGTGCCAGGTCGTCCGGGTAGCGCTCGAGCGCTTCCACCGACGGCTGCGGCTCGGCGATCCGGTCGATGACGAACCCCGCGTCGGCGAAGGCGTCGGAGACCGCCGACAACGGCCGTTTCCAGAACCGCTGCAACACCTCGACGTCGGCCTTGCGCCACGTGTCGCTGACCAGTTCGGTGTCGAAGTAGCCGCCTTGCTGACTCGCCATGCTTCCAAACGGATGATCGAGTGAGATGACAGCCCACGCGCCTGGCCGCAGTGCCGTCGCGAACGACCGCAGCGGGATACTCCAGTCCCTGACGTAATGCAGCGCGAGCGAGCTAGTTATGCCATCGAGCGACCGCGCCTCGACCGGCAGCGGCTCGGCCAGGTCCGCCACGACAAACCGTCCCCGGCCCTGGCAGCGGCGCCTGGCCTCCTCGATCATCCGGGGGCTCAGGTCGATTCCGATCACGTCAGCGCCCTGATCGAGCAGCCACTCGGCTTGCGCGCCTGAGCCACAGCCGGCGTCGAGGACGACCGCGCCGGCCAGGTTCGAGGGCACCAGGGACCGCAGCGCCGGCCGCTCCAGCAGGCCGTTGAACGGACCGTCGTCGGTGGTGACCGTCCAGACCGCCGCGAGCCGGTCGTAAGCGTCTCGCGTCTGGCGGTTGTGCTCGGCTTGGTTATCAGGGGACGTCGTCACCGTACGACCTTAGCGCCCATCGATGATCACGTCGAAAGTGATTGGTGGGAAGCCTTGACACTATATAGATCATTGGCGTTAAGTCATAGGCGTCTTCTCTAGATGGATGGTCACAGTGGACGGGTCTAGAAGGTGGACGTCGGCGGCGCGCGTTTTCAGCGCGATCGCCGTGATCGTGGCGATGACGATTCCCGTCGCGGAGAGTTCCGCGTCAGCGGGCACAGCGCAGCCGGTAAAGGCAGCGCAGCCGGTAAAGGCAGCAGGTTCTCACAGGCCCACGGGGATGGACGCGTCGTGCCCAGCGGCCTCGACGGCGAAGGCGGCCAGCGCGACGGTCACCGCGCCGGCCGACGCGCGGGCGATCGGCGGAGAGAGTTCGGCCTCGGTCGTGTGGTGTCCGCCGGCCAGCGGCGCCGGGTCGGTGATCAGCTACACGGTCACCGCCCAGCCCGGGGGCGAGCAGGTCGTCGCGGGCGTCCCTAACGACTGGGCCATCGTCGACGGGCTCACCAACGGCACCAGCTACACGTTCACCGTCACCGCCGACACGTCCAACAGCAGCCCAGCGAGCCCGGCCGCGACCACGAACGCGGTCACGCCCGAGCCCATCGCGCAGCCGAAGCACGTGCTGCTCGGCACGCCGCAGACGGTTTCCTATGACCAGTACTCCATGCTGATCAACGGCAAGCGGGTCTTCATCACCGCGGGGGAGTTCGACCCGTGGCGCACGCCGTCACCGGGCCTGTGGCTCGATGACCTGCAGAAGATGCGGGCCGACGGGTACAACGCGGTCACGGTCTACTTTGACTGGGACTACAGTTCGCCGTCCCCGGGGCGCTACGACTTCAGCGGCGTCAGGGACATGAACGAGTTCCTCAACATGGCGCAGCAGGCCGGGCTGTACGTGATCGCGCGGCCGGGACCGTATATCAACGCGGAAACCGACGGAGGCGGCATCCCGTCGTGGGTGCTTACGTCGGAGAACGGCTACCGCAGCGATGTCGAGCCGTACCTGTCGGCGGCGCTGCAGTGGTTCTCGCAGATCGACGCGATCATCGCGCCGCACCAGGTGTCGCGAGGCGGGGACGTCATCGCCTATCAGATCGAGAATGAATACACCGGTCAGGGCGCCTCGGCCGACCACTACATGGCCGACCTGGAGCAACAGGCAGTTGCAGATGGCATCACGGTGCCGTTCACGTTCAACCAGTGCTGCGGGGCGCAGACCTTCACGTCCGGCCTCGGCGCGGTGAACATCAGCGGCACCGACAACTACCCGGTCGGGTTCAACTGCTCGAACACGTCCAACTTCGGCAACCCGTACGGCTACCCGAGTTACCAAGGAGAACCGGTCTACCTGCCCGAGTTCCAGGGCGGGTCGTTCGACGGCTGGGGCGGGTCCGGGTACGCCGACTGCTACACGATGACCGGCCCGGACTTCGAGAACGTCTACTACAAGAGCAACATCGCCCAGGGCGTGACCATGCAGTCCAACTACATGGGCGTGGGCGGAACGAACTGGGGGTGGCTGCCGGACCCGGACGTCTACAGCAGCTACGACTACGGCGCCGCGATCAGCGAGACCGGGGAGATAGGCACGCCGTCGGACCCGAACGACATCGCCGGTTCCAAGTACGGCGAGAACAAGCTCATCAACGACTTCGAGACGTCCGTCGCGCCGCTGGCACAGACGACCGTGGCGGCCGCCCCGACGCCGGACAACCCCGCGATCTCCGCGATGGCCCGAGTCAACCCGAGCGACGGGACCGAGTTCGTCTACATCCGGCAGGCGAACGCGTCCTCGACCGCCACCACGAGCACACACATCGCGCTCAACACCTATACGGTCGGATACACCTACGACGACGCGAACACGGCGCTTGTGTACAGCGGCACCTGGACGCACGCCGGCCCGAGCGCCGGGTACACCAACGGTGACTACGACAGCACCGAGTCGTTCTCCACGCAGACGGGCGCGTCCATGACGGTGACGTTCACCGGGACGGCCGTGCAGTGGATCGGGCCGAAGAACACCAACGGCGGCATCGCGGCGGTCTCCGTCGACGGCGGCACCCCCGTCGACGTCGACACCTACGCGCCCGGCGGCAAGCAGTTCCAGCAGGTCCTGTTCAGCGACACGGGGCTGTCAGCCGGCACGCACACGCTGGCGATCACCGTTACGGGTGAGAAGAACGCCGCGTCAAGCGCCGACACGGTAGTCGTCGACGCGATCAACGTGCCGACCAGCGCGCAGCTCGCGGACTACTTCCCCGTCGTCCCGCAGAGCGGCGCGATCACGCTGGACGGGCGGGACTCCCGGATGCTCGTCGCCAACTACGCCTTCGGCGGGCAGCAGCTTGTCTACTCGACCTCCGAGCTGATGACGCAGGCGACCATCGGCGGGCACGACACCGCCGTGCTGTACGATCCGGCGGGAACCGACGGCGAGACCGTGCTGAATTACACCAGCCAGCCAACCGTGAACGTGCTATCCGGCAACGTCACGCAGACCTGGGACGCAAGCACCGGCGACCTGCGGCTGGACTACACGCACAACGGCCTGCAGGAGGTTGAGGTGGAGGGCGGCGGCCGCGCGCCGCTGCTGCTGCTGATCGCGGACACCAACACCGCCGAGGACTTCTGGCCGGAACAGACGAGCGCGGGACCGGTACTTATAGAAGGCGCCTACCTCGTCCGCACTGCCTCTTCACGTGGCGGAACACTGCGCCTGACCGGCGACACGACTACTAACGGAAACATCACGGTCTGGGCGGGAAGCACCATTCGTTCGGTCAACTGGAACGGAAGCCCGGTAGCGGTTACTCGGGACACGGACGGATCCCTAAGCGGGACAGTCCCCGGACCCGCGCCAGTGAGCCTGCCTGCCTTGACTGGGTGGAAGTTCTCGTACGAGACGCCGGAAGCGCAGCCAGGCTTCGACGACAGCGGCTGGACGCTGGCCGACCACCCGACATCCAACGCGAACTCGCCGTCGACGCCGGTGCTTTACGCGTCCGACTACGGCTACGACCACGGGTTCGTGTGGTACCGCGGGCACTTTGTTGCCACTGGGAACGAGACCGGGGTCACGCTCACCGTCGACGGTATCGCGCCGACCGGGGCCTACTCGGTCTGGCTCAACGGCGCGTTCCTCGGCTCCGGCGGCGCGGCGGGCCCGTCCACGCAGACGTTCGCGTTCCCGGCCGGGGCCGTGTCGGCGGGCAACGACAACGTCATCGCCATCCTCGTGGAGAACACGGGCAACCCGGAGGGGCCGTCGGGGGAGAAGGTCGGCCTGTACAACGCGTCCCTCGTCGGGTCGACCGCTTCCATCACCTGGCGGCTGAGCGGCGCCGACCCCAACCTGCAAGACCCGGTACGCGGGATCATGAACGCGGCGGGGCTGTACGGGTCTGATAATGGGTGGGACCTGCCCGGCTACCCGGACGCCGACTGGACGTCCGTGACGCTGCCGGACAGCTGGGCGTCCCGCGGCGTCCCGGCCGGCGTGGGCTGGTACCGGACGACGTTCAGCCTGCACCTGCCGGCCCGCCAGTACGTGCCGATCGACGTGCAGATCGGGGGGCCAGGGCCGGGCGCAGGCACGGCCGACTACCGGGCGTTCATCTACGTCAACGGCTGGCTGGTCGGGCGGTATGTGAACAATGTCGGTCCGCAGCACCAGTTCTACGTCCCCGCCGGGATCCTCGACACCGACGGCCAGAACACGATCGCGATCGCGGACTGGGGCCTGGACTCCACGACCGGCGGGCTTGACCAGGTGTCCCTGGTCGCCATGGGGAACCAGGCTTCTAGTGTGAGGGTGCCGACGGTCGCCAGCCCCGGTTACAACGCCAGGGTGTACGGACCGCCCACCGCGCCGGCGCCGACGCTCGGCGTAGTGCCGTCGACGATGCTGGCGTCAGGGACGTTCACGGTGACGGCGACGCTGAGCAACCCGACGTTCCGGCCGCTGAGGGACGCGACGGTCGCGCTGAACGTGCCGTCGGGCTGGACCGTCACGCCCTCTCAATCGCTGGGCAGCGTGGCCGCGCGGTCGACGGGCTCGGTGACGTTCACCGTGACCGCGCCGTCGACGGGGCTGACGCCCGGCACACTCGCGCTGCTCGCGACCGCCTCGTTCTCCGGCGGGAGTTTGCAGAACGCCGCGACCGTGCAGGTCCCGTACCCCAACCTCGCCGCGACGTTCAACAACACCGGGATCACCGACGACGCCAACCCGAACCCATCGTCGTCCTTCATCGGGTTCGACGGCATCGGCACCTCGTGGTCCGCGGAGGGCCTTAGCGCGGAGGGCATCACGCCCGGCGGGACCGTGTCGGCGGGCGGGCTGAGCTTCACCTGGCCGTCCGCGGCGGTGGCGACGCCGGACAACACGATGGCGGAGGGGCAGACGATCGCGATCTCTGGTTCGGGGTCGTCGCTGGGGTTCCTGGCCTCGGCGAACAACTCGGTGGAGTCCGGCACCGGGACGATCTACTACACCGACGGGAGCACGCAGTCGTTCACGCTGGATGTGGGCAACTTCTGGTACCCGTCGGGGTCCAACGGCAACCCGTCGAACACGCAGGTCGCCGCGGTGAACTACGCGAACTACCCGAGCGGCTCGTCCGGCCACACGATCTACCTGTTCGAGCAGTCGGTGCCGCTCGCCACGGGCAAGACGGTCGAGGCGGTGCAACTGCCGAGCCTGGGCAACGTGGCCGGCTACAACGCTGCCCTGCACATCTTCGCGATGGCGATCGGCTGAGGACCGCGGGAGCCGACTGGTCCTAACCGCGCGGGCCGTAGGCGGCGGCGATGTCCTGCGAGGTGGCCCAGCGGTTGCCGGCGGGCTCCCTCGGCCAGCCGTTGGGGGAGTCCTGCCAGTCCTCGCGCCGACCGTAGGGGAGCAGGTCGATGAGGCCGAAGGAGTAGGAGAGCTGCTCGGTGCCACGGCCGTCGGTGTGCCAGGTGCGGTAAACGGTGTCGCCGTCGCGCAGGAACACGTTCACCGCAAACCCGCCGCCGGGCGGGGCGCCGACATCGGTGCCGAACGGGCTGTTGGCAGTGGAGTACCAGGTCATGGTGTTGCCAACCTTGAGCTTGTAGGCGAGCGCCTCGTCGATTGGCCCCTGGGTGACAATGACGAACCGGGCGTCGTAGTCCTCGAGGAACTCCAGCCGGGTGAACTCGGCGGTGTACCCGGTGCAGCCGTGGCACTGCCACTCTTGGCCCTCGAACCACATGTGGCTGTACACGATCAGCTGCGACATGCCGCCGAAGACGTCGGCTAGCCGGACCGGCCCCTCTTCGCCCTCCAGCGTGTAGTCGGGCATCTTCACCATCGGCAGCCGCCGCCGCTGCGCGGCGATCGCGTCAAGCTCGCGGGTCGCGGCCTTCTCCCGGACGCGCAGCTCATCCAGCTGACGCTGCCACGTTTGCGCGTCCACGACGGGTGGGAGCGGCATGTCACTCACGGATGCCTCCTCGGTCTTCGCTGGGTACCAAGGTAGACGGGCCCGGGGCCGCGCAATCATCGGTGGGCCGGCTATGGATGTCCGTGGCAGACTCAGGTCGCATGCGACGGTTTCGCTCCTGGGACGGTACGGAACTGGCATATCGGGTGGCTGGGTCCGGGCCGCCGCTCGTGTGCATCCCCGGCGGGCCGGGCCAGGCTGTCGAGTATCTCGGAGAGCTGGGCGGTCTTACCAGTCACCGGACGTTGATCCTGCTGGATAACCGTGGCACCGGCGCGTCGCAGGCACCGCGAGATCCGGCGACGTACCGGGTCGACCGGCTTGTGCTGGATGTCGAGGCGCTGCGCGAGCACCTCGGGCTGGACCGGATGGACCTGTTCGGGCACTCGGCCAGCGGCGGGATCTGTCTGCTGTACGCGGCCGGGCACCCGCACCGGCTCGACCATCTTGTGCTGGTCGCTCCGTCCCTTCGCGTCGCCGGCATCCCGTCTGACCTGGGCGTAGACGACGTGCTGGCCTTGCGGGAGCGGGAGCCCTGGTACGCCGACGCGGTCGCCGCACTGTACGCCGAGGCCACGTCCGCGCGAGAACTGGAGCGGTACAAGTGGCTGGCGGCGCCCCTGCTGTATAGGCAATGGAACGCCGCGGCGCAGGCGCAGACGGCCGCCGAGCCCGCGCAGTTCGCCCAGCCGGCTACGGAGGGGTTCTACAACAGCTTCGAGCCAGATCAAGAGTTGCCCGAACGGCTCGCGGCGCTGACGGCGCCGGTGCTGATAGTTGCCGGTGAGTACGACATCTGGCCAACGTCCACCGCCGTCCGCCGGCTGGCTGCCCTGTTCGGCAACGCCGACCTGGCGGTCCTGCCGCGAATCGGGCACTTCCCCTGGGTAGACGACCCAGGCTCGTTCGTGGCAACCGTGAATGAGTTCCTCGCGCGCGGTTCGGCGCCGCCGTAGGCGCGGCGCGAAACTAAGGCTCGGCCAGT
>DATMKQ010000412.1:0-86771 GCA_035571275.1 Trebonia sp.
AGGCGGGCACGGGCGCGCGCGCGGGGGCGGGGGCGGGGGCGGGGGCGGGCACGCGCAGATAAGCGGGGAGGCTGGTGCCCGCGTACGGGATGTGCACAAGCCTGGCGGGCGGGGTCAGGGCGGCGGCGCCGTTGCGGTAGCAGGCGACGGCGCGGTCGTGCGCGGCGCGCTGTTCGTCCGGGTGGTCGACGAAGACGAACTTGCCCCAGTGCCAGGCCAGCGCGGCGCGCCGCCAGGCGCCGGCGGCCGTCTGGAGATGGCCGGCGTCTTCGGCGCTTTCCGCCAGCTGCTCGTAGCGCAGGGCGGTGCTCCCCCACTCCCGGCACCAGTCGTCCCAGCGGGTGATCCGGCTCATCGTCGCGGTGAAGTCGCCGTAGTCGGTGCCGTTGGCCGTGAAGCGGGCACCCCAGTGCGCCGCCGCGGCGGCGACCCGTTCGTCCGGTTGGTCCAGTGTCACCCTGCCGATCCTAGACGCCGGCCTGGGCGCCGGCCTGCCTGGTCGAGGAGCGTGGATCGGTTTCCAGGTCATAGCATGGAAAGTGATCCATGATAATCAAAAACGCGTTCGGGCTGGCGGCCCAACGGGAACACGGCGGAGGGGGCGGGGGTTTACCAAACCGCGGCTGACTCCCGTGTGCGCGCTGGCACTTTACGGGTGCGGCCGTCACCTGGCGGCGAGACTACGCGAAAATGAGGGCATGACCGAGTCCCAGGCCGACGCGCGGCGCAACACCGAGCCGGAACAGCAAGACGGCCGGCGAGACGGCCTGCAAGGGGCCCGGCCAGCTGGCAGCGGAGCCGAGCCGCGGATCACCATCGGCGGTGAGCCGCGGACGGACAGCGGCGATGAGCAGCAGGGCGGCCGCACGCTGTGGAGGCCGGTGCGGCTGACGCCGCTTCGGCAGTTCCTGCGCACCGAGACTGGCAGCGCCGCCTTGCTCGCCGGGGCGACGCTGGCCGCGCTGATCTGGGCGAACATCAGCAACGCCAGTTACCAGCACTTCTGGGACACCGGGCTGCTGATCCGCGAGGGCGGCCACGGCATCTCCATGGACCTGCGAACGTTCGTGAACTCCGGGCTGATGACGCTGTTCTTCCTGGTCGTCGGGCTGGAAGCGCGGCGCGAATGGGACATGGGCGAGCTGCGGATCCGGAGCAGGCTGACGCTGCCGCTGCTGGCGGGGCTTGGCGGCATGCTCGTCCCGATCGCGATCTTCCTCGCGTTCAACGTCGGCCGGCCAACCGCGCACGGCTGGGGCACCACGATGTCCACCGACACCGCGTTCGCGCTCGGCGCGCTGGCGCTCGCGGGCGGCAGCCGGCTGCCCGACCGGGTGCGCACCTACCTGCTGACCTTCTCCGTCGTCGACGACCTGGCCGGCATCGCGGTCATCGCCATCTTCTACAGCAGCCACGTCAAGGTGGTGCCGCTGATCCTCGGCGCCGCCCTGCTCGCGGTCAGCGGTTACCTCAGGCGGCGCGGGAACCGCAACGGCCCGCTCTACCTGCTGCTCGGACTGGGCGCCTGGGCGGCGTTCTTCAACTCCGGGATCGACCCGATCGTCACCGGGCTGGTCATCGGCCTGCTGACGTGCGCGTACCCGGCCACGCGGGCGGACCTGGAGCAGGCCACCGACACGTTCCGGCTGTTCCGTGAGCAGCCCACCGCGCGGCTCGCGGAAGAAGCGCGCGAGGTGGTCAGGACCGCCATCTCGCCGAACGAGCGGCTCCAGGAGTTCTACCACCCGTGGACCAGCTACGTGATCGTCCCGCTGTTCGCGCTGGCCAACGCCGGCATCGTGATCAGCGGGTCGTTCCTGGCGAAGGCGTATACCTCGCCGGTCACGCTCGGCATCATGATCGGATACCTGGTCGGCAAGCCGGTGGGCACCGTGGGCACCGCGTGGCTGGTCAGCAAGTTCACGAAGAAGAAGCTCGCTCCCCCCATCGGCTGGGGCGCGGTCACCGGCGTCGGCGCGGTGGCCGCCATCGGGTTCACCGTCTCGCTGCTGATCGCCTCGCTCGCGTTCACCGGCACCGAACTCGCCGAGGCCAAGCTCGGCATCCTGTCCAGCGCCATCGGCGCGACGATCCTGACGTGGGCGATCTTCCGCGGGATCAACCTGCTGTCGCCGCGGTCCCGGCTTCGTGCGCTGCTGGGCACCGGAACGTCGATCACCGACCTGGCCGTGCCCGTCGACCCGGAACGGGACCACATCCGCGGCCCGGAGACCTCGCTCGTCACGCTCGTCGAGTACGGCGACTTCGAGTGCCCGTACTGCGGTCAGGCCGAGCCGGCGGTCCGCGAGCTGCTCAGGGAGCACGGCGAGCTGCGGTTCGTGTTCCGGCATCTGCCGCTCACCGACGTGCATCCGCACGCGCAGCTAGCCGCCGAGGCGGCCGAGGCGGCGGACAGGCAGGGCAAGTTCTGGGAGATGCACGACATGCTGATGGACCACCAGGGCGCGCTGACCACGCGGGACCTGGTGCGGTACGGGGAGGACCTGGGCCTTGACACGGCGAAGTTCAGCGCCGACTTGAAAAAGCACGTGGGCGCGGCACGGGTCGCGGAAGACGTCGACTCCGCGGACCTGGCTACCGTGTCCGGCACCCCGACGTTCTTCATCAACGGCAAGCGGCACTACGGCGCGTACGACCTCGCGACCCTGCAGGACGCGGTGCGCACCGCCAAGGGCCGCGCGTACATCGGCGCGAGCTGATCTTGATACCAGCGCGCTGCCTATGATTGGGGCGGCGAATCGCGGGAGTGAAAGGGCGGTGGCGTGGCCGGCAACAGCATCGCGATCACGGGCGGGCGTGTCGTTCCCATCGAGGGTGATCCCATCGACGACGGAACTGTGCTGGTGGTTGACGGCAAGATCGCGGCCGTGTCTGGCCCCGGTTTCACGGTCCCGCCCGGCGCGGACGTCGTGGACGCGGCAGGCAAGTGGGTGCTGCCCGGCTTCATCGACGCGCATGCCCATCTGGGCGTCTACGAGGAAGGCGAAGGCTGGGCCGGCACCGACAGCAACGAGCTGACCGGCCCCGTGCAGGCACACGTCAGGGTGGTTGACGCGATCAACCCCGCGGACGAGGGTTTCCGCGACGCGATCGCCGGCGGGGTGCTCGCGGTAAACATCAACCCCGGTTCTGGCAACCCGATCGGCGGGCAGACGGCCGCGATCCGCTGCTGGGGCCGCACCGTGGAAGACATGGTGCTGCGCGAGCCGGCGGGCCTGAAGTCGGCACTGGGCGAGAACCCCAAGCGGGTCTACGGGGACAGGAAGGAAACCCCGTCCACCCGGCTTGGCACGGCGGCCGTGATCAGGTCGGCTTTTGTGGAAGCCAGCAACTACCTCGCCAAGCAAGCGGCGGAAAACCACTCTTCAGAACGGAACGGGCCGACTCCCAGGGATCTCAAACTCGAGGCCCTTGGCCGCGTGCTGCGCCGGGAGATCCCCTGGCGCCAGCACTGCCACCGTGCCGACGACATAGCGACCGCGATGCGGCTGGCGCGGGAGTTCGGGTACGAGCTGGTGATCGACCACGGCACGGAGGCGCACCTGCTGGCGGACAGGATCGCCGCGGCGGGAATCCCCGTCGTGATCGGGCCGCTGTTCACCTCGCGGTCCAAGGTGGAACTGCGGAACAGGTCGCTGGCCAACCCGGGACGGCTCGCCGCCGCCGGCGTGACGATCGCGATCACCACCGACCATCCCGTCGTGCCGGTGCACTTCCTCATTCACCAGGCGACGCTGGCGGTCAAGGAGGGGCTGGATCCGGTCACGGCGCTGCGCGCGGTGACGATTAATCCGGCGCGGATCATTGGCGTGGCGGACCGGCTCGGGTCGCTGACTGTCGGTAAGGACGCGGACCTGGTCATCTGGTCCGGCGACCCGCTGGACGTCATGTCACGCGCCGAAGCGGCGTACCTCGGCGGCCGGGAGATCTACCGGTACGACTATGAGTCCCGGCTGGGGGCATTCGCTACCCCGTGAGCCGACCGTCTCGCGAGCCTCGTATCGATTTCACGGATATGGTTGCGGCTCAAGGCCCTCTTCGCCATTCCACCACCGCGCGTTCGGCCCGTAGTAGATCGTCTTGGCCCAGTATGGAGGCTCCTCATGCTGGAGCAGATTGACATCTAGTTCCCGGCTGAAGTCGTGGCCAGACCAAAAACGGTTCAGGCGGCCCGCGGCCTCCGCTCGCGTTATCGGGAACAACAAGACCATTTCGCGAACGATTTCCTCGAAATACTCCTGCGCTGCCTCGGTACCGGTGACCTTAATATCTGTCATGGCTGCAAGTACCCGTTCAGAAGGTTCACCGCGTTCTCCGTGTGGAACGAGATCTGATTTCCGAAGGTGATGGGTTCTTTACCGGCAAGAAAATCGCGTGGGTTGGCCAGGAGCGGTCCCTCGACATAGTCATACGAGTGCATCGGCCCGCCCGATCTCATTGAGGACACCATGTCCAGGTAGTCGCTGTCCGCCCCCGGGAACACCCGTCCGGACAGGTTATCGAACATGCTCGACGGCACGCTGTAGCGGAGCACGGTGCCGGACTCGCCGTATCGCTGCGCAGCCCAAGTCGCGGCCTGCTCAGGGTCACGGGTCGTGTAGAAGCCCCGTCCGAAGTCAACGTTGGCCCTTCCCGCGCTGAGGTCGATCCCATTGCCTCTGATGTTCGATGCGGACTCTGCGCTGGTGCCATGGTAAAGGTCGATATTGTCTGGCGCGCCCTGGCCGCCCTCGTCGACGGTCGCGCCGCCTCGGGCCACGGCGTCGTCGGCCGCCGTGCTGGCGGTGGCGTCGGCGGTGGTGGCGGCCGACTCGGTGGTCGTGGAGACCGCCTCTTCTGTCGCGCTGGTGGCCAGCGCGTCGCCGGCCTCGGCGGCGCCCGAGCCAAGCACCGTGCCGGCCAGGCCGGACAGCAGCGAGGTGGCACCCTCGGCCAGGCCGCCGGACAGGGCGCCGACCGCCGCGCCGGCCAGCGCCGACTCGCCCAGGCCTGACCAGGAGAACTTGCCGGTCTGCGCGGCGGTTATCGCATACGACACCGCGTTGCCCGCCGCCCCGGCTATCGCGGCACAGCCTATCGTTCCGGCTCCGGCGGTCACGGCCTCACACCCGGCGAACGCCGCCACCGACACCGCGACCGCGGCGATCGTCGCGGCATGGTGCTCGACGTAGTGAACCGTCGCTGTCGCCGCGCGGGCCACGTAGTGATAGGCCGTGGTGACCGCGTGGGTGACCGTCTGATATCCGGCCGCCGCCCACTTCGCCGCGTCGTGATAGGCCCGCGACCCCGCTTGCGCCACCGTATGCCAGGCCGCCCGCGCGCCGTGGGCGCCCCAGTTGGCCGCGTCCTCCACCGCCCGCGACGTATCTCGGACCGCTAGCCGGGCCGCCTCGGCGGTGTACTTGGCCACCATGTCCGCTGCCTGCATCGCGTAATGCACGGCCGCGTGGACGTACGACTCCGCTCGGTGCAGGTCACAGGACGGGCTGAACCACGACGTCCACCCGCTGCACGAGGACTCCTGCTGCTGTGCCTGCTGCACCTGCTGCTGCGCCCGCTGGTCTTGGGACGCCCAGTACGAGGCCTGCTGCTGTGCCGCCTGACAGGCGGCGTTGCAGGCGTTTTGCGCAGCCTGGATCGCGTCGTACTGATGGATGATTGCCTGCACCGACCCGCAGCCGTAGTCGTCGCAAATCATGAGCATGTGCCCGGACGGGTCGGTGCCGGTGAGCGGGTTGTCGGCGGCGTACGCGAACGGGTTCCCGGCCGCCGGGTCCGGCACCGGGTTCACGGTGACGGTGTCCTTGTCCTGGAACCCGCCCGTGCCCGGGTTGTACCAGCGGGCGCCCATCTGCACCTTGCCCGTCGCCGGGTCGGTGAACTGCGACTGGTAACCCAGCGACCCGGCCAGCGAGGATCCGGTGAGCACGTTCCCCCACGGGTCGTAGCCAGCCGACCAGGAAAGGCTTGCGCCCGAGGCTTTGAACTGGCCGACCACGTCGGTGTGCTGGTCGGTGTAGTCGAGCACTCCCTGCGATGGGGAGCCGCCGACCACACCGGTGCCGGTCAGCGTCCCGTCCGGGTCCCACGTGTACGTGGCCGCCCCGTCGGAGGTGAGCTGGTCGCTGTCGCCCTGGTACGACAGCGGCGTCACGCCGCCCGACCCGGTGGTGACCTGCACATCCCGGCCAAGCGCGTCATACAGGTAGGACTGCGTGCCTTCCGTGACCTGCTGTCCGTACGCGTCCGTCGTGAACGACGCCGTTCCCGACGAGGTGGCCTCCGACGCCAGCGCGCCGTTCGCGGAATAGCTGTAGCCGTTGGTGCCGTCGTTGGTGAGTTCGTCGCGAGCGTCGTAGGTGTAGGTCTTCGACCCCGCCTGGGTCAAGTTCCCCGCCGGGTCGTACGCGTAGCTGGTCGTCGTGGGTCCGTTGTTCCACGACGTCAGCCGGTTCGCCTCGTCGTAGGTGTAGGTGTTCGTGGCGGACCCCGCGAACGCGGACGAGGTGGTCTTCGACGTCAGGTTCCCGTTCGGGTCGTATCCGTAGCTAATCGACCCGACCGTCTGGCCGGAGGAGGTGGCCAGCGTGTCCGACGTCAGCTCGTGCAGGCTGTTGTATCCGAACGCGCGGACATCGGCGCCCGCGCCGTAACTGATCTGCGATAGCTGCGACAGGCTGTTGTAGCTGTAGGTGAGCGTGCTGCCCGTGGCCGGGTCCGACATCGACGCCAGCCGGCCGTCGTTGTCGTAGCCGTAGGTGGCGGTCCCCGCCGGGGTGGCGGCGGAGGCGAGCTGGCCGTCCCCGTCGTAGGTGAACGAGGACGATCCCGCCGAACCTGAGGCGGTCAGCAGCAGGCCCTCGTCGTCGTAAGTGAACGACTCGCTGGTGGCGTTCGACGGCTGGGACTGCGGGGCGGTGTTGGACGTAGACGCCGAGGTCATGTTCCCGGCCAGGTCGTAGCCGAACGACCGGCCCGCCGTGACGGCGCTCGCTCCCGACCCCGACTGCCCGGTCAGGTCGCCCACGCTGTCGTAGGAGTCGCTGGCGGTCACCCCGCCGGGCTCGGTGAGCGTCACCGGCCGGCCGTCCGCGTCGTAGGAGGTAGTGAATGTCGACTGGGCCGCCGTCGGGTAGGCCGCCGTAGTCGGCTCGATCCGCGACTCTGGCAGGTTCCAGGAGTTGTACGTCGTCCACCACTGGTTCCCGTTCCCGTCGGTGTACAGGGTCTGGTTCCCGGCCGCGTCGTATCCGAACGACGTCGTGATCGCCGACGTCGGGGTCACCGGCTGCACTTCCTGGGTCACGTCACCCGCGGCGTCATACCTGTAGCTGGTCGTGTTTCCCCGGTAGTCCGTCGACGCGATCAGGTTCCCGTCGCTGTCGTAGGCCGCCGAATCGGAACGCAGTGCCGCGCCGGACGCTGACAAGTCGGTCGATCCCGTCTGCCGGCCAGCCTCGTCGAACGCGTCCGTTGTCTGCGTCCCGTCCGGATAGGTGACCGACGTGCGGTCCCCCGCGGGGTCGTAGCCGTAACTGGTCTTGTTCCCGGCCCCGTCGGTCACCGTGACCGGCTCCCCGGCCGCGTCATAGGCGTAGGACGTGGTCACCCCGTCCGGCGACGTGGACGACGACAGCCAGCCGCCCGTCCCGTACGCGTAGTCGGTCGTGTTCGCCGCGGCCGACGGGTAGCGCTCCAGCTGGGTCGAGGTGATCGCGCGGCCCATGTAGTCATACGTGGCCTGCGTCTGCGCCCCGGTCGGGCCGGTGACCGACAGCTGGTCGCCGTTCGTGTCGTAGGTGTAGTGGGTTACCCCGCCGTTCGGGGCGGTCACGGTCGCCACGTCGCCGAGCTGGTCGTAGGTGTAGGCCGTCTGGTTGTCGAGCGGGTCGGTCTGGGCGGTGACCTGCCCGAGAGAGTTGTACGTCGTCGACGACTGCGAGCTGATCGGCGACGACGACCCCGGCGGGGTGTACGGCGGCGCGGTCACCGACACGGCCCGGCCGTCCGCGTCATAAGCGGTGACCGTCACGTTCCCGTTGGCGTCCGACGATTCGGCGGGCTCGCCGAACGTGTCGTAACCCGTCATGGTCGTCGGCGCGGTCGCGGTGGCGGAGCCACCGTAGACCTGGGTCGTCATCGTGGGCCCGGTGGTCACGGCCAGCCGGCCGGCCTCGTCGTAGGAGTAGTGCGTGACGTTGCCGTCCGGGTCGGTCATCGAGGTCGGCAGCCCGCGCTCGTCGAGCGTCCAGGTCGTGGTCAGCCGGTCCTCCCCGGCCGGAATGCCGCCTCTTCCCGCGCCGTACAGCGCCGACACCTGGGCCGCGGACACCACGTACGGGTACACCTGCACGTTGGCGATCTGCCCGTTGACCCAGTCGGTGGGGTTTCCGTCCCACAGGCCGCGCCCGATCGTCAGCGGCCCGGACGACGCCCACTTCGTGGTGTCGGTCGCGGTGCCGGACAATGTGCCGTTCACGTACAGGCCCATCGCTCCGGTCGACGCGTTGTAGGTGCCGACGAGGTGCGTCCAGGTGCCGGTCACGGCGGCCGACGAGGACATCGCCCTGGTAGTGGTCGTGCCGGTCGCGTCGCTGTTGTTGTGCGCCAGGTTCCAGTCCCCGGTCGTGGGGTCGAACTGCAGGTTGAACGCGCTGTCCGCGGTGCCGTCCTGGCCGACCACCGTTTGGAATCCCGAGGTCGACGCCAGGTCCACCCACGCGGACACGGAATACGAGGCCGTGGTCGAAAGCACGCCGCTGGCCGTGGCGAACGACCCGCTCGTGCCGTTCAACGTGGCCGACCCCGAACTCCACGTCACTCCCGAGGACCGGGTCGCCGGGTTCCCGTTGCCCGAGTCATCGGCCGCGATCGTCGGGTAGTAGTTGGCCGGGACGCCTGTCCCGTCGGTGAGCGGCCACCATCCGGACGGGGCGAGCGCGGCGTTGTCGTCATGCACGCTCTGCGAGGTCATGTTGCCCAGGCCGTCGTACGTGTAGTCGGTGACTCGGGCCGGCGTGCCCGCGGAACCGGACAGCGACTGCGTGATGACCTGGTCGTCGGGTGAGTAGGTGAGGTTCGTGACCCGGTCGAGCCCGGACGGGTCGAGGGTCTGCGACGTGGCCCGGTCCGCCGCGTCCACCGTGTAGTCAGTGGTCGTGGCGCCGTTGTTCGTCACCTGGGTGATCAGGTTCCCCGCGGCGTCGTAGGTGTTCGCCTGCTCGGTGAATGACGCGCCGCCCGGGCTGGTGCGCGTGATGGTGGCGACCAGGCCGTTGTCCGTGTAGCCGTAGGAGGTGACGTTACCCATCGAGTCGGTGATCGAGACCATGCGGCCCGCCGGGTCGTAAGCGCGCGAAGACTCCACCAGGTTCACCGGTGCGGACGGATTCGCCGGATCCCCCGTGTAGTTATCGAGGGTGACGGTGTCAAGGCGGCCGTCGGCGTCGTAGACGTAACTGGTGACGTTGCCCGCCGGGTCGGACTGGGTCGCGAGGTCGCCGTAGGCGTCGTAGGTGTACTTCGTGACCGCGCCGGTGGCGTCGGTGGAGGACGCCAGCAGGTCGTGGCTGTCATAGGTGTACGACACGGTGCGCGAGGCGTCCCCGCCGGTGGTGTCGGCCACCGTCTGGGACAGCACGTTCCCGTCGGCGTCGTACGTCGTGGTGATCTGCGCGGTGTGCACCGCGCCGGTGACCCGGTCGGTGACCGGTGGGTCGGTCTCGGTGACGACCTGCCCCATCTGGTTGTACGCGTAAGACGTGACGAGCCCGTTCGGGTAACTGTTGGAGATGACCGTCTTGGCCAGGACGCGCCCGATCCCGTCGTAGGTGTACTGGGTGACCTGCCCGTCGGGGTCGGTGACCTGCGCGACGTCCCCGTCGGCGTAGTACAGGGTGTCGGTGATCTCGCCGCCCGGGGAGGTTTCCTGGTAAGGCAGCCCCGCGGGCGGGACCGCACCCTGGTAGCCGCCCGTCGTGCCGGTCCCGGTCGTGTAGGCGTAGCTGGTGGTCCGGCCGGAGGTGAAGCCGGGCACCGGCGGGGTCGTCTCGGCAGTCAGGTCGCCGCTGGTGTCGTAGGTGTAGACCGTCAGGTACCTGTTGTCGGACGCCGAGGAGGACCGGCCGTCCCGCGCCGTCAGCAGCATGTCGTTGCGCGGGTCCGCCGCCGGAGACTGTGACGTGTCGTCGGGGTAGTAGCTGTAGTAGGCCGTCGAGCATTTCTGCGCCGGCTGGTTCTGGCAGGTCGTCTGCGACACCAGGTTCCCGCGGATGTCGTGCCCGGTCACCGTCACGTTCCCGTCCGGGTCGGTGACCGTGTTCAGGAAGCCGTTGACGTCGTATCCGTATTTTGTGGTGTTGCCAAGGGCGTCGGTCTGCGCCAGGATCCGGTCCCCGTTCAGCGGGTCGTACCGGTAGGAAAGGGTCTTGCCGCCGGGATCTGTGACGGTGACGTTCTCCACCGGTGTCAGGCCGCTGGAGTATTTCGATGACTGCCACTGGTCGGTCACCTGGGCGGCGGTCAGCGCGGCGGGGTAGACGGCGACCTCGGCGAGATCACCCTTGAAGTACAGCGGGGTCGCCGTGTCGCCGGAATGGCTGTTGTCCGGCCACAGCCCGCTGATGTACCCCGCCCCGGCGTAGTCGTTTGGCAGGTTGAGCACGTCTATGTTGCCTGACAGCGTGCCGACCAGCGCGCCGTCCAGGTACATCGACTGGGTCGTCCCCGCAGCCGACAGCACGACCTCGTGCCACTTTCCGTCGTCTACCGCCGATGACGTCGATATCGGCGCGGAACTCCCGGTCCAGAACTCGCCTTTGAGCTTGCCATCGCTGCCGATGTACAGGGCGGGCACGTAACCGCCGCCCGTCGAGCCCGCGCTGAGGGCCGCGTTCTGGTAGGAGTACAAGACCTCGTCGGCGGTGCTGGTCTTGAACCAGAGCGACACCGACTGATCCCCCGACGCGGTCATCGGCGCGACGGGAAGCTGGATGTAAGAGCTGGTCCCGTTGAACGAGTCGACCGTGGTGTCGGAGAACGGCCCGCCGGTAACCCCCTGGGTGACCGAACTGTAGGCGGCGGTGCCGCCATTGACCTGGTTGACCGCATCGGTGGTGTTGGTGTCGCCCAGCCGCCAGTAGCCGGCCGGCTGATCGCCGAGGACCGAGGACGCGTACACCTGGCTCGACCCCGTCACCGACGGTGCCGCCACGGTCCAGTTCCCGCCGTTCGAATCCGTCACCGACGTGACCGCGGCCGTCAGCGGGTTATAGGCGACCTGCGCGTACACCTTGCCTGACGGCCGGGTCACCGTCGTCGCCAGCGCGGCCGCGTGGGTGCCCGCCGAATACATCGCGGCCACTTCGGCCGCGGTCACCGGACGGGTCCAGAACGCCACGTCGGAGATGTCGCCGGAGAAATACATGGGGTAGGCGGTGCCCCCGGAGTTCGGCTCGTCCGGCCATCCCTCGCCGGCGAACCCGGCCCCGATGTAGTGGTTGCTCAGGTTGAGCACGTCGATGGTCCCTGACAGGCTGCCGACCTTCGCGCCGTCCAGGTATAGCGTCTGCGTGTTCCCCGAGACAGACAACGTGGCCAGGTGCCACTTGCCGTCGGCGACCGATGAGGAGGTCGTTATCGGGGAAGTGCTCCCGGTCCATATCTCCGCGTTCAGCTTCCCGTCGCTGCCGATGTACATCGCGGGAACGTAATCACTGGTCGTCGAGCCCGCGCTCAGCGCCGTGTTCTCGTAGGAGTACAGGATGCCGTTCGTGGCGGTGGTCTTGAACCAGACGGACACCGACTGGTAGGCGGCGCCAAGCTGCAGGTTCCCCGGCAAGGTCGCGTAGGAGGACGTGCCGTTGAACGCCGCTGACGTCGCGGACGAGCCCGCCAGCGGCCCCGCCGCGCCGAGCGTCACGCCCGAGTACGTCCCGTTGTCGGTGCCCTCATTCACCAGCACCGAACTGGCCACCGTCGTCCCCGACGTCTCGTCCAGCCGCCAGTACGAGTCCGGCCCGGAGTCAAGCACCGCGTCCGGATAATCCGAGCCCGCCGCATAGGTGTAGCCGTAGCAGGTGCTGTAGTTGATCGGCGGGCACACGCTCGTGAGCTCGTCACCGGTGTAGGAGTACTGCCAGGTCAGGTCCGTGTTCTGGTTGCCGGAAGTCACGGGGTCGGTGAAGACCGAGGCGACGTGCGGGGAGTACGGCGCGGAGGGGGACGTCCAGGTCAGGTGTAGCGCCCGTCCCGACGCGGCCGACGTCATCGTGGTGATCTCGTTCGAGGAGTTCCAGGTGAAGTTCAGCGCATGACCCAGCGCGTCGGTGATCGCGGTGATCCCGTACAGCCCGCTGCCCAGCGACTGAGTGAACGTGTACACCGTGTCGTTCTTGTCGGTCAGCGTGAAGCCGCCGGACACCGACCTCAGCGTCGCGTACCGGCCCGGCGGCGCCGTATACGACCCGTTGGAATTCAGCCCGAACCCGACCTGTTCCCCGTCCGGGTAGGTGACCACCTCGGTGGCGGTGGCACCCGACGAGCTGGTCTGCCCGGGACTCACGCGCATGTCGAGGACCGACGACCAGCCGGTCCCGAACGCGCCCGTTGTCCTCGGGTCGAAGCTGTTGTAATCCCGCTGCACCGACAGCGCCGGCCCCACGGTGGAGACCTGCGCGTCGGTGGCCGAGGTGGTCCAGTTCCCCGACGCGGGATCGAATCCGGGCCCGCTGTCGTTCTGCGACAGCCCCGAGGTGATCAGCGGTTGCGGCACAGGCGTGCCGAAATACCGGACATCCGGCGCGACGCTGTAGTCCAGCCCGTCGTAGTCCTGGACCGTCCAGTAATACTCTTGCCCCCACGTCAGATCGCCCGCGGGCACCGTCCAGTCCCCGGTCGAGATCTTCCCCGACGACGCGATATCCGTGCCTGACGTCGAGTAGACGGTGAACACGTACTGGATCGGATCCGGCCAGCTGTCCGGGTCCGACCCGGACGCCAGCAACTCCGGCGTCAGCGACGCTGAGGAGTAGTTGTCGGGCGGGTATTCCGTGTTGATCTGCGGCGGGTCGTCCGCAGCGTAGGTCAGCGACAGGTACGGTGCGTTGGCGGTGTTGAACGAGTCGAACTGCTTCCACTGGTTGTTGTCGGTCGTCGAGTTCGTCAGCGCGATCCCGTAGTCGTCGGACGGGTGCAGCGTCCAGTCGTTGAGATCGCCGAGCCCGGTCGAGTTCATCGTCATCGACATCCAGCCGCCGACCGACGGATTGCCGCTGGTGTTCGTGCACGCCGCTGATGGCGCGGTGGTGTCGAGTTCACCCATGCCGTTGCCGGTGGCCGGCCCCGGCCACGACTTGTTCCCCGTCACCGACCAGGACGCGGTGATCTCGTTCGCGTAGAACGGCTCCGCCGAGCCGCACGTCCAGGCCCAGGCGTCCCACACGTGCAGCGAGGCGGCGGTGATGTGCTCGTTGGCAAGCGCGCTGCCCAGGCCGTTGAACGCGAGGAACGACCGCGCGTAGTTAGAGCCGCTGTCATAGGTGCCCAGCTGCAGGAGCGTGTTGCCCGAATAGTCATTGGTGTACGGGTACAGCACATCGGTCGTGCCGGTGGTGGTGGCGGAGTAGGACGGGTCGACCACCACAGGGAACATCCGCGACGGGCTGGCCAGCCACGCCGGGTCGATGCTCGCCCGCAGCGCGAGGCCGCCGCGGTACATCACCAGCTCGTACTTCACCGGGGTCGTCGCCCCGATCGGCCCGGTGCGCGGACCTGTCGCGGAGTCCCGCGCCAGCCCGGCGGGGATCACGCCGCGTACCGCGCCCGAGGCGTCGACGAGCCAGATCGACCCGTCGGGTCGCATATGCGGCGTCAGGCCCGTCAGCGCCAGCGGGAAGAGCCAGGTCGAAGGCGCCTTCGCCGAACGCAGGATGAGCCGTTCGGCGATCCCGGTGGCGGTGTCCGTCTCGGTGAGGTCCGTGGCCGCGAGCACGCCGCGGTAGGTTGCCGTCGGCCCGGCCACCGTGCCTCGCACTCCCGCCGCGCCGGCGAGGCCGAACGATAGTCCGAACGAACCGTTGGTTCCACCGGAAGCCAGCGATGCTAGCGCGAGATCATCAGCGCGCGGGGCGAAGCTGACCGTCAGCGAGTTCGCGTGGTCGTGCCAGCGCCCCCCGGCCGCGGGAACCAGGGTGGTGCTGACGGGCCGCCAGGCTCCGGCCGGCGTCCGGTAGTTGACCGGGCTGGCGTACACGTCGCGCGTATAGCTGCCGTCGGCGTTCTTGTACAGGTCTGAGGTAGCCGACGCCGTGATCAGCGTGCTCGTCTTCGGATTGAACGTGACCGGGCCAGGCGCGGGCTTCGTGGTGTCCTGGTGCACCGCCGGGACATGCGGCCGGTACGCGGGCAGTTGTCCCGGCCCCTCCCCCGGTGCCCGCCCGGTCGCGCGCGCGACCGCGCGCGATACCGCGGCCGGCACCTGATGGCCATGTCCCGACGCCGTGCCTGACTGCTGCACTGGCGTCACAGGCGCCGGCTGATGTTTACCTGTCAACCAGGACCAAAGATCGTCAAGGCCGGTCCTGATCGCCGCCGGGGACGGCAGCCGCAGTGTCGCGGCGTCGGCCGATGGAGCCACCGCCATAGACGGCAGCCACAGGACCAGTACCACAAGGAGCGCTTTCGCTGCGCGCACGCGCCATCGGCGACCTGGCATAGCCACCCATCCGCTCCTGGTCCGAAGACCGCTCAGAAAAGCGCTCTACAGTGCCTCCGGGCAGCGCCCGGCCCCGTACATGAACGCGGTACCTTTTGTCCGGTGCCGGGCAGCTAGGGTGCCGAGTTGGAGCAAATACTGATGAATCCTTCGGGAAGTGTCAAGACTGAAACTTTGCGTAACAACCGGCCCTCACGCACAGGCAGCCTCACGATTGCACGGCAGCGCTGATCAGGCGGGCGACGTTGGCCCGCACCTGACCATCCGCGGGGTCGACCGTCGTTACGCCGCGTGAATCCGGCGCCGCGCTGATCGCGACGAACCGCACCTGCGGATACCGGCCCGCATCGGCGGTCAGGGCTGACACCTGCGCCGTCCCGACCGCCAGCACCATGCCGCAGCGCCGCTGGATCAGGCTCGCCAGATAGGGCTGCGCCGCGGCGGCCGTCGTGCCGTACACCGGCAGGTATTCCGCTTTCGCGTGGGTCGTCAGCGAGGCGTCTTGCATCCCGGCCCATACCTGCGCGGCGGCCGACCCCGCGACGCCGGCCGAGTCCGTCAGCAGGCAGGCGGTGAACGCGAGATACTGCCGGGCCCGGGTTGGCGGTGTCGCCCGCCCTGGCGCCGTCGCGACCAGCGCCCCGGCCACGCACCCGGCCACCGCCACGGCGGCAGCGACTGCCCAGGTCAGCGCGCCGCCAGGCAGACGGCGGCCGCTGCGAGGCCGCCTCGCGCGAGGTCCTCGCCGCCCGCCCTGCGCCTGGGGCGACCTACCCGTTACTGCCGAGCGCCGGGGTTTCCCGCCCATGGGCCGCCTCCCTGTCAGGCGGCAAACCTACTCCAGAACATCCTCGGACGAAACCGGACGAACACGTTGTGACCGCGAGAGCGCCCAGCTAGGCGCCGCTGCGTGCGAAGCGGCTCCTGGCACGGAAGTCGGCGACCAGTTCGGGGGGTGCGCTCGCCGGCGAGCCGGAGTTGAACGGGGGGTGGGGGTCGTATTCGATGGCTAGCTGGATTCGCTTGGCTTCCTCGTCGCCGGCGATCTTGGCGCACAGGGCCAGGGCCATGTCTATGCCCGCGGAGACGCCTGCGCCGGTGGCGTATTTACCGTCGAAGACGTAGCGCTCCCGACGGGGGTTGGCGCCCAGCTTTGCCAGTTCGTCCATCGCAAGCCAGTGCGTTGTCGCGTCACGGCCTGTTAGCAGGCCAGCGCCCGCCAGGATCAGGGCGCCCGTGCAGACCGAAGTGGTCCACGTGGAGGTCTTGTCGGCCGCTACCAGCCAGTCGGTGAGCGGGCCCGGGGGCATCTGGGCGGACTGGCCGGGGCCGCCGGGGACAAGGATTATGTGGGGGTGCGGGACGTCGGCGTAGGCGGCTTCGGCGTGCAGAGACAGAGAGCCTGACTCGTCGGGAATCAGGCCATGCCGTTCGGAAGCGAAAATGATCTTCGCTCCGGGCAAGTGGTTGAAGACCTGAAAGGGACCTACGGCGTCCAGTGAGGCGAAACGATCAAAGAGCGCGATGACGATCTGCATGGGACTCCTGTTCGGATGGGGTTTTCGGGCGAAAACGGCGGCGGTACTCGGCGGGGCTGACGCCGAGCGCGCGGACGAAGGCGCGGCGCATCGCCTCGGGGTTGGCGTAGCCGCAGGCGCGGGCGGTCTCCTCGACGCCGTCGGCGGTGTCTTCCAGCCGACGGCGCGCCGCCTCCAACCTGGTCCTGTCGACGTAGCGGCCGGGCGGCATGCCCACTTCGGCGGCGAAGGAGCGGGCGAACTGGCGGGGCGACAGGCTGGCCCGGTCGGCGAGGGCTTCGACGGACAGGTCGGCGCCGGGATGTTCGGCGATCCAGTGCTGGACCTCGCGCAGCGGCGCGCGGTCCGCGAACTGCGCCGCCAACTGCGCGCTGAACTGGGCCTGGCTGCCTGGCCTGCGCAGGAAGACGACGAGGGCGCGGGCGACCGCGAGCGCGACGTCGCGGCCCAGGTCGTCCTCGACCAGGGCGAGCGCGAGGTCGATCCCCGCGGTGACGCCGGCCGAGGTGGCCAGGTCCGGGGTCTTGATGAAGATCGGGTCAGGGTCGACGGTCACGTCCGGGTACCGCTTCGCCAGCGTCTCGCACTGGTCCCAGTGGGTGGTCACCGTCCGGCCGGCCAGCAGCCCCGCCTCGGCGAGCAGGAACGCGCCGGTGCAGACGGAGGTGAGCCGCGACGCGCCGCGGGCGTGCTCGCGCAGCCACGCGACGAGTTCGGGGTCGCGGCGCCTGGCGCCAGGCCCGCCGGGGACGACCAGGGTGTGCGGCGGTTCCGTAAGCTCACGCAGGTCGGCGTCGGGAGTGATCAGGAGGCGGCTTGACGTGCGGACCGGGCGGCCGCCAAGGCTCGCCGTCGTGATCCGGTAGGCGTCTGGCCTGACGGCACTCGCGTGCTCGAACGCCTCCAGGGGTCCGGTCAGGTCCAGGCTCTGCACGCCGTCGAAGACGACGATCAGCACGGTTCGCACGGTTCGCACGCGACCCAGTCTGGCGGCGAGCCGTCATGACAGCAATGACGAATACCCCACCTTTCCTGCCATGGCGAGTGCGCTGCAGGTTCCCCGGTTGAGGGGGATGTTGATAGATTGCGTCGTCATGGGTGACAAGCGGACTTTGGTCACAGGTGGCTCAGGTTTCATCGGATCCCATTTGTGTAAGCGCCTGCTCGAACTTGGTCACGACGTGCTCGTGGTCGACAACTTCTACTCAAGCAGCCGGCACAACCTCCATGAACTGCTCGGCGAACCGCGCTTCGAGCTCATGCGGCACGACGTGACATTCCCGCTGTACCTTGAGGTCGACGAGATTTACCACCTCGCCTGCCCCGCGTCGCCCGTTTATTACCAGCGGGACCCCGTGCAGACCACCAAGACCTGTGTGCACGGGTCGATCAACATGCTCGGCCTGGCCAAGCGGCTGGGTGCGCGGATCCTGCTCACTTCGACCTCGGAGGTGTACGGCGATCCGGCCGCGCACCCGCAGTCGGAGTCATACTGGGGCAACGTGAACCCGATCGGCGTGCGGTCCTGCTATGACGAGGGCAAGCGGTGCGCGGAGACGCTGTTCTTCGACTACCACCGCCAGCACGACCTGTCGATCAAGGTGGCCCGCGTCTTCAACACCTACTGGCCGAAGATGCTCCCTGACGACGGGCGGGTGGTGTCGAACTTCGTCGTTCAGGCGCTGCGAGGTGAGCCGCTCACGGTGTTCGGCGACGGGTCGCAGACGAGGTCGTTCTGCTACGTCGACGACATGGTGGCGGGCCTGATCGCCCTCATGAACTCGCCGTCGGAGGTGACCGGGCCGGTCAACCTCGGCAACCCGGGAGAGTTCACGATGCTCGAACTGGCCAAGCAGGTCATGGACCTGACCGGCGGCAGCTGTCCCGTCGAGCATCGCCCGCTGCCCGCGGACGACCCGGCACGCCGGCGGCCCGACATCAGCCGCGCCAAGGAGCTACTGGGCTGGGAGCCGACGATCCAGCTCAGGGAAGGGCTCGCCCGGACCATCAGCTACTTCAGGCAGGCGCTCGGATGAGTGTCCCATTGAGCTCGCTCTGACCAGCTGAACGGGCCATTCATCCTTGGGGACCTTGGGGACCTTGGGGACTGTCGCGCCAGGAGTGGCGGGGTTCGTAGCCGAGCACCTGCCTGGCCCGGTCGACCGCGAGGAGCGTGCCGAACTCGCCGATCTCGCGGGTGACAGGGACGTCGGGGAAGACCTCGGCGAGAACCGCGCGCGACGGGCGGTTCATCACCGTGTCCGCCGCGGCGATGATGACATTCTGGCTGCCGCTGACGTCCGCTCCCAGGCCGAGACGACACGCGGCAGCGACATCGCGGACGTCGACATAGCCCCACAGGTTCCATTTGCGCAGGTGGGGATCGGGCCAGTAGGACGGGAACCGTTCGTAATCGCCGATCTCCATGATGTTGGAGATGCGCAGGCCGACGAACGGGATCCCCGACCACCGCGAAATCTGCTCCGCGATCGTCTCGCTGGCCACCTTCGACAGCGCGTAGGTTGTCGTCGGCACGGGGAAGTGATCCTCGTCGACCGGCGCGTACCTGGGCGGCTGACCCGCCATGCCAGGGATCTGCTCGGCCGGGCCGCCGAACGGCAGGCCGAGCGTCGTCTCGCTCGACGCCCACACCACGCGGGCGAGGCCGAGCGCCGCGGCGGCGTGGAACACGTTGAAGTTCATCGCGACGTTGGCGTTGAACGTCACCGCGGGCGTGGACCGGCCGGGCGCGGGGATGTTGGCCAGGTGCACGACCGCGTCGGTGCCGCGCAGGACTTCGGTCGCCTGGCCGTAGTCGGTCAAGTTGGCTTTCAGAACGCCCGCGGCCACGTCGTCGCCAGTGAGCGCGGCGTCGGTCGCGACGACCTGGTAGCCATGCTCGCGCAGCTCGGTGACGGTGACGCGGCCCGCCTTGCCGGTCGCTCCAGTGACGCAGATCCGCCTAGACGTGGGCATCATGGGCACGAGCCTAGTGCACCTGTTCCACGGCCTCTCGTAGCTCCCTGAACGCCTCGGCGAGCGTGGGCAGGGTCGCGTGCGCGTTCAGGCCGCTGGGGTTGGGGAGGATCCACAGCCGGGCGGCGCCGAGGCGCTCTTCCTGCGGTCCGGTGACGGCGCGGGGCCGGTCGAACGCCGTGCGGTACGCGGTCACGCCGGCGATCGCGATGAACTCCGGGCGATGCCTGTCGACCAGCGCGCGCAGGGTCGCGGCGCCGTCGCGGAGTTCTGTGGCGGTCAGTTCGGCCGCCTGGGCGGTGGCACGGGGCGCGATATTCGTGATGCCCAGGCCGTAGGCCGGGAGTTCGTCCTGCTCGCGCGGCTGCAAGCGGCGCGGGGTGAAGCCGGACAGGTGCAGCGCGGGCCAGAAGCGGTTGCCGGGGCGCGCGAAGTGCCAGCCGGTCGCCGCCGAGTACAGGCCCGGGTTGATCCCGCAGAACAGCACGTGCAGCGGTGCGCCGTCCGCGGGCAGGATGTCCGGGAGAGTACGGTCCCGCGCGGCCGCCAGGTCCAGCTTCATTGCTCCATTGTCGCCGACATTTAGGAAAGGAACTGACCGCTAAGCCTCGTAGCGTGCTGATATCAGGTGACGTTGACGAGGAGAGGCAGATGACGATGACCGCCGAGACGGCTGAGAACGACAGCGTAAGGGCACTGGACCCCGAGCGCGCCGACCTGCTGGCGGTGCTGGCCAAGCACCGGCACTTCCTCCGGTTCACTACCAGGGACCTGACCGACGAGCAGGCCGCGCGGCGCACCACGGCGAGCGAACTATGCCTGGGCGGGCTGATCAAGCACGTCACGCTCGTCGAGCGCAACTGGGCGAACTTCCTGCTGCACGGCGGGTCCGCGATGGGCGACGCGTCGGCCATGACCGCGGACGACTTCGCGGCCTGGACTGAGCAGTTCGCGATGCTGCCAGGGGAGACGCTGGCGGGCGTGCTGGCCGCCTACGCCGAGGCGGGGCAGCGGACCGACGAGCTCGTCCGGACCCTGCCCGACCTGAACGCCACGCAGCCGCTGCCGAGCGCTCCGTGGTTCGAGCCGGGCGGGCGCTGGTCGGCGCGCCACGTGCTGCTGCACATCATCACGGAGACCGCGCAGCACTCCGGTCACGCCGACATCATCCGCGAATCGCTCGATGGCGCCAAGACAATGGGCTGAAGGGGCGCCAGGGCCGCGCGGCCGGTTAGCGGCCGGTTACGGCCGCGGCCATGCGGCGGACGATCTCCGCGAGGATGGGCCGCGGGGTCGCGAAGTTGAGCCGGACGTGACCGCTGCCCGCCTCGCCGCACGCGGCGCCGTCGGTGAGCAGGACCTGCGCCTTGGCCTCGAAGAACTCGGCCGGGCTGCCGTCGACGCGCAGGTCACGGCAGTCCAGCCAGGCCAGGTAGGTGCCTTCTGGCGGCTGATAGCCGACTGCGGGCAGCTGCTCCCGCAGCAGGCGTTCGAGCAGCTCCCGGCTGCCGTCGAGATAGCCGACGACGTCGGACAGCCAGGCGGCGCCGTCCCGGTAGGCCGCGGTGGTCGCCCGCACCCCCGGCGTGCTGGCGCCGTGCTCGAACATGAACCCCGTCCCGCCGTCGGCCCAGGTCGCGGCGTCGGCATCGCTCGTCAGGACAAGCTGCGCGCACTTGAGGCCAGGCAGGTTCCAGCCCTTGGAGGCGGCGGTGGCTGTGACGGAGTGTCCGGCTGCCTGGTCGCAGAGGCTCGCGTACGGGATATGCGTGCCGCCCGGGTAGATCAGCGGGGCGTGGATCTCGTCGGCGAAGACGCGGCCGGCGTTGCGCGCCACGACCTCGGCAACGTTGCCGAGTTCGTCCTTGGAGTACACGCGGCCGACGGGGTTACAGGGGTTGCACAGGACCAGGAGGTGGCCGCCCGCCGCGAAGGCGGCGTCGATGCCGTCGAGGTCGAGCACTCGCCGCCCGTCCTCGACGAGCATCGGCACCTGGATGATCTCCCGGCCCAGCAACCGGGGCAGGGTGAGGAACGGCATGTACGCCGGCGTCGGCAAGATCACCGGGGTTCCCGGCCGGGAGAACACCGTGATCGCCGCCTCGAGCCCCTTCAGCACGTCGGGCAGCGGCCTGATCCTCGCGGGGTCCACCGTCCACCCGTAACTGTGCCGCTGCCAGTCGGCGCACGCCTGCGCCATCTCGGCGACCGCGTCCTCGGCCAGGTAGCCGAACTCCGCGCGCGCGATCACCTCGCGCAGCGCCTGGTCGATCGCGGGCGCGGCGCCGAAGTCCATCTCGGCCACGAACGCCCCGATGACACCCGGGCCGCCGCGGGTCCACTTCACGCTGCCGCGGCGGCGCAGCTCCTCGGCCGTGATCTGGTCGGCCATCTCGGCGAACGTGGGCATGCCACGTAGCGTAGTAGGCATGCGAGTCCGGATCGGGATGTCACTGGGGACGGCCGGCGGGGCCGGCGACTTCGAGGCGGCGGTCAGCCTGCTTGAGGCGGTAGGGGTCGACTCGGTGTGGCTGCCGGAGAACGTATACGGGGCGACGGTCGATCCGTTCACAGGGATGGCGTTCGCGCTGGCGAAGACCACGCGCCTCAAGGCCGGCAGCGGGATCGCGGTGCTGCCCGGGCGCCATCCCGTGCTGGTCGCGAAGCAGCTCGTCTCGCTCGCGGGACTGGCGCCGGGCAGGGTGCTGCCAGTGTTCGGACTGCAGCCCGCGCTCGCCGCCGAGCGAGCGCTGTTCCCGGTGCCGTCGGGTCAGCGGGGCGCGGTGTTCGACGAGGCGCTCACGCTGCTGCGGCTGATGCTGACGGCCGATGTCGTGTCGTTCCACGGATCGTTCTTCGCGGTAGAGGGCGCGTCGGTCGGTCCGCTGCCGGCCAAGCCGCTGGACATCTGGCTGGGCGGATCCGCGCCGGCCGGGCTGCGGCGGGTGGGGCGGCTCGCGGACGGATGGCTCGGCTCCCTCCTGACGCCGGCGGAAGCCGGCTCCGCCGTCGCCGCGATCAGGGCCGCCGCCGACGAGGCCGAACGGGAAGTGGACGCCGATCACTTCGGGATCAGCCTGGCGATCGCCTTCGGCGGCATTCCTGACGCGCTGGCGGCGTCGATCCGGCGCCGTCGGCCGGACACGGACCCCGCGGCGCTGATCGCCGACGGCTGGGCGGGCGCCAGGGACCGGATCTCGGCGTTCGCCGACGCGGGGCTCAGCAAGTTCGTCGTCAGGCCCGCGGCGCCCGCCGCGCCGGCAGCGCCGACGCGATCGTTCGAGGACTTCGTCGAGGGGTTCGCCCGGGAGCTAATGCCGCTGCAGACGTTATTGTCGCTGCTGGCGGCCCCGGCGGGCGTAGGCTGAGGCAATGGCGTTCGGCGGGTGGCAGGAAGCGGCCCTGGAGTTCTATGCGGGCCTGGAGGACGACAACTCGAAGTCGTACTGGACCAGCAACAAGGCGGTCTACCAGGAGGAGGTGCTGCGCCCGATGGAGGAGCTCCTCGAGCAGCTCGCTCCCGAGCTAGGCGAGCCGAAGATCTTCCGCCCCTACCGCGACATCCGCTTCAGCGCCGACAAGACCCCGTACAAGACGCACATCGGCGCGACGATCGGCGGCACTTGTTACGTGCAGTTCTCCGCCGACGGGCTGGGGGCCGGGTCGGGCATGTGGCACATGGAGCCCGACCAGCTCAACCGCTACCGCGTGGCGGTCGCCGCCGACAGCACTGGCGCACAACTCGAGGCGATCATCGCGGACATCGAGAAGGCCGGCTTCGAGGTACACGGGCACGACTCGCTCAAGTCCGCGCCCCGCGGCTACCCGCCCGGCCACCCACGGATAGGCCTGCTGCGGCACAAGGGCCTGACCACGTGGCGGCACTGGGAACCGCAACCCTGGCTCGGCACGCCGGCCGCCGCGGGCAAACTTCTTTCATTTTTCCGAACGAGTGCGGCATTCTGCTCCTGGCTCGCCTCCAACGCCGGCGACTGAGCGGCCACCCCGGGCGGAGAGGAGTGCACTGAAGCTGTGACGCGGGACAAGCGGAGCCAGGGGCCGCCGGGCTTTGACACCCACGTGGCCTCTCCGGCGCGGGTATACGACTACCTGCTCGGCGGCAAGAACAACTTCCCGGCCGACCGGGAGGCCGGAGAGGCGATGATCCGGGAGTACCCGTACATCGTCAAAGGCGTGCGGATGAACCGGGCCTTTCTCGGCCGTGCCATTCACTACCTTGCCGCCGGGGCGGGCATCCGCCAGTTCCTCGACATCGGCACCGGCCTGCCCAGCTCCAACAACACCCACGAGGTCGCGCAGCGGGCCGCGGCCGACTCCCGCATCGTCTACGTGGACAACGATCCCATCGTCTTGTCCCACGTCCAGGCGCTGCTGAGCAGCACGCCAGAAGGCGCGTGCGCCTACATCGCCGCCGACCTCAGGGACACGGACACGATCTTGCGGGAGGCCGCGCGCACGCTGGACTTCAGTCAGCCCATCGCCGTCTGCCTGATCATGGTCCTGCAGTTCATCCCCGACGAGGACGACCCCTGGCGGATCACCAGGACGCTGATCGACGCGGTGCCACCGGGCAGCTACCTGATGATCGCGCACCCCGCTAGCGACATCGCCGACGAGGTGGAGCCGACCTTCAGGCAGCTCAACACGCGAATGGGCGGCACCCGGGTGAAAGCCCGCGGTCATCAGGAGGTCGCGCGGTTCTTCGACGGCCTGGAGATGCTCGAGCCTGGGCTCGTGCAGTTGCACCGGTGGCGACCTGGCGAAGGCGTGCCCGACAGCGGACGCGACCTGGCCGCCTACGGCGGCGTCGGAGTCAAGCCCTGACCGGGCTCTCGCTCGGCGGGTGGCGAAATTGATTTGAAAGCAGGACCATCCGGGCGGAAACATGGGGGCATGGTTATGGTGCGTGAGGTCAAGGCCGACGAGTGGAAACTACTGCGGGACGTGCGGCTCGCGGCGCTACAGGAGGCGCCGTACGCGTTCGGCTCCAGCTACGCGCGCGAGGCGTCGTTCACAGAAGAGCAGTGGCGGGGCCGAATCTCGTCGCGGTCGGTCACGTTTCTCGCTGAGCTTCCCGACGGCGCCGAGCCCGCGGGGCTGGCTGGCGTCTACGAAGACGACGGCGTGGCCGACCTCGTGTCCATGTGGGTGCGGCCCACCGCACGCGGCCTGGGCGTCGGTGCGGCGCTGGTCACGGCGGCCGCCGACTGGGCGAAGGCCCGCGACCACGACACCCTGTACCTGTGGGTGACCGAGAGCAATCCCGCGGCGGTCGGGCTCTACCGACGATGCGGGTTCATCCCGACCGGTGAGCGGCAGCCGCTGCCTTCTGACCCGTCGTTGCCGGAGATCCGGATGCGGCGGGAGATCTAGTCCGGCCCGTCCGCGAACTCGGCGCGAACGCCGAGCAGCCGGACGGGGCGGCCCGGTGTGAACTGGCCTAGCGCGGCCTGGGCGGCCTCCTCGATCGGGCCGGTCAGGGGCACGCCGTGGGTTACCGTGACGAACGGCGCGAAGCGCACCTTCACCACTACACGAGCCACGGTTCGTTCAGAAACTTCGTCCGCGACCTGCCTTGCGAGGCGGGTCACCTCTTCGCCCACCCTCGCCCAGTCCTTGATGTTCTGCTGGAAAGTGACCTCCCGGCCGTGTGAGCGGGCGACGTACGGCGTGGGATCCACGTCGGCGTCGCCCCGGCCGCGGCCGAGCAGTACCAGCCACGGGCCTGTCATCGGGCCGAACTCCGCGGCCAGCCGGTCCGGGTCGGCGGCGGCGAGCTCGCGCACCGTGGTGATGCCGAGTCCGGCGAGCTTGGCGGTAGTCTTCGCGCCGATCCCCCAGATCGCGTCAGGGGCCCGGTCGCCGAGCAGCGCGTACCAGGTAGCGGACGTCAGCCGGAACACGCCGGCCGGCTTGCCGTAACCGGTCGCGATCTTCGCCTGCAGCTTGTTCTCGCCGATGCCGACCGAGCAGTCCAGGTCCGTGGCGGCCCGGACGTCGGCCGCCAGGCCCTGGGCGAACGCCTCCGGGTCGTCGGTGTCCACGCCGACGAACGCCTCGTCCCAGCCGAGCACCTCCACCGGCTGGCCGGTCTCCCGCAGCACGCCCATCACCCGCGCTGACACCTCGTTGTACGCGTCGGCGTCCACCGGCAGGAAGATGCAGTCCGGGCAGCGCTTCTTCGCGGTGCGCAGCGGCTGGCCGGAGTGCACACCGTACTCACGCGCCTCGTAGGAGGCGGTGCTCACCACGCCGCGCTTATCGGGGTCGCCGTCACCGCCGACCACGACGGCCTTGCCGCGCAGCTCGGGACGGCGCAGCACCTCCACGGCGGCGATGAACTGGTCAAGATCCACGTGCAGCACCCAGCGGCTCACGACCCGAGTATTACCCGTTTGCGAGACACGAGGACGCTTTCGTTGTCACGAGCGCCCACTGACCAAGTGCCGATTTGCCCCCCTGTTGGGAGGGAGCTGGGAGCGTTCGGGGTAACTGGTTTGATTTGCTTTGGCCGGGGCCGGGACAATCAGGGCGTGCTGCTGACTATCACGACCACGCTTGCGCCCGCGACCGATCTCGGGTACTTGCTGCACAAGCATCCCGAGCGGGTGCAGTCTTTCGGCGTGTCGGCGGGCGGGACGGCGCACGTGTTCTACCCCGAGGCCGGCGCGGAGCGGTGCACCGCGGCGCTGCTGCTCGAAGTGGATCCTGTCGGGCTGGTGCGCGGCGGCGGCGAGGGGATCACCCACTACGTGAACGACCGGCCCTACGCGGCGTCGAGCCTGCTCGCGGTCGCGCTCAAGGAGGTGTTCAGGACCGCGCTCACCGGGCGCTGCGAGGCGCGGCCTGAGCTGGCGGCGACGGCGATCCCGCTGGAGATCTGGGTTCCGGCGCTGCGCTGCGCGGGCGGAGCCGGGCTCGCCGGGCGGGTGTTCGGGCCGCTCGGCTGGGACGTGTGCGCGCGGGTCGTGCCGCTGGAGCCGGCGGAGTGGGGGGCGTCGGCGTACCTGGGCATGCGGCTGGCGGGGACGGTGCGGCTGGCCGACGCGCTGAACCACCTCTACGTACTGTTGCCCGTGCTGGACGACGCGAAGCACTACTGGGTGTCCACCGACGAGGTGGACAAGCTGGTGCGAGCGGGATCGGGGTGGCTGGCGGGGCACTCGGAAAGGGAGCTGATCGCCCGGCGGTACCTGGCCCACCGGCGGGAGCTGACCGACGCGGCGCTCGCCCGGCTGGCGGAGGCCGACGACCTGGACCCGGACGAGGTGGACAACGCGGTGCCGCAGGCGGCGGAGGCGGAGCGGGCCGAGCCGCTGGCGGTACAGCGGCGGCAGGCGGTGCTGGACGTGCTGCGGGAGACGGGCGCGCGGACCGTCGCCGACCTGGGCTGCGGGGAGGGCGCGCTGACGGCCCTGTTGCTGACGGACGCGACGCTGAGCCGGGTGGTGGCCACCGATGTGTCGGCCCGCGCGCTGCAGCACGCGGCGCGGCGGCTGCGCCTTGACCGGATGCCGGAGGCGCGGCGTGCGCGGCTCGAGCTGTTCCAGTCCTCGCTGACCTACCGGGACAGGCGGCTGAGCGGACTGGACGCGGCCGTCCTCATGGAGGTCATCGAGCACGTGGACGCCGAACGGCTGACGGCGCTCGAACGGGCGGTATTCGGGTTTGCCGCGCCGCGGACGGTCGTGGTCACGACGCCCAACCGTGAGCACAACGCGGAGTACGGCATGCCGGACGGCGCGCTGCGGCACCGCGATCACCGGTTCGAGTGGACCCGCGAGGAGTTTCGCCACTGGGCGGAGCGGGTGGCCGCCGAGCACGGGTACGTCGTGCGGTACGTGCCGGTCGGGCCGGTCTCGGCGCTGGCCGGGCCGCCGACGCAGATGGCCGTGTTCGCACTCCCCGGACGGCCATCGGAGGGCGCGTCATGAGCGGCGAACTGACGGTACCCGAGCTCAGCCTGGTGCTGCTCGTCGGCGTGTCGGGGTCGGGGAAGTCGACCTTCGCCGCCCGGCACTTCAAGCCGACAGAGGTCGTCTCCTCGGACTTCTGCCGCGGGATCGTCGCGGACGACGAGAACGACCAGTCCGCCACCGCGGCCGCGTTCGACGTGCTGCACTACATCGCGGGCAAGCGGCTCGCCGCCGGCCGGCTCACCGTGATCGACGCGACGAACGTGCAGCAGGACGCGCGGGCCCCGCTCGTGGCACTGGCCAGGGAGCACGACGTGCTGCCGGTCGCGATCGTCTTCGACCTGCCCGTCTCCGTCTGCGTCGCGCGAAACGCGTCGCGGCCCGACCGCGACTTCGGCGCGCGCGTGATCCAGCGGCAGCACGCCCAGCTGCGCAAGGCGCTGCGGAGCCTGCGGCGCGATGGGTTCCGCACAGTACACGTGCTGGGTTCGGCGGCGGACGCCGAGGACGTGACCATCACCAGGACGCGGCTGTTCAACGACCTGCGGCACGAGACCGGGCCGTTCGACGTGATCGGGGACGTGCATGGCTGCCGCGGCGAACTTGAGTCGCTGCTGTGCTCGCTGGGCTACGTGCTCGCTCGCGACGAGGCCGGTCAGCCGGCCTGCGCGGCGCACCCGGACGGACGCCGCGCGGTCTTCCTCGGCGACCTCGTCGACCGCGGCCCGGACACCCCTGGCGTGCTGCGGCTCGTCATGGGCATGGTCGCGGCCGGGTCCGCGCTGTGCGTGCCAGGCAACCACGAGGACAAGCTGCTGCGCGCGCTGCGCGGCAAGAACGTGCGGGTCTCGCACGGGCTCGCGGAGTCACTGCGCCAGCTCGAGGAGGAGCCGGAGTCGTTCCGGCGCGAGGTCGAAGCCTTCCTGGACGGCCTGATCAGCCACTATGTCCTCGACGGCGGGCGGCTCGTGGTCGCGCACGCCGGCCTGTCGCAGCGGCTGCAGGGACGCGCGTCGGGACGGGTGCGCGCGTTCTGCCTGTACGGGCAGACCACCGGTGAGACCGACGAGTACGGCCTGCCGGTCAGGTACCCGTGGGCGCAGGAGTACCGGGGCTCGGCGATGGTGCTCTACGGGCACACCCCGGTGCCCGCGCCCGAATGGGTGAACAACACTATGTGCCTAGACACCGGCTGTGTATTCGGTGGGTCTCTGACAGCATTTCGATATCCCGAACGAACGGTGGTGGCTGTTCGCGCCGCTCGCGTCTACTACGAGCCGGCCAAGCCGCTGGGGGTGGCTAAGCCACGCGAGCCGGACGTGCTCGACATCGAGGACGTGACGGGCAAGCGGGTCATCGAGACCGGGTACCTGCCGCGGGTTGGCGTGGGCGAGGCGAACGCCGCGGCGGCGCTGGAGGTGATGAGCCGGTTCGCCATCGACCCGCGGTGGCTGATCTATCTGCCGCCGACGATGAGCCCCGTCGCCACGGCGCCGGACGGTGACCTGCTCGAGCACCCGGAGCAGGCGTTCTCCGCCTACCTCGCGGACGGCGTGCGGGAGGTCGTGTGCGAGGAGAAGCACATGGGGTCGCGCGCCGTGCTGCTCGTCTGCCGGTCCGCGGCCCGCGCCGCCGAGCGGTTCGGTGTTGCGGGCGGGGGCGCGGTGTGGACCAGGACCGGACGGCCGTTCTTCCGCCCGGCGCTGACGTCGGCGCTGCTGGACCGCGTCAGGGACGCCGCCGCCGCGGCGGGGCTGTTCGACCAGCTGGACAGTTCCTGGCTGCTGCTCGACGCGGAACTCATGCCGTGGAGCGCGAAGGCGGGACAGTTGCTGCGTGACCAGTACGCCGCCGTCGGCGCGGCCGCGCTTACGGCGCTGCCCGCGGCAGCCTCGGTGCTGTCCCGCGCGGCCGAACGCGGCCTCGACGTGTCCGCGCTGCTCGGCCGGACCGGTGCGCGGCTGGCGAACGCGGACGCGTTCGCCGCCGCATATCAGCGCTACTGCTGGCCGGTCGACGGCCTGGACGGCGTCCGCGTCGCCCCGTTCGCGGTGCTCGCCTCTGAAGGCGCCGCGCATTCCGCGCGACCGCACTCCTGGCACCTGGCGGCGGCCGGCGCCCTGGCGGCGGCGGACCCCGGACTGTTCTCGGCGACCAGGCACGTCATGGCCGACACCGCGGACCCGCCGTCCCGCGCCGCGGCGACGGCCTGGTGGACCGGGCTGACCGAGGCGGGCGGCGAGGGCATGGTGGTCAAGCCGGCCGACGGGCTGGTACGCGGCCGCAGCGGCATCGCGCAGCCCGGCCTGAAGGTGCGCGGGAAGCAGTACCTGCGGATCATCTACGGACCCGACTACACCGAGCCCGCCAACCTGTCCAGGCTGCGGTCCCGCGCGGTCGGCCGCAAGCGGTCGCTGGCGCTGCGCGAGTACGCGCTCGGCCTCGAGGCGCTGGACCGGGTCGCGCGCGGCGAGCCGCTGTGGCGGGTGCACGAGTGCGTGTTCGGCGTGCTCGCGCTGGAATCAGAACCGGTCGACCCGCGCCTGTAGCTGATCTATCACCGTCCGTTTCCGGTATTCCTGACACGACGCGATCCTGGTGACAAAATCATTACATGCTGCCTGACCAGGCATTCCGCCCGGACGTTCCGAGCCCCGCGCGGATGTACGACTACTGCCTCGGCGGGAAGGACAATTTCGCCGCGGACCGTAATGCGGCGGAACGGTTCATGGCCATGATGCCGGACGGCGTCGTCAGGGTCGCCGCCGCGCAGAACCGCCAGTTCCTGCTCCGGGCGGTCCGGCACCTGGCGGGCGACCTCGGGGTCCGGCAGTTCCTCGACATCGGCAGCGGGCTGCCCACCATGAAGAACGTGCATGAGGTCGCGCAGTCGATCGCACCGGACAGCCGCGTCGTGTACGTCGATCACGACCCGGTCGTGGTCGCGCACGGGCACGCCCTCCTGCACGGCGATGACCGCGCGACGATCATCGCCGGCGACATGCGTGACCCGGCCGGCATCCTCGCCGACCCGGGGCTGCGGTCGCTGCTCGACTTCGAGGCGCCGATAGCGGTGCTGCTCGTCGCCGTCCTGCACTGCGTATCAGGCACCGACGACCCGTACGGGATCGTGCGGGCGCTGACGGACGCGGTCCCGGAGGGAAGTTACCTGGTCCTCTCGCATTTCACGGCGGACAGCAACCCCTGGGCCGACGTCGCCGCCCGGGTCTACCGGCGGGCGGTGTCGAGCCTGCGCCCCCGGACCCGCGCCCAGGTGGCCGGCTTCTTCGCCGGGCACGAGCTCATCGAGCCGGGAGGGGTGGTCTGGGCACCGCAGTGGCGGCCAGACGCGGACACCGGGCTGGCGGGCGAACCGGGCAGGTCGATGCTGTGGTGCGGAGTCGCACGCAAATCCGGGCCGGGGCAGCCGGCGAAGCTGCCCGCTCCCAGGGCGACCACACCGCAGGAACGGCTGTCCGGACTCGGGCACACGCGGCCCGCCGCCGACGCCTCGCCCGCGCCGGCGTTGCACCCGGAGGTGCCGAACGTCGCGCGGATGTACGACTACTACCTTGGCGGCAAGGACAACTACGCGGCCGACCGGGAGGCGGCGCGGCAGAGCTTCGCCGCCGCGACAGAAGCCGGAGTCCGCGGCGCCAGCCTGCAGAACAGGACGTTCCTCGGGCGCGCGGTCCGGTACCTCGCGCGCGACCTCGGCATCCGGCAGTTCCTGGACATCGGCACCGGCCTGCCGACGATGAACAACGTGCACGAAGTCGCGCACACGATCGCGCCGGATGCCCGGGTGGTCTACGTCGACAACGATCCGATCGTCCTCGCGCACGCCAGGGCCATGCTCAACGGCGTGCCCAACGCCACGATCGTCCGCGGTGACCTGCGCGATCCGGCCGGCATCCTGGCCGACCCGTCGCTGCGGTCACAACTCGACTTCGGGGCGCCGATAGCGGTGCTCCTCGTCGCCGTGCTGCACTTCATCAGCGACGACGAAGACCCCGGCGGCATCGTCGCCGCGCTGATGGACGCCGTGCCCCCAGGCAGCTACCTGGTCGTCTCGCACGTGTCCGCGGACCAGCACAGGCGCGTAGTCAAGGCGGAAACCGCCTACGAGGACGCCTCGGCCCGGCTGCGCTTCCGCACCCGCGCGGAGGTCGCCGCCATGCTCGGCGGGTTCCGCCTCCTCGATCCCGGCGAGCTGGTCTGGACGCCGCGGTGGCACCCGGACGAGCAGACGCCACCGATCGAAGGTCCCGGCGGGGCGACGATCTTGTGCGGGATCGCCGGCAAGTGACGTCTAACGCTCCGACTTGTCCAGCCGCTGGCCGACCGTTAACACGTCCGACGGCCTACCCGCCGTTTTGGAAGGGACCGCGCACGCATCGCTAACGTTAGCTGCCAGACAGCGTATAGAGGGAAGTCTGAGTTTCGGTGGTTATGTTGCTTTCATCAATGCCAGTGATGTGGATAATGGCCAGCGGGCCGGCGGGGCCGTTGGCTATTAGGGCGCATACCGTCGACCCGACCGCCACCAGCACATCTCCGCCGGACGACTGGCTGGTGTCCAGAGATATACATTGCTGCGGTGTTGGCATCGAGTTCCCCTTCCAGACCGCAAGCTGGGTACCCCACAAGGGAGCAATGCCGTTACCCACGGAGTACACAACCGCTATCCCGGTGGTGTCGTTTTTAGCGTCAGAGACTGGCGGGACGCTGGTGAGGTCCGTTCCATCATTCGTGATGAGGAGGCTGCCGGTCCATTCGAGCTTCGCACCAGACGCACTCGCATTCGACGCTGACGCTGGTGGCGGAGTAGACGCATTCGCATTCGCGCTCGACGCGTTGACGCTACTCGGCGCAGCCGGTGCGGAACTTGCCGAAACCCGGTTAGGCGTGGGGTGGCTGCCGTGCGCCAGGACGCCAACGATCGTCGCAGTCGCCGTTATGACAGCCGCCAGTCCGGTCAAAAAACCTGGCAGGGAAGTCACGAACCGTCGAAACTTCGTCGTTAGCGTGTCGTCGTTGTTCTTAGGCGTTTCGGGGGCTTCAACGTCATCACGCGAAGGCACTTCCCTGCGCTCGCCAGCCATGCACAAACCGTAAACCGCTCGCGGGCAAAGTTACAGCCCTTCATTGGAGTTCCGGCGAGCGGCAACCGGCTCGGCCGATGGGTCGCCAGCCAGGGCCGGGCGGTGGAGAAGGCCGAGGACTTCCTCATCCCTAAGGGGCTTGCAGTATCTGCGTGAATGGCGTGCGGGTTATGGGCGCGACGCTCGAGACGGCAGGGACGTCAGTGCCGCCACCGGCGTCAGGCCTGGGAACATCTGGTCTGGACGCCGCGGCAAGTGACATCTAACGCTCCGACTTGTCCAGCCACTTGCCGACCCGGTCCGGCGTCCACACCGTGAGCCGGTCAAGCAGCGCCGCGGGGTCGGACTCCGTGATCACGAGGTTGCGGTGCACCGGGAGGACGAAACCCGCGCCGGTGGCCGCGTCGAGCAGGTCCCGCAGCGGCGCGAAGAAGCGCGCCACATCGAGCACGCCGCACGGCTTGTCGTGGATGCCGAGCTGCGTCCAGGTCAGCACCTCGAAGAACTCGTCGAACGTGCCGTAACCGCCGGGCAGCATGATGAACGCGTCCGCGGCGTCGGCCATCGCCGCCTTGCGCTCGTGCATGGTCTGCGTGACGACCAGTTCGGTCAGCCGGCGGTGCACTACCTCTTTCGCCTCGAGCGCGCGCGTGATGACGCCGAGGACCTCGCCGCCGGCGGCGAGGGCCGCGTCCGCGATCACGCCCATCAGCCCGACGTGGCCGCCGCCGTAGACCAGCCTGATCCCGCGCTCGGCGAGCAGCCGGCCCATAGATGCCGCCGCGGTGGCGAATGCCGGGTCGGTGCCGCGGTTCGACCCGCAGTAGACGGCGATCGACGACAGGGTGCCCGGCGGCCCGCCGCTAGGCATCATCGGACCGCAGCCGGCTCTTGGCCTCGGTGTAGAGGTCCGGGGGCAGCGGGCCGCGCTCCGCGACGGTGACGTTGTCCGCCAGGTGGGCCGAGTTCGCGGTGCCGACGATCGTGCTCGACAGGCCCGGGTGGCTGAGCGTGAAGCGGAGCACGAACTCCATCGCCGACAGGCCGGCCTCGTCGAGCAGGTCTTGCAGGCCAGAGGCCTGCCAGCGGCGCTGGCTCTCCTCCCCGGTGACGCCGATCGGACGGACCCGCCAGTTCTTATCGTCAGAAGGGGCGCCGCGGGCCGCGCCGCCGCGGATCAGCGTGCCGGCACCCGCGTCCACGGCCCGCGTGATCAACTCCTCGTGCTCGCGCTGGAGCGCCGAATACGGGATCTGGAACACGTCGAAGACGTTCAGGGCTATCTGATCGGGAAGGTTCGGCACGATGCCCGACATCCCGATGAAGCGGACCTTGCCCTCGTCCTTCAGTTCCCCGAGCGTCTCCACGGTGCGGTTGTCCGCAAGCACGTCGACGCTGGGTGACATGTGCACCTGCACGAGGTCGAGGTGGTCGGTGCGCAGCCTGCGCAGGCTCTGCTCCACGTCCGCGCGGACGTTGGCCGCGCTGTAGTCGTGCTTGTACGGCGGGGTCGCGTCGGGCGGCAGCTCGAGCGGGCAGCCGCACTTGGAGGCCAGGAAGTACTCGTCCCTGCGGTGACCGATATAGCGCCCGATGAGCTCCTCGCTGGCCCCGTAGTCCGGGGAGGTGTCGATCAGGTTGATGCCCTCGTCGAGCACTGTGTTCAGCAGGCGGCCCGCGTCCTCCTCCGCTATCTGAGGTCCTCTGGGGAGCCCTCTCAGTTCCATGGCCCCGTAGCCGAGGATGGTCACGTCCGCGCCGGTACGTCCGAGGGTTCTTCGCGTGATCGCCATGAACGCAACGTTATCTTGAGGGTGCGCGTTTACCGCGCCCAGGGACGTCACATCGCTGCCTTAATCGCTGCCGCTTAACGCAATTCGACCGCGCCGCAGTGAGCTTACGGTAGGAATACGAGTGGTCACAGCCTGCACTAAGACTGGAGGACTGAATGGCTGACGTTTCGCCTGGATTCGAACAGGAACTCTATGATGAACTGGCAGGCAGATACGGTTCTCAGTGGGAAGCCAAGCTAACAGGTAAATGGGGCTACGACTGGAAAGAACCGTGCAGCCAGGACATGGAGCGGGCGCTTGGCAGCGGCTGGCAACACGAGTCGGTCGAGACGAGATCAGCGACGCTCGTAACGCTGATCGACGGCACCGAGGGCGGGGCCAAGGGCAGCACGGGGAGCACCGATGCCGACTTGGACGGCCCGGGACCGTCGCTGCAAGACAAGCCGTGGATGCAGACCCTGCTGCAATCGGACAGCTTCGAGGCATGGCTCACCCGGATAGGAATCGACACCAGCGTGCTGCCGGCGCATGACGGCGCTGCCGCTTCTGACGATGCCGACTTGGACAGCCCGGGACCGTCGCTGCAAGACAAGCCCTGGATGCAGACCCTGCTGCAATCGGACAGCTTCGAGGCATGGCTCACCCGGATAGGAATCGACATCAGCGTGCTGCCCCCGAGGTCATAGGAGATGCAATGTCTGCTCAACCTGAGCAAGGATGGGTCATGGCTGAGTGGCTGGCCTTCTTCTCAGCCGGCTACGCGATGGTCGACGCGGGATACGACTATACCCAGGCTCCGACCCGCCGGAACCTTATGAGGTTCGTTGCGGCCATCGCCGCCTGGGGTGCGTCAGCAATGGCACCGTCTGTACGAATGGCGCTCGCCGGTCAGTTCGCGACTCTGAACTCCGCGGTCAGCGCGCTGGACAGCGAGGGGCGCGGCCTGGGACCCGGGTAGCGGCGTTATCCGTTGAGGATCAGCAGACGAGTTCGGGCTGCCGTCCGGCTATGTCGTCGGGCGTAACGACTTTCACGGCGGGCTGGCGAGGAGTGCTGATGGCCGCCCAGGCGTAGAGGGCCAGCGGGTAGATGAAGTAGCCGAACCGGGTCGCCGGGGACAGCATGAACAGTGCGGTCAGGCCCAGGGCGATCCGTCTGGCCGCCTGGGCCGGAGTGCGCGGCGGCGCGACCAGCAAAGACACGGCCAGCGCCAGCCCGGCCGCGGCCAGCAAGCCGAGCGCGGCGCCGTGCCCGGCCGGACCGAGTGTGCTGAGCAGGTGCCCCGGCAGGGGGCTCGCCGCCGGGGAGCGTGCGGTGGTCAGGCCGAGCGGATACGCCACCGTGTTCTGGATGATCGACGCCGGGCTGGACAGCGCGCCCGGGGCGAGCACGACCGCTAGGGCGGCGGCGGTGGCCAGCGTGATCGCGGCGAACTTGACGGCGGCGCGGGCGCCGTCCCTGGCGGCGATCATGACGACGATGACCGCCAGCGCCGGCCAAGCGGTGTACTTCATCGCGCAGGCGATCCCGAGGACCACCGCCGGCTGCCAGACTCGCGCGGAACCGCGGGTGAGCAGCGCGAGGGACAGGCAGGTCAGCGCGATGATCGGCGGGTCGGTGATGCCCATGGCGAGCGGGAAGGCCATGACCGGCGACGCGATGGCGAACGCGGCAAGGGCGGCGCAGGCGCCCCGGCCCGGGGTGACCCGGCCCGGGGTGACCCGGCCGGCGCTGGCCCGGCCCACGACGATCCGAAGCGTGGCGTACAGCAGCGCGAACGTGGCCGCCACCAGCCAGGGCCGCGGATCGCCGAGGATGCCGGGCAAGCCGAGCCCCTTCGGCAGCCCGAACAGGGCCATCACCGGAAGGTACGGGTCATAGGCGAGCCAGCCGCCGTGGGCAAGCTGGGCAGCCGGCAGGTAGGGGGTGCCGTGATGCAGCAGCAGGACCCCGGACCTGGCCACCACCGCGACGTCAGGCGTGCTGGGCTCGGCGGTCGCCAGCCAGGTCAGCGGGGCGACCAGGGCCCCGGCCACGGCGCCGCCCACCGCCGCGAGCTGCCCGTTCCTGCCCGGCCAGCGGGCGGCGATGGCGGCCGCGACGGCGTACCCGCACGCCGCCCAGGTCCCCCACCAGTGGTCCAGGCCCGGGCCGCTGAACAAGGCGACGCAGGCGGCGTACGCGGCGAACCCGGCGTACCAGGCGGCCGGCTGGCGCAGGACCCGGTCCAGCCAGTACCTCACGTTCGGCCAGCTGCCCAGGACCCGGACGCGCAGCGATGGAGTCAAGATGACCATGGTTAGTAGCATTCCTGGCCGCCGCGCGCGTCGCGATAGGCCTGGCCACCGAATCCACCCTGTACTCAGCCACCGCCTAGGCAGGGGGGCTAGCCCCCCTACTCGGGGTGCGGCTTGTGCATAACGTTGCCCAACGGTGCTGATCTGCAGCCGAGGCCGGTGAAAAGTACAACCCGATCGCGGGCCGGCGCGGGTCAGCGCTCGGTGTCCTCCAGCGCGCTGGCGTCGGCGGGGACGTCGACCGAGTGCTGGCGCAGCGCGGTCAGCGGCACGATGTCAAGCACCCGCTCGTGGGTCGATGCCAGCACCACGGGCGCGGCGACCCCGTCCTGGTGCGCGCGCAGCCAGTTCGCCGCGGTCACGCACCACCGGTCACCGGGCACCAGGCCAGGGAAGCGGAACTGCGGCATCGGAGTGGTCAGGTCGTTACCGATGCTCCGCTGGTGGTCGAGGAACTCCTGGGTGACCACCGCGCAGATGGTGTGGCTCCCCACGTCTTCGGGCCCCGTGTTGCAGCAGCCGTCCCGGTAGAAACCCGTCAGCGGGTCGGTTCCGCACGGCTCGAGTTCGCCGCCGAGCACATTTCGGTCGCCCATCCCAGCAGTATCGGCAGCGCGGGTCTTGATCCGCAAGACCGCGCAGTCGAACGACGGGACGAGTTACGGGCAATTCACATGCTCGCGGTCATCACGGCGAGCACGAAAGTGCCGATCGCGGCGAAGCCATGCGCGATGGGGACGAGCACCTCGGGGTTTGGCCTGATCGCGCGATGGCCGGCCGCGCTGTAGGAATCGTCGAGAAGCCGCGCGATCATCTCGTCGGTGATCACCGAGTCGAGCGGGTCGGCTGGCTCCCGCGGGTCGGCCGCGGCGGCGGGAGTGTCGGGGATGACCACCGCTGGTTCGTCCCACCGCGACGGCGCGCGCCGCTCGCCCGGCTTGTGCGCCGGGTACGGGGTCCAGATCGTCACCGTCGACAGGCCGAGCCCGACGGTCAGCATCAGCAGCCCGACCGCGGTCCAGGCCACCGCCTTCGCGCCGGTGGCCAGGAAGGCGCTCCACACGAGCAGCCCGGTGATGGCGAGCCCGGCATGTCCGAAGATCAGCTGCGGCGGCAGCCCGCCGGCCCGTGCGCGCTCCCTGCGCAGGCCGCCGCGAGCCAGCCAGCTCCGCAGCATGAAGGCGCCGATGCTCACGGTCACCAGCCAGCTGATGAACGTCGCGAACCGCATGACCTCCCCCTGGCACCAAGTCAGACCAGCATAAACCTTTCCCACCTAGTCCAGTCTTACCTAGGTTATGCTGGACCATATGTCCTACATAGACATCCTGATCCTGCGGCACCTCACTCGCCGTCCGGCGCACGGGTACGAGCTGCGCAAGAGGGTGGAGCACACCACCGGGTTCCGGCTGAACAACAACTCGCTGTACCCGGCGCTCCGCCGCTTCGCGGAGGCCGGCGCGGTGACCAGCACCGAGGAGCCGCAGGAGGGCCGACCGCCCCGGCTCGTGTACACGCTTACCCCGCTCGGCCGCGACCTGCTGCACGACATGCTCGCAGAACTGCCGCAGGAGCAGGCCGCCGACGACTACGAGTTCATGGCGCGGCTCGGCCAGTTCGCCCTGCTCAGCCCCGACGAGCGGGAGGCCGTCATCGACGCGCGCGACAAGGCGCTCGCGCAGCGTCTCGCGCACTTCGCCGAGATGAACGCGCTGGCCGCCGACCGTTGGTCGGTGGCGGTCACCGCCGAGCTCATCCGCCGCGACGAGCAGGAGCGCGGCTGGCTCGCCGACCTGCGAACGCTCGCGGCGCAGCCGTGACGTGCCAACCGCAGGACCGATGCCGCGCAGGGGCGAGGCGGGTGTCGTCATCCAGTACGCGATGCTGGCGGGGCCGTTGCTGTCGATGCTCGACTCCAGCGTGGTCAACGTGGCCGCGGAGCCGATCGCGCGCTCGCTGCACGCTTCGCTCGGCACCGTGCAGTGGACGATCAGCGGGTACCTGCTCGCGCTGGGGACAGGGCTGGCCGGTACCGCCTGCCTGGCGCGCCGGTTCGGCACGCTGGCCGTCTACCGGACCAGCCTGGTCGCATTCACCGCCGCGTCCTTGCTGTGCGCGGTCGCGCCCGGCATCGGGGCGCTGATCGGCTGTCGCGCCGTGCAGGGCCTGGTGGCCGCTCCCCTGGTGCCGCTGGGGATGTCCATGCTCCTCGGCAAGTCGGGCCAGGCACGGTCCGTGTCGCCGGTCGCCGGAATCTTGCTGTTCGCGGCGCCCGCGTTCGGCCCGACCGTCGGGGGCGCGCTGATCGGCGCCGCCGGATGGCGGCTGATCTTCGCGATCAACGTGCCGTTCGGCGTGGCCGCCAGCTGGGCAGCGAGGCGGTTGCCCGAGGGAGCAAGCCGCAATCGTTCAGGAAAATCTGAGTTTGATCTTTTCGGACTGGCGTTGCTGGCGGCCGGGCTCTTGTTGTTGCTGCTCGGCACGAGCGAGGGCGGGGGCGGGTGGGACTCTGTGGCGTGCCTAGGGCCGCTGGTGGCGGGGGCCGCGCTGCTCGCGGCCTACGTTCTGTGGGCGTCCCGGCGAGTGCGCCCGGCGCTCGACCTGTCGCTGGCGCGGCGGCCGGTCGCGGCGCTGTCCATGGGGCTGTGCGCGCTGGCCTCGGTGGTGACCTGGGCGGCCGTGTTCCTGCTGCCGGTCTTCGTGCAGTCGGTGCAGGGCCGGTCGGCGCTGGCCGCCGGGGTGGCGATGGCGCCGCAGGGACTGGTCACGGGGCTGTCGACGGCGCTCGGGGCGCGGGTGCTGGTTCGGTTCACCGTGCGGTCCACCGTGTGCTGCGGGTTCTGCGTCCTCGGGGCGGCCAGCCTGCTGGTCGAGGTCGTCGGGGCGGGGACTCCGCTGTGGGTGGTCTCGCTGATCCTGGCCGCGCGGTCGGCGTCGATTGGGCTGATCATCAGCCCGCTGCTCGCGGCGCTGACCGGACCGCTGCCGCCGGAGCGGATGGGAGACGCGAGCACGCTGTTCAACGTGGTGAACCGGGTAGCCGGATCGTTCGGCATCGGGCTGCTCGCGTCGCTGTACGCGGTGCTCGCCCGCTCGGCGGGCGGACCTGTCTACGCGCTGCACGTGTCCGGGATCGTGATCGCGTGCGTGGCCGGCCTGGGCGCGGTCGCCGCGCTTGCCTTGCCGGCGGTGGCGAACATGAGCGTGCTCGGGGGCGCTCGGGGGGGCGCTCGCACGAGGTGAATGTCCCATTCAGCTGGTAATAGCAAGCCTGGATGGCCATTCATCTAGCTGAGGCGAGCGGACTGTAGCTGAGGCGAGCGGACTGGGACCGGGCGTTCGCCGGTTAAATCGGAATAATCCGGCAAAGGGTTGCATGGGGGGATTTGGTGCGCGACCATTGCCTCACCTCTTGGTAGGACCGGAGCTCGTGAGCCCGGATGAGCGATCCGGGAGCGAGGCGATGGACGACGTAATCGGCCACGGGCGCGAGCCGGAACGGGATCCGCGGCCGCCGTTGCCGCGGCACTGGCGCATCGCGGGCTGGGCAATGGTCGGGCTGGTCGCCGTGCTTGCAGTGTTCGGGCTCAGTCGAGGGTACGGCGCCGGATCGCCCGGTTCCTCCAAGGAACCGGCAAGCGCGCCGGCTACCTGGGCGGTCGCACAGGGAGGCATCATCGGGGTGATGTTCACCAGTGTCCAGCAGCCGGTGATAGCGTTCGCCGCTGCCGCGGGCGGCCCGGGCATGGTCTGCTCGCCCTCGACGGGGGCCTGCTCGGTCCGTGTTCAGGGAGAGCAGCGGGCGGCGCCGACGGAACCTGCCGCCTCACGTGCGACCCCGAGGCCCGCGCTTCGCGCTCCAGGCTTGTGGTGAGGACATCAGGGAACAGTCCTGCGTATGGACGAGATCGGCCAGGAGCCTAGGCGGGATTTCCGGCTGCCGCCCGGACCACGGCGGTGGCTGACCGTCGTCGGCATCGCCGGACTGGTCGCGGTGGTCGCGGTGGTCGGCGTCAACCGCCTGGGCAGGCACCACGCCGCCAGCGGGGCGGCTACGCCAGACGCGCCGTCCCCCATCGTGGCGTCCTTGTTCCCGGGGACGCCCACGCTGGAGCCGATCACACCGATCGAGCTGCCCGCGGACGGGACGGGAACCGTCCTGCTCACGTGCGATTCGGTCGTCACTAGCCGGCACCCGAGCTGGCAGGCGGGCAGCCTTCGGGTCGGCCGGCTGTGGCTGGTCGGCGGGCGCCAGCAAGGGTACGTCCGCCTCGGCCGGACCCGGCAGCCGCCAAGCGGGAACAGCGGGGCCAGCCGCTACGTGCAGATGCTCGTCCACGTAGACCCCGGATCCGAAGTCGTGATGCGGGCGGCCGCGGGAACAGGGCCCTACTTCGAGTTCCTGAACAGTCCGAACACGACGGGCGACTACCAGGGCTTCGATTGGGGCAGCGGGTACACGTTCGTCCCGTGTTCGGTCCCGGGTCCGGCGACCGGCAACGGCGTGACCGACTTCTATGAGGTCGGATTCTCGATCGTCCCTGACCGCGCGGCGTCCGTCGAGGTCTGGACGTCTCCGTCCGCTCGCCCGGTCTGGCTGACGTTCACCGCGCCCGGCGGCCAGGGTTAGTTCAGGTCCGCCAGGTTTGCGGGAGTTCAGCCGCGCGCTGGCCGCATCCGGCTAGGCGTTCGGCGTACCGGGCGTACCAGTAAGCTGGCCCGCTACCACCCGCTGTGGGTGGACCCGGATGGGCGGCCTGGTGTGACACTGGGCACGTGAACAGGGAGCGGGCTCGATGACCGATGACTCCAGCCGCGGCGCCTCGCTGGGACAAGCGCGCTCCTACCTGCGCAACGCCGACCCGGTGATAGCGAAGCTCATCGACGAGCGGCCGGCCTTCGACCCCCACGCGTGGCTGGCCCAGCTGCCCGTGATGGATCTCTACGGCGCCCTGCTGTTCCAGATCGCTGGTCAGCAGCTATCCGTCCTGGCGACTCGGCGGATCCTGGGTCGCATCGCGGACCTGTTCGGCGGCCATCTACCCGCACCCGCCGAACTGCTCGACATCGATCCCGCCAAGCTTCGCGAGGCCGGGCTCTCGTGGCGGAAGGTCGGCACACTGCGCGACCTGGCGGAGCGAATGTCGGATGGCCGGCTAGACACGGAGGTGCTGAGCGGCCTGCCGGACGATGAGGTGATGGCGGAGCTCACCGCGATTCCCGGGATAGGTCCCTGGACCGTGCAAGGCGCTCTGCTCGTCGCGCTGGACAGAGAAGACGTGGTCCTGCCCGGCGATCTCGCGCTCCGCAAGGCCATCAAGGCCGCGTATCAGCTCGACCACCTCCCGTCCCAGCAGGAGGTTCTCGACATCGCGGAGAAGTGGCGGCCTTACCGTAGTCTGGCGACCAGCTACCTGTTTTCCGCCGTCGAGCCAGCCTAGGCATCGCCGGGCGCCGGCAGCGGAGTGGATGAAGGCCGCGCGTTTTCGGCCGCGTTCTTTCGGGGTATGGAACACCGCACTCGCCGCAATCAGCCGCTTTTTGGCCCCGCCCCAGCTTGCCGCCCCTCGCCTGGCCCAAAGGTAAACACATGGAAGCTAACGCAGACCACTTCCTCGAACTCATCCATCAGTTCGAGGACTTCGCCGACGCGATCTCCCCCGAGCGGGCACACGCCGAGTTCGACGAGACAACCTTGCAGCTGTTCTGGATGCGGTGGCCGCAGCTATCGGCATGGACCGGGTCGCTGTGGCGCATGCTGTCCGAGGAGCTGTCCGGCCCGTCCGCGCCGCACGAGGCCCCGGACTTCGACGAGGTAGGCGAAAGTGGCTGACCAGCCTCGTCGCGCGATAACCGTCCGCGACGTGATGACCACGCGCGTGGTCTTGACCAGCCCCGACGACCCGGTGGCGGACGCCGCCGCGGCCATGGTCCGGCAGCGGGTCGGATCGGCGCTGATCATGCAGGGGCGTTTCCTGGCCGGCATTCTCACCGAACGGGACGTCCTGCGCGCCGCGGCGTCCGGCAACGACCTGACGCATTCCCCGGTGTCCGCGTGGATGACGAAGGACCCGGAGCAGGCGTCCCCGGATGCCACCGTCGAAGACGCCCTTCAGCTCATGCTGCTGCACGGCTTCCGGCACCTGCCCGTGTTCGAAGATCGCGAGGTGCGCGGCGTGGTCAGCCTGCGAGACCTGGCCGCCGCCCGGATCAGCCGACCCGCCCCGCGAGGCTGACCGACTTGCTGAGCCAAGAACGAAACAGGCTGCTGTGCGAAACCGGTCAGGGAACTCCGATGGGAGAGTTGCTGCGACGTTACTGGCATCCGGTCGCGGGCGCGGCGGAGTTCAGCCAGCTGAGCGTGAAGGCGGTCCGCATCCTGGGCGAGGACCTGGCTCTCTACCGCGACAAGAGCGGAAACTACGGGCTCGTGGATCAGCATTGTCCGCACCGCCGTGCGGACTTGAGCTACGGATTCGTCGAGGAACGCGGGCTGCGCTGCCATTACCACGGCTGGCTGTTCGATCACACCGGACGATGCCTTCATCAGCCGTTTGAGGAGACGCGGCACCCCGAGGGTCAGTTCAAGGACAAGGTTCGCATCAGGGCATACCAGGTACAGGAGAAAGCGGGCCTGATCTGGGTCTACATGGGGCCGGCGCCGGCGCCGCTGCTGCCCGACTGGGATCGGTATTACTCCCGCGGCTACAAGCAGATAGCGATCTCGCAGATCCCGTGCAACTGGGTCCAGTGCCAGGAGAACTCGATCGACCCTGTCCACTTCGAATGGCTGCATGACAACTGGTCACGGGTGCTGCGCGGTGCGGATGGCCCCCGTGCACCAGCCCACCTGCGGCTTGGCTTTGACGAATTCGACCACGGTTTCGTCTACCGCCGCATTCGCGAGGACACGACAGAGAACGACGAACTGTGGACCACCGGCCGGGTGTGCTTGTGGCCCAACTGCCTGTACGTCGGTCATTTCGAATGGCGGGTACCCATCGACGACGAGCACACCCTCAGTGTCGGCTGGTTCATCGACGAACTGCCCGGTGACGTGCCGTTCGAGCAGGACGTGATCCCCTGCTGGTACGCACCCATCAAGGACGAGCGAACGGGTCGCTGGATCGACAGCCACGTCATGAATCAGGATTTCATCGCCTGGGTCGGTCAGGGCGTCATCGCGGACCGCTCGCTAGAGCACCTCGGGGAAAGCGACCGCGGGGTGATCCTGCTGCGCAAGCGACTGCTCGAGGACATGGAGGCGGTGGCCGCCGGACGTGACCCGAAAGGCATGATCCGTGATGCCGCAGCGAATCACAGCGTGCACTTGCCGATCATCGGCGGCCTCAACCGCCGGGCGGCCGGAGTCGGGCCGTATGCCTTCCCGTTCCTGGCCGGCCAGCCGGAAGAGGTCACCAAGGAGTTCGAGCTGGCCTGGCGAAATTGCGCGGCCGCCGCGTCGTCAGGACGGACCGTGGTATAGCTCGGTCAGGAGGGCGACGGCGGCGTGGGTGGACGGGTGCGGGTCGTGGCGCCGCCAGATCATCTGCACCGCGATCGGCGGGGCGTCGCGCAGCGGCCGGAAGACGACACCGTCTCGCTGGTACTGGGCCGTGGTGCCCTCCGGGGTGATGCCGACGCCGCCGCCAGCCGCGATGATCGCGAGCCAGTCGTCGATGTCACGCGTCTCACGGACCGCGGGCCGGCTGGCCCGCGGCCACAGGTCCGGGGTCGTGGACCCGGTGCGAGGATCGATCAGCAGGGTGCGCCGCGGGACCTCATCAAGCCTGATAGACCGCCGCTTCGCCCACGGGTCGTCCGCCGCGATGGCGCAGTAGCGCCGTTCAGAGCCCACGATGGCCCTGGCGAAGCGCTTACCGTCGGCGGGCGTGCGCAGCACCGCGATGTCGCACAGGCCCTCGGCCAGGCCGCCGGTGGCTGAGTTGGTGCGGATCAGGTGCAGGTCGATGCCGGGGTACCTGGCGGCCCAGCCGCGCTGGAACTCCCGGGTGTGCCGGCCCATGGCCGACCAGGCGTGACCGATGCGGAGCGTGGTATGGCCGGTGGTCACTTCGGCGACCAGGTTGTCGGCCGCGGCGAGTATCTGCCGGGCCTGGGCCAGGACGCGGACGCCCGCCGTGGTCGGGGTGACGTTCCGGCTGGTGCGGTGCAGCAACCGGACGCCGAGGACCCGCTCCAGGGCCATGAGGTTGCGCGAGGTCGCGGCCTGCGAGATGCCGAGCTCGATAGCGGCGTCGGTGAAGGTTCCGGCGTCCACGATCGCGACCAGGCAGCGCAACTGCCTCAGCTCGAGATCCATAACTAAAGCGTATAGCTGACTTCATCTATGCATTTTGCGTATGCGTTGGGCGCGCCCATGCTCGTGTCATGCCCCGCTCAACGCGGCTCACCGGCATCGCGCTGATGACCACAAGCGCCGCGTCCAACCAGTTCGGCGCGGCGACCGCCGCGCTGGCCTTCCCGGTGCTCGGGCCCGCGGGGGTGGTCGCGGTGCGCCAGTGGGTGGCAGGCGCGCTGCTGCTGGCCACCGCGCGGCCGAAGCTCTCCTCGCTGACCCGCGAGCAGCGGCGCCCTGTCCTGGGGCTGGCCCTGATCTTCGCCACGATGAACCTGTCGCTGTATGCCGCGATCGACACGATCGGACTGGGCCTGGCGGTGACGCTGGAGTTCCTCGGCCCGCTGTCGGTGGCGCTGCTTGCCTCGCGCCGCGTCATCGACGTCGGGTGCGGCGTCGTCGCCGCGGTCGCCGTCGTCGTCCTGGCCAGGCCGCAGCCGAGCACCGACTACGCGGGCATCGCGCTGGCCCTGCTAGCAGCCGCGTGCTGGGCCGGGTACATCCTGGTCAACCGGGTGGTGGGCGCCCGGGTGCCTGGCTCGCAAGGACCCGCGGCCGCGGCGTGTCTGTCGGCTCTGCTGTACGTCCCTGTCGGCATCTGGGCACTGGCCAGCCAACCGGTGACGCTAACCGCGCTAGGCCGGGCAGCCACGGCCGGCGTGCTGTGCTCAGCGGTCCCGATGGTCGCGGACATGCGGGCACTGCGCCGAGTGCCCGCCAGGTTCTTCGGCTTGTTCATGAGCGTCAACCCGGTATTCGCCGCACTGACCGGCCTGCTTATCCTGCGCCAGTCGCTGCGGCCGGCCGACTGGCTCGCGATCGCCGCCATCGTCACCGCCAACGCGGTCACCGTCACGGCTGGCAACCGCGCGCCGCGTGTCCGGTCACATCCGTTCGGCCGCGCCCGTCGTACTAGCGACGGATTAGTTACACGGAAGGAGCGCGACATGAGGGCCGTCCGGATCCACGAACCAACTGGTATCAGCGGGCTTGTCTGCGAAGACGCGCCCGACGCCACGCCCATGATCGGCGACGTGCTTGTGAAGGTCGCCGCGTGCGGCATTACGCACACCGAGCTCGACTGGCCCATCTGGACCTGCAGCTCTGGTCATCAGCGGGCCTCGATCGTCCCTGGCCACGAGTTTTCCGGTGTTGTCACCGCCCTGGGCTGGGGAACGGCCGGGCTCGCGGTCGGCGATGAGGTGTTCGGCCTGATCGACGCCTATCGCGACGGCGCGGCCGCGGAGTACATCGCCATCGAAGCCCGTGATGTGGCCCCGAAGCCGAAGACCGTGGACCACATCCACGCCGCCGCGGTCCCGCGGGCCGGCCTGACCGCGTGGCAGGCCCTGTTCGACCACGGACGGCTGTCCAAAGGACAGACCGTGGTCATCCACGGCGCGGGCGGCGCGGTCGGGTCGACGGCGGTACAGCTCGCCCACTGGGCCGGCGCCGAGGTGATCGGGACCGGGCGAAGCCGGAGCCGGTCGCTAGCCACTGAGCTTGGCGCCGACCGTTACCTCGCGCTCGACGAAGAAGGCCTCGACGAGGCCGCGGGTCAGGCCGACCTCGTATTCGACACGATCGGCGGCGACGTCCTCGCGGGGTCGGCCGCCCTGCTCAAGCCGGGAGGAACGCTTGTCTCGGTGGCCGCGGCGCCGCCCGCCGACCGCGAGGACATCACCACGCTGTACTTCGTCCAGCACCCCAGCCGCGAACAGCTCACCGAGCTCGCCCGGCTCGTCGACACCGGACACCTTCGCCCGCAGGTCGGCGGGGTCTACCCGCTCGCGGACGCGGCCCAGGCCTACAGCGCGAAGGCGGCCGGCGGCATCCCGGGCAGGATCATCCTCCAGCCCTGACCACAACGGCGGGCGATGAGCCTAAGCTCTTGGCATGGCCAGGTACTTTGACATCCATCCGGCCAATCCGCAGAAGCGCATGGTCGGCCAAGTGGCGGACATCGTGCGCGACGGCGGAGTGATCGCCTACCCGACGGACTCCTGCTACGCGCTGGGATGCCAGTTCGGCAACAAGGACGGCATCTCGAAGATCAGGTCGATCCGCGGCCTCGATGACCGGCATCACCTCACGTTGGTGTGTCAGGACTTCGCCCAGCTTGGCCAGTTCGTGTACGTCTCCAACGCGATTTTCCGGGCGATCAAGGCGGCGACCCCCGGCAGCTATACGTTCATCCTCCCCGCGACCAAGGAGGTGCCGCGGCGGCTGCAGCACCCGGGGAAAAAGACCGTGGGGGTGCGGATCCCCCGGCACGGGGTAACCCAGGCACTGCTGGCCGAACTAGGCGAGCCGCTCGTCTCCAGCACCCTGCTGCTGCCCGGCGAAGACGAGCCGATGACCCAGGGCTGGCAGATCGCCGGAGAGCTCGATCATGCGCTGGACGCGATCATCGACTCGGGTGACTGCGGCACCGACCCGACAACGGTGATCGACTTCTCCCAGTCCGAGCCCGAGATCGTGCGCCGCGGGGCAGGCGACACGTCCGCGTTCGAATTACGGCCGGCCGGCCAGGCTCCCGGTTACGACCTCGGCAGGTGCTGGGCGAGCAGGGCGAGGTCGGCGGGGCCGAGACGGTCCTGGGCCGTGGCGAGCTGATGCCAGTGCGGATAGATCAGGTCAGGCGCGCTCACCTTATCCAGCGCGGCGCGTTCGCCGGCGGTCAGCGACAGCGACGCCGCGCCCAGGTTGTCGCGCAGTTGCTCTTCGGTCCGGGCCCCGATGATCACCGAGGTCACCGCGGGCCTGCCGAGCAGCCAGGCGAGCGCGACCTGGGCCGGGGCGGCGCCGTGCGCGCCCGCCACGTCGACGATCACCTCGATCGTGTCGTACAGCTTCTCCCTGTCGCGGACCGGCGGCTCGTGCCACTCGCCGGACAGCTGCCGCGTCTGGCCCGACGGCGAGGCGTCGCGCCGGTACTTGCCCGATACCAGCCCGCCGGCCAGCGGGGACCACACCAGGATGCCAAGTCCCTGGTCGACCGACAGCGGGACGAGTTCGTACTCGGCGTCCCTGGACTCCAGGGAGTAGTAGATCTGCTGCGCCGCGAACCGCTCGAAGCCGTGGCTGTCGGCGACCGCGAGCGCCTTCATCAGCTGCCAGCCCGCGTAGTTCGACGCCGCCAGGTACCGCACCTTGCCTGCGGTGACCAGCGCGGACAGCGCGGACAACGTCTCATCGAGCCGGGTCTGCCCGTCCCACTCGTGCACGTGGTAGATGTCGATGTGGTCGGTGCCCAGCCGGCGCAGGCTCGCCTCGCAGCCGGCGATGATGTGGTACCGGGACAGCCCGGCGTCGTTCGGCCCTTCGCCCATCGCCATCCGCACCTTGGTGGACAGCAGCAGCGAGTCCCTGCGCCCCTTGACCACCTCGCCGGTGATCTCCTCCGCGAGCCCGCCGGAGTACACGTCGGCCGTGTCGACCAGGTTGATCCCCGCGTCCAGGCACATGTCAAGCTGGCGGCGCGCGCCATCGACGTCGGTCGCGCCGACGGCCCGGAACTCTCCGCCGCCGCCGAACGTCATCGTGCCGAGCGTCAGCGCCGACACCCGAAGGCCACTGTGCCCGAGCTGCCGGTATTCCATCGTCAACCACCCCCCGCTATGCGATTAGCTTCCTTCCAGGGATGCATCCGGCCGCCGTGGGAGGCGGCGAGCGCGCGCCCGACGGCGGCGGCGTCGGCGTCGCGCCGTGCGTCGGGGACGGCGGGCAGCAGGTCGTCCCATACCGCCAGGCAGGTGCCGCGCAGCTGGCTGAACCCGGCCGGGCGAGCGAAAAAGAATACGTGCAGGTGCGACCCGCCGTCTCCCCACCGGGAGACGTGCGCGCGGGCGACGTGCGGCAGCGACTCGATCGCCCGCGTGATCCGCACGATGAGCAGCCCCATCTCGGCGGCCAGGTCATCGGGAAGGTCTGGCACGTCGTGATGGGCGGCCGTCTCCAGGATGAGGATCAGCGGAGCGCCTGACGGCCCGTAGGCCCACAGCTGCCAGCGGTCGTCGGACCAGACCGGCGACCGGTCGGTGGTGCACGCCGGGCACTCCAGGCCGCCCTCGCCCGACCGCGGGGGCTCGGGCAGCACCGGTGGCCGCAGCGGCACGGACCGCAGCCCGTCCGGCTCGAACGGGAACGTCTCCCAGCCGGCCATCCGGGACAGCGGCAGCCGCCCTTGGTTGTCGGCGGCCTGCATCGCATACGCGTAGAAGTCCCCAGGACTCATCGGCATCAGCCCAGAATAGACCCGGACCCGTCGCTCGCGCCGGGCGCTACCGCGCATAGCAGGCGATTGTCGCCACGCTGCCAAAGCGTGCCAATCTCGCTGAAACCGGCCTGCCTGAGCGCCGCCACGTGGGTGCCGAGCATCGTGCTCTCCTCGCTGTGGTGGCCGGCCTCGACCCGGCGGCGCTCACGCTCGGCGGCGTAGCCGGCCAGTTCCGGATCGGCGGCCACCGCCTCCCACCAGCCGTACCAGTCCTCACGGTGACCGTCGGGGAACCGGCGCCCGTACTCGGCGTCCCGCAGCGCCTTGTCGAGGCGGGCCAGCGTCGGGTCGCGGTCCGGGTCGAGCTGGAAGTGATCGCCGTCGAGAAGCAGGCCGCCGGGTCGCAGCACCGCGACGGCGAGTTCCGCGTACAGGGCCGCAAGCTCCGACTTGTACAGCCAGTGCAAGGCGGTGGTGCTCACCACGGCGTCTGCCTTCCTGTCCAGGCTGAGCCGGTCAAACCAACCGGAGACGCGCAGGTCCAGGTCCTCGAAGCGAATGCCGTCGTAGCCGGCACGGCCCAGCGCGAGCGTCACCGGGTCAGCGTCGACGCCGACGACAGTGGCCTTCGGCAGCCGGTCAAGCAGCCTGACCGACAGCGAGCCTGGGCCGCAGCCGAGGTCGATGACGAGCGGGTCCTCACGGCCGGTGCCCGCTTCAACCGCGTCGATCAGCGCGGTGAACCTGTCCTCACGGTCGGGCAGGGATTGCTCCTGCTGGTGATCCCAGCGCTCGATCCACGCGCGCGCGGTGTCATGGTCAAGGTGCGGCATTGGGGTATGACCTCCTCGGCGACTGACGTAACTGGCTAATATCATTACGGCGGTCACGACTTTACGGGCTGGAGGTGTAACCGGTCAAGTGGACTTCAACAGTCACACCGATGCCGTGGTGCGGACGGCGGTGGCGCTGGTCAACCTGCTGACACCCGGATCGGCGCGCGGCCGCGCGTATCAGCCGCCGGAAGGCGAGGAGCGGACGGAGGCGGCCGCCGACGTGCTGCGGTCGGGCGGCGGGCGGCAGGCGCCCACCTGGGAGGAAGCGGCCTCGCTGTGCTTCGTGGCCGCCGAGCTGCGCGAGGTATTCGCCGCCGTGGACACGGGACGCGTGGACGAAGCCGCGGGTCTCGTCAATGCGATGCTGGGACGCACCGGCGCGCGGCCGATGCTGGACAGGCACGACGACCAGCCGTGGCACCTGCACTTCCACGCCGCGGATGAAACCCTGGTCAACGGCTGGGCGGCCGGCTGCGCCACCGGCCTCGCGGTCGTGCTCGGCAGCGAACTGCACGACCGGCTGGGCATCTGCACGGCGCCGCGGTGCGACCGGGTGTACGTGGACACGTCACGCAACGGCACCCGGAGGTACTGCTCCACCTCCTGCCAGAACCGGGTCAAGACCGCCGCCTTCCGCGCCCGCCTGTCGTAGCCGCCCATCAGGTGATGTCGCGGCGGACCGTGGTGCGGGCCGCGATCAGCGCGCCGACCAGGGTGATCGCCACGAGCAGGGCCGTGGCGGCGGCGAACGGGAGCGGGACGCCTGAGGTCACGCCACGCCCTGGACCGAAGCTGGAGCCGCCGAGGGGGGTGCCGGCCAGCGTCGTCGCGGCGGTGTATGGCAGGTACGGCCTGACCGGCTTGAACAGGCTGCCAACCAGCGACTCGAGGATGATCGACCAGACGAAAACCCCGATCACGGCGGCGAACTGGGAGCGGACAAGCGAGCCTACGACTACGCCGATCGCGCAGAGCAGCGCCCCGCCGACCAGGTGGCCGGCGCCCCAGTCGAAGAACGCGCCGCCGCCGATCGCGATCCGGTAGCCGTGCGCGGCCGTGAACGACAGCCCGACGGCGCACGCGACGGCGTATCCGCCGAGGCCGAACACGGCGCCCCCCGCGGCACCAGCGATGGTCTTCGCGGCCAGCACGCGACCGCGGTGCGGCGCCCCCAGGTAAGTAGCCGTCGCGGTCTGGTGCCGGAACTCGCCGCTTGAGATGATCACGCCGAGCACGGCCGCCAGGATGAGGCCCCACACTCCCCCGGTGACGATCGTCCGCAGGCCGGAGTACGTGTTCAGCGGCGCGGGCCCGTTGGCCTTGCCGGCCTGCGACGACTCGAGCGCGTTCCAGAACACGGTCAGCCCGAGCGAGGTCGCCAGCAGGCCGTACGTCATCCTGGTGCTGGCCAGCTTGAGCATTTCGACGCGAACTAGCCGGGTGAACCGAAGGTGCCGCGGGCTGGAAGGCGCCACGGGAATTGCCAGCGCTGTCATCGGGATGCCTCCTGGGTGAGCTGGAAGAAGACGTCTTCGAGGCCGGCGCCGCTCGCGGTCAGCTCAGCGACCGGGCCCTGGGCGACGAGTCGCCCGTGGTCGATGATCACCACCGCATCGACGGTCTGCGCGACCTCAGCGAGCAGGTGGCTGGACACGAGAACGGTGCCGCCTTCGGCGGCGAAGCCGCGCAGCAGGCCGCGCAGCCAGCGGACGCCCTCCGGGTCAAGGCCGTTCGCTGGCTCGTCGAGGATCAGCACTTCCGGGTCGGCGATCACGGCGGTGGCCAGGCCCAGACGCTGCCGCATGCCGAGCGAGAACCCGCCGATCCTGCGGTCCCCCGCGTCCGCCAGTCCCACCAACTCGAGCACATCGTCGACCCTAGACGGGTCCGCCTCCGCGGCCAGTGCCTGAATCCGCAGGTGGGCACGCGCGGTGCGGCCCGGATAGAAGCTGGCCGCCTCGAGGACCGCGCCGACCGCGTGCAGCGGCTCCGGTAGGTCCCTGTACGCCCTTCCGTCGATTTCCGCGGTGCCCGCGCTGGGGGCCACCAGGCCGAGGAGCATGCGAAGCGTGGTGGTCTTGCCGGCGCCGTTCGGACCGAGAAAGCCGGTCACGGTGCCGGGTTGGACGTTGAAGCTAAGCCCGTCGACCGCGGTCACCGCACCGAACCGCTTGACGAGGCCGCGTACCTGAATCGTTGCCATGCCAGCAAGCGTGCGGCCCGCCGGGCGGTCCTGTCGTCGCACGAGCGGACAGCGTGGTGTCAACCACGGGAGTATCCGGCCGCGCGAAAAACCACCCTCAGGACGACGACGCGGGCACTGGCCCCCGGATAGCTTCGCAAGCACGATGACTACCGCGACACGACGATGGGCGATCGACGCGGCACTGGCGGCGCTGGTGACCGGGGTGCAGCTCGCCGTGGCGCTGGCCCCCCTGCGGTGGAACGGTCACGCGGAGAGCCAGCCCGGTTCGTTCGGGATAATTCTCTTGATTATCGCTGGTGCGGCGCTCGTGGCGCGGCGGCGGTTCCCCGGCGCGGTGCTTGGCGTGGTCCTGGCCGCGACGCTGGGCGCCAAAGCGCTCGGCGCCCAGTACGTATGGCTCGCGCTGATCGTCGCGTTCTGCACCGCGGTGCTGCGCGGACGGCGCTGGCCGGCGATCGCGTCACTGGTCGTCGGGTACGCCGCTTCGGTGTGGGACGCGCGGGCGGAATTCGCGCTGCTGCTGGCCGCCGGGCTGGTCACGCTGCTGTCGGTCGCCGAGCTGAGCCGGGCGCTGAACGCGCGAGCCGCCGCGGACCGGCGCGGGCGGGAGGAGGCGATACGGCGGCGGGCCACCGAGGAGCGGCTGGCGATCGCGCGGGACCTGCACGACGTGGTGGCGCACAGCATCTCGGTGATCAACGTGCAGGCGAACACCGCGCTGCACCTGATGGACAGGCAGCCGTCGCGGGCCAGGGAGGCGCTCACGTCCATCCGTGAAGTGAGCGGGCAGACGCTCGGGGAACTCAGCGCCGTCCTCGGGGCGCTGCGGGATACGTCGGCCCCGCTAGCCCCGGCGCCCGGGGTGGCGCGGCTAGGCGAACTCGCCGCCCGGGCGCGGTCGGCGGGGTTCGAGGTATCGGTGTCCGCCGAGGGTGGCGTCCGCGATCTGGCGGCCGGGGTGGACGCCGCGGCGTACCGGATCGTGCAGGAGGCGCTGACCAACGCGGTGCGGCATTCCGGCGGGCATGTGGCCAAGGTCCGGCTGCGATACGGACCCGATGACCTGGTGATAGAGGTAGAGGATGACGGTCGCGGGGGGGTCACCGGGGGGGTCGTCCCCCCGGGGGCTAACAGCGGCCTCGCCGGGATGGGCGAGCGCGCGGGGGCGCTCGGCGGGACGCTGACCGCGGGGCCGCGGCCGGAGGGCGGGTTCCGGGTGCTCGCGAGGCTGCCGACGTGATCCGGGTCGGGCTCGCCGACGACCAGGCCCTGGTGCGGTCCGGGTTCGCCGCGCTGCTCGACGCCGAAGACGACATCACCGTGGTCGGGTCGGTGGCGGACGGGTTCGCGGCGGTCCGGCTGGCGCGCGAGGCGGGGCCCGACGTGCTGTTGATGGACATCCGGATGCCCGGGCTTGACGGCATCGCGGCGACGCGGGAGATCGCGTCGGTGCCCGCGCTGGCCGCGGTGCACGTGGTGATCCTGACGACGTTCGGGCTGGATGAGTACATCTTCGACGCGATACGGGCGGGCGCCGCCGGGTTCCTGGTCAAGGACACCGACGCGGCGGAACTGATCCGCGCGGTCCGGGTCATCGCCTCAGGAGACTCCTTGATGTCCCCGGGGGTGACGCGACGGCTGATCGCCGAGTTCGCTTCGCGGACCCGGGCGGCCGTGCCAGTGCCCGGGCTGTCCGAGCTGACCGCGCGGGAGCGTGAGGTGGTCGCCTTGGTGGCAGCCGGGTTGTCCAATGAGGAGATCGCCGCGCGGATCTACGTCAGCCAGTCGACGGTGAAGACGCACGTGGCCCGCGCGATGACCAAGCTGGCCGCGCGGGACCGCGCCCAGCTCGTGGTGATCGCCTACGAGGCCGCCCTGGTGCGGCCGGGCTGGGCGCAGGTCGAGTTAGGTCCGCGCTCGCGGCGCTTGCGCCCGGCTCCGCCCGGCTCCGGCCGGCTCCGGCCGACTCCGGCCGGCGGAGTAGACGAAACCGACCCAGCCGGGCCTTTAGGATAAATGGCGTCGGGTCTTCACACGCTGTTAAGGCGGTATCGACGGTGGAAACGCTTCCTGGCCCGGTACTCAGTGCTCTGACTGGCATCGTGGGCGAACACCATGTCCTGACGGGCGATGCGGCCGTCGGATTCGCCGTTGACTGGACAGGGCGGTTTCAGGGCCACGCGGCGGCGGTCGTGCGCCCGCGTGACACCGCCGAGGTCGCGGCGGTCTTGGCCGTGTGCACCAAGGCCCGCGTGCCCGTCGTCCCGCAAGGAGGGAATACCGGCCTGGTCGGCGGCGGCGTGCCGCTGCACGGTGAGGTCGTGCTCAGCCTCGCTCGCCTGACTCAGATGGGCGCCGTCGACCGGGAGGCGTCGCAGGTCACGGCCGGCGCTGGGGTTACCCTCCAGCGGGTCTCGGACGCCGACCCTGACCTCGATCTCGGGATCGCGATCGCCAGCCGGGAGAGCGCGACCGTCGGCGGAGCGGTGGCGACCAACGCGGGTGGGGTGCGAGTGCTGCGCTTCGGGCCGATGCGCGCGCAGTTGCGCGGCATCGAGGCGGTCCTGTCCGACGGCACGATCGTGTCGCACCTAGCCGGGTTGACCAAGGACAACACCGGCTACGACTACCCGTCGCTGCTCGCCGGCTCAGAAGGCACCCTGGCCGTCATCACCCGAGCGCGGCTCCGGCTGGTTCCGCGCATGACAGACGCGGTCACCGTGATCATCGGGCTGGGCGGCCTCGACGAACTCCACGCGCTGGCTCTCCTGGCGGTGCGCGAGGTACCCGGACTCGTTTCCGCCGAGTTCTTCACGAGGACTGGGCTCGACATCCTCGTCAAGCACGCCGGCCTCGTGCCGCCGCTGCCGACGCAAGCGCCGGCTTACCTGCTGCTTGAAGCCTCGGGCGCCAGCGCGCTCGACGACCTCGCGGAGGTGATCGGCGACCGGGACGCCGCCGTCGCGGAGGCCGCCGCCGACAGGCGACGGCTCTGGTCCTACCGGGAACGCCATCCCGAAGCCGCCGGGTTCCTCGGCATGCCGCTCAAGCTGGACGTTTCTGTGCCGGCGGCGCAATGGGTGCGGCTCGCGTCGTCTGCCGGTGACGTGGTAGCGGCGGCAGACCCCGGGGCCACGGTCATCACCTTCGGGCATGTCGCCGATGGCAATGTGCACATCAACATCGTTCCCGCGGCGGCGGCGGACGGCCGCCACGAGAACGCGGTGTTCTCCTTTGTCGCTTCGCTCGGTGGCTCGATTTCCGCGGAGCACGGCATTGGCGCGCTGAAGGCACCATGGCTCGGCCTCGCCCGTACCGACGCGGAGCGCTCGCTGTTCGCCAGGATCCGCGGTGCGCTTGACCCGGCCGGCACGTTGAACCCGTACGTTCTGCCACGATGACGGCCGTCAGGGAGCATCATGGATCCGGTCTCCGCCGCTGTGATCTCCTGGCTGACTGGCCAGGCGATGACGGCTGGGCAGGACACGCTGGTTCGCCTGCTAGGCGGCGACAAGCAGCAGAACGTGCTGCGCAAGATAATCGCGGCTTCGATCGGCGCGGCGGTGGCCGAAGTAGTGGACGTCGACGACCGCAATCTCGTTGAGGAAGTGCTGCTACGGGCCGGCCCAGACAGCGCCATGCCGGAAACCGGAGACATCGTCAGCCTGCGCGACCTTGTCTGGCGGCTGATCAGCCCTCGCCTTGAAGTACTCGCCGAACAGGGCTACCACGTTGACACCGACCGGCTGTCGGTGGAGGTGGCAGCCAGGATGGCCGCCGGCATCCAGGCCGACGCCGCCCACGGCGGTGTGCTGGGCCCCGCGGCGCAGTGGCTTCGCCATCAGGAGACCATCGGCCAGCTACGCGAGGTGAACCAGCGTTTGAGTCAGCCCATCCAGGCGAGCGTCAACCTCCACGGCCCGGCGGAATCGACGATGGCGGCGGTGCACACGCTCCCCGCTGACAACGCTTCTTTCACTGGCCGCGCCGCCGAACTGGACCGAGTCCGCGTCGTGGCGGCCGCCGCGAGAATCCTCACCGTCGATGGGATGGCGGGCATCGGCAAGACCGCCTTCGCGGTTCACGCCGCTCATCAGATCGCCGCCGGCTTTCCCGACGGCCAGATCTTCATTCGGCTGCACGGCCATACTCCAGGGCAGCAGCCGACGGAACCAGGCGCGGCTCTCGCGGCCCTGCTGGGAAATCTGGGGATTTCCGCCGGGCAAATTCCTCCAGGGACCGAGGAACGAGCAGGGCTGTGGCGGGACCGCATGGCGGGCAAGAAAGTGCTCCTAGTCCTCGATGACGCGACAGGAAGTGAGCAGGTCCGGCCCCTGCTGCCGGGCAGCGCGGGCACGCTCGTGCTGGTCACCAGCCGTCGCCGCCTGACCGCCTTGCCGGAAGCGGTGGCGCTCACGCTGGATGTCCTGGAGCGAGCGGAGGCGGCGGACCTTCTGGTACGGCTAACCGGACGTGACGGGCTTGAGCCGTCAGCCCCCGGCGTCCGCGAAGTGATCCGGCTGTGCGGCTATCTTCCGCTGGCGATCAGCCTGACGGCCGGGCACCTCAAGCATCATCCGGCCTGGACCCTGACCGACCTCGCCGACGACCTCGATTCCGCCAAGAACCGGATCGCCGCCATCCGGGCTGAGGACGTTTCCGTCGCGGCGGCTTTCGACCTGTCGCATCGCGACCTCACCGCCGGTCAGCAGCGGATGTTCCGCCGGCTCGGTCTCGTGCCGGGACCGGACTTCGACGCCTACGCCGCCGCGGCGCTTGGCGACACAGACCTGCCGACGGCCCGCCGGCTGCTTGACGACCTCTATGTCGCGCATCTCGCGGACGAGCCCGCCCGTGGCCGGTACCGGATGCACGACCTCATCAGGGAGCACGCGGTAGCCCTGGCGGACGCGGACGATCCCGGCGAGCGCACACAGGCCACGAACCGGTTGCTGGACTACTACGCTTATTCCGCTCGGCTGGCCGACGGGCATCTGACCAGGCGCAGCCACACCAGCGTGCCCGTCGCGATCAGCACGCCGCCCGCCCATGCCCCGGACCTGTCCACGCCGGGCCGCGCGGTTGCCTGGATGCAGGCCGAACGCGGTAACCTGCACGCCGCCGTCATGCACGCCGCCCAGCAGGGCAGGCCTGGCCTCGCGGCGGCGATCGCCGTCTCGACGCACGGTTTCCTGCGCACGTACGGGTACTGGGACCAGGCTCTCGAACTCCACAACATCGCGCTCGCGGCGGCGCGCGGGGCCAGCGATCGGCTCAGCGAGGCGGAAACCCTCAACAACCTGGGCGTCATACAACGTCTCAGCCAGGACTATGACGCGGCAAGCGCCAGCCTGGCCCAGGCGCTGGCCCTCTACCGTGAACTCGATAACCCGCTCGGAGAAGCCAACGCGCTGAATTATCTCGGGGTGATACAGCGGCTGACGAAAGAATATCCCCAGGCCAAGGCGAGTTTCGCTCGGGCGCTGGAAATCTACTCCAACCTGGGCGACCTTATCGGCCAGGCGAACGCGCACAACTATCTCGGCGTGCTGCAGCAAGCGACCAGGGATTTCCCCGACGCGGCCGTCAGCCAGCAGCAGGCGCTGGACCTTTACCGGCGCCTAGACGACCGGCTCGGGGAAGCCAACGCCCTGCACGACCTGGGCGTTGTCCAACAGCACATGTCCGAATATCCCGCCGCTGCCGCGAGCCTGCAGCGGGCACTTGACCTGTACAGGGAAATGGGCAGCCGACTCGGCCAAGCTAACGCGCTTAAATACCTGGGATCCGTGCAAACGCTCAGCGGGGATTATCCGGCCGCCACGCAGAACCTGCGGCGGGCCCTCGACCTGTACCAGGAATTGGGCAGCGGGCGCGGACAGGCTGACACGCTCAGGTACCTGAGTTACCTGCCAAGCTAGACGGCCGGCCGGGCGCCCCGCGGGCGTGTCCGCCGCGGCGGCGCCCTAGCCCGGCAGGCGCGTGCTGGTGAGGCGTTCGCAGGCTTGCAGGAGGGCTTCCTGCAGGTCGGTGTCGTAGGCGGCGGGGTTGGCTCGCAGCTCCTCGTGCCACTTGAAGTACCGGCCGGTGACCAGCGCGCCCGGGTCGTCGCTGGTGGCGAGCCAGACCTGGGTCTGCGCGCCGATGGGCAGCTCGTCGGTGGCGCCAGGGCCGCCGAGCTTAGTCTTGATCCAGCCGGGGTCGACGGCGTTGCTGCGCGACTGTGGGTACCGGCGGGCCACGGCGAAGGCGAGCAGCACGTCGTAGAGCTTGGAGTCGCTGTAGGCCTGCATGCCGTCCCACGCCCGGTGCTGCCACAGCAGGTCATCCAGGTTTACCCGACCGACCGATTCCAGGCCCGAGGATAGGTACACCAGCCGCTTCGGCATCGGCATCAAGGCGGTGAGCAGGTAAGGGGCGAGCACGTTCACCGTGAAGATTCGCTCGTACCCGTCGGGGGTCGGGTGGCGGGCAGGGGCCCCGCCCGCCCCCGCGTTGTGGATCACCACGTCGTAGGGGCCGAGTGCGCCAGCCGACTCCGCCGTGCGCCGGACTCCAGCCAGCACCGACAGGTCGCCAACCGCGACGCCGCTCGCCTCGGGTACCGCGGCGGCCGCGTCCTTGGCCCTGGTGTCGTCGCGCGCGTGCAGGACGACCTGGTGCCCGGCCCGGGCAAGCTGGCGGGCCGTCTCCAGGCCGATTCCGTCCGATGACCCAGTCACGAAGATGCTCGTCATAACGCAAACGCTACCGGCGAGCGCGACCATGACGGCAGATACTTGACTAGTGAGTGGCACTTGGCGCGGAGCGGCGCCGGCGCGGGCTTGTGTCGCGCTGATCGCGGTCGCAGCGAGCGCATCAGTCGCGGGGTGCGGTTCGACCGCGGGAACCAGTCGGGCGGTACCGTCTTGGGCGGCCTCGCTCGGACCTGGGGTGACGCTTGAGATGCCGACGTCCACGCCGGTCAAAGGGTCGCCGCAGGGTGTCGTGACGGCGTACGTACGGACGCTCGATTCGAGGGATTTCACGGGAGCGTGCGCGTACACGGTGCCAGCTGACCAGGCCGCCTGCAAAGCCGAGATCGCCGAGAATGGCAGCCAGCACGCGATGCCGCCGGACGATACTTACAACGGTTTCAGTGTCGGCTACACGCTGATCGACGGCCGCCAGGCGCTGGTGGGCGCCACGGGCCAGCTTTGCGTGCTGACGCAGGCGCAGACCTGCGTCAGCAACTCTGACCCCGCGGCCGTCCTTGACTCGGGGAAGTCATTCGCCGCGCTGTGGACGCAGGCCATGGACGCGCTATCTGGCGCCTACTCCCCCATCCCGTGTGTGCGAGTCAGCGGCACGTGGTATCTCGACACGCCTGGCGTGTGACCCAAGCGCATGCGTGGTTATAGTGGTCGCCGGCGCCGCCCGCCGATATGCTCCGGGCAGTGTCCGCACACCGCGGGCGCAGAAAATAGCCAGGTGGGAGCACATATGTTCGCTGGGCGCAATGAGCCGCGCCGCTGGGCCGCAGTGGCGCTTGGGGCATGCGCGCTGACCGCCGTGCTCGCGGCGGCAGGCTGTAGCTCGGGCGGGGGCTCGGCAGGCAGCCAGCCTTCCTGGGCCAAGTCGCTCGGACCTGGCGTCACGATCATTCCGCCTGGGTCGGCGTCGCCGAGCAACGCCACGCCAACCGGTGTCATGGCAGGAGTCGTCAAGGCGATCACGACTGGTCCGTTTATCGATTTCTGCAAGTACGAGCAGCCGTCCGAGCAGTCGTCGTGCAAGTCCACGTTCGGCCAGGTAACCAAGACCGAGGTCGCCAACCAGCTGCCGACCTTCAAGGACTTCGCCCTGGGGTACTCGGCGATCGACGGCACCAAGGCGCTCATCGGTATCACGGGCACCATCTGCGTGCCCAACCAGAAGCCAAGCTGCTACACGAACAAGGACCCGGCGGCAGTGCTGGACAGCGGGAAACCGTTCGCGACGCTGTGGAGCGAGGCGATCGCCGCGCCAGCGAACGTCTATTCGCTCAGCCCCGCCCTTGAGGTCAACGGCAGCTGGTACGCCTATACCGCGAGTAGCTCGTGACGGTGCCCGCGCGGATGGCGCGATGACGACACGCCGGGACGCCGTCGTCATCGGCGGCGGCCACAACGGGCTGGTGGCCGCCGCCTACCTGGCCAGGAACGGGCTGAACACGCTGGTCTGCGAGCGGCGCGACGTGATCGGTGGCGCGTCGGTGAGCGAGCATCCGTTCGGCCCGGATTACACGGTCACCTCGCTGTCCTACGTGCTGTCGCTGCTGCCCCCGGAGATCACCAGGGACCTGCGGCTGGACCGGCACGGGCTCACGATCTACCCGCAGGGGCCGTACTTTGCCCCGCGCAGAGACGGCCGGGCCCTGCGGCTGCCGAACGACTCCAGGCTCCGGCACGAGGAGATCGGCCGGTTCTCCAAGCGCGACGCGGACGCCTACGACGAGTACGAGAATCAGCTGGCCGGCCTCGGCCGGGTTCTCGGGCCGCTGCTGCACGAGATCCCGCCGAAACTCGGCTCTCATCACCCGCTCGACCTGCTCGCCCAGGCGAAGCTGACCGCCCGCCTGCGGAAGATCGACGTCCGCGGCGCGGTCGACGTCACCCGGCTGCTCACCGGGTCGATCGCGGACCTGCTCGACAGGTACTTCGAAAGCGACGCGCTGCGCGGCGTGCTCTCGGTGTCCGGGGTGATCGGGACGTGGGCGGGCCCGCGTTCGGCCGGGACCGCGTACGTGATGCTGCACCACCACATCGGCGAGGCCGACGGGCAGGCGGGCGCCTGGGGCTTCCCGCGCGGCGGGATGGGCGCGGTCGCGGGCGCGCTGGCGGACGCGGCGCGGTCGTTCGGCGCGACGATACGGACCGGCGCCGAGGTCGCGGCGATACAAACGGGCGGTGGCCGGGTCAGCGGCGTGACGCTAGCCAGCGGCGAGGAGATCGCCGCGGACGTCGTGGTCACCACGGCGCACCCGACGATCTCGTTCCTGCGGCTACTGGACCCCGCTTCTCTCCCGCCGGGATTCAGGGCCGACATCGAGAACTGGCAGACGCGCAGCGGCACGGTGAAGATCAACCTGGCGCTGGACCGGCTGCCGGTCTTCACCGCGCACCCGGGGCCGGACCCCGCCGTCTACGGCGGCACGATCGTGCTGTCCGAGAGCCTCGACGACGTGGAGAACGCGTTCCAGGAGGCTGTCGCGGGCACGCCCGCGACGCTGCCGTTCGCGGACATCTGCATCCCCAGCGTGTTGGACGACTCGCTCGCGCCGCCCGGCAAGCACGTGATGTCGCTGTTCACCCAGTGGGTGCCGCATACGTACGCGGACGAGCCGGACCAGGCCGCGCTCGACGCGTACGCGGACCGGGTGCTCGGCCGGGTCGAGGCAGTAGCGCCCGGGTTCACCGACTCGGTGCTGCACCGGCAGGTGATCGGGCCGCACGTGATGCAGCGGGAGTACGGGCTGGTCGGCGGGAACATCTTTCACGGCGAACTGTCGCTGGGCCAGATGTTCCACGCCCGCCCGGCGGCGGGCTACGCGGACCTGCGCACGCCGGTCCAAGGGCTGTACCAGGCGGGCTCGGCAACGCACGGCGGCGGCGGCGTTACCGGCATCCCGGGCCGCAACGTGGTCACGCAGATCCTCGCCGACCGCCGGGCCGAACGCTGGCGCCGCCGGCTGCGCCGTTAGGGCCCCAGGCCGCGGCTCTCAGGTGCCGAGGTAGGCGGGAACGGCGAGGACTCGCCGGTGGTCGGAGTCGGACGGCGGGAGCCGCGCCAGGTCGATCGTGGCAGCCGAGTTCCTTAGGTACGGCTAGCACGGTGTGCCGGGGCGGACTGGGCCCGGCCTCGCGAGTGATCCACGCCGACGTCGGGTATCCAGCGGAATGGCTGGTGCACCAATTGGGTTGGCAGGCGATATGACGACTGTGGGACTGATCGGAAGCGGACGTATCGGGAGCACCGTGGCCAGGCTGGCGATAGCCGCCGGGCACGAAGCGGTGCTGAGCAACTCGCGCGGGCCGCAGACGCTGCTGGATCTCGTCGCGGAGCTAGGGCCGCGGTCGCGCCCGGCGACAGCGGAGGAGGCCGCGGCGGCGGGCGACATCGTGCTTGTGTCGATCCCCGTGCGGGCCGACACTCAAGTGCCAGCCGCGCCGCTGGCAGGAAAGCTTGTCATGGACACCGGAAACTACTACCCGCAGCGAGACGGCCAGATCGCGGAGCTGGACGCCGGTTCGCTCTTCGACAGCCAGTACCTGCAACAACTGCTCCCCGACGCACACGTCGTGAAGGTGTTTAACAACATCTTTTTCCGGCACCTGCTGAACCTCGCCCGCCCGGCCAGCGCCCCCGACCGCTCCTACCTGCCGATCGCCGGGGACAGCGAGACGGCGAGGACGGCGGCAACGGAGTTCCTCGACTCCATCGGCTACGGCACGGTCGACGGCGGGGCGCTGGCCAACGGCTGGCGGCAGCTATCGGGCACGCCCGTGTACGGAGCGCCGTACGGGACGTACGACAACGAGAAGGGCACGCCCGCTGGCGCCGACGTCATCCGCACGGCCCTGGCCGCCGCCACCAGGTGACACCGGCCCGCCTAACGGTCTGACCAGTACGACCGCGGCGGCAGGATAACGCAGAACTCGTTGCCGTCGGGATCCCCGAGCACATGCCAAGTCCAGCCGCCCTCCACGATCGGTTTGCCGGTGAGCACGGTCGCGCCGAGCCCTACGACGCGGGCGACCTCGCTGTCCAGGTCGCGGGTACGCAGGTCTAGGTGCACGCGGTTCTTCCCGTGTTTGCGGTCGGCGGTCCGCTGGAGGAGGACCTCCGCGCCGGGGCCGTCCGATGGTCGCAGAGTCCGGTAAGGTCCGGTGCTCTGTCCCTCGTCCAGGTACCCGAGCGCGCCAGCCCAAAAGCGCGCCGAACGGTCCGGGTCAGCACAGTCGATCACGACGACCAGATCGCCGCGCAGGTACGGATTTGGTATCCAGTTCATTGCCTACGTTCCGGTTGGAAGACCATTTCTGGCAGCATAGAGTCGGCGCCGCGCGACTATTCGGCAGACACGGCGTACACGCCAACTGGAGTGTTCGATGGCGCTCGACAGGCCTTCGGCTGACGCCATGGGCATGGCTACCGACGCCGTTGAGGCGTTGAGCGTTAGGTCTGCGTAGCGCGCTTGGCAGCGGACGGTACGGTGTGCTCGTGAGCATCTATGACATTCCGGTTAAGACGCTGAGCGGTGAAGACTCCTCGCTTGGCGACCTCGCGGGCAAGACGCTGCTCGTCGTGAACGTCGCCTCCAAATGCGGGCTGACCCCGCAGTACAGCACGCTCGAGGCGCTGCACGAGCGACTGTCGGACCGGGGCTTCGCGGTGGTCGGCTTCCCGTGCAACCAGTTCGGCGGGCAGGAGCCGGGAACCGCCGGTGAGATCGCCGAGTTCTGTTCGGCGACCTACGGCGTCACGTTCCCGATGTTCGAGAAGATCGAAGTCAACGGGCCCGGCCGGCACCCGGTCTACACGGAACTGACGGCGTTCTCCGACGCCGACGGCGAGGCGGGTGACATCCAGTGGAACTTCGAGAAGTTCCTGATCCGCCCGGACGGCACGATCGCCGCCCGGTTCCGGCCGCGGACCACACCCGATGACCCCGAGGTGCTCGCCGCGATCGAGGAGAACCTCCCCGGCTGATCCCCGGCCGCTCAGGGCAGCGTGACAGTGCCGGTCGCGTCAATGAGCCATCGGCATCACGGTGCGCACCACCAGATTTGGGCCTAGCGCACATTGCGGTGGGTACAGCGGGGGTTTAGCGTCCGGGCATGACAACCTTCGTTCTGGTGCATGGGGCGTGGGGCGGCTCCTACGGGTTCCGCGCCGTGCGCCGCCCGCTCCGCGAGGCGGGACACGAGGTCTTCACGCCGAGCCTCACCGGCATCGGCGAACGCGCCCACCTGGCGAGTCCGCAGGTCAACCTGACCACGCACGTCACCGACGTGGTGAACACGATCTTGTACGAGGACCTGTCGGACATCGTGCTGCTCGGCTACTCCTACGGCGGGATGGTTGTCACCGGAGCATTGGAATATGTCGCCGACAGGGTCGCTCACCTGGTGTACCTGGACGCGTTCCTGCCCGACGACGGGGAGTCACTGGATGACCTCTCGGGCGCCGGATACGGCGTCGGTGCGGTCGGACCTGGCGGGGAGTGGCTGGTGCCGGCGCTGTTCCGGGCCATGCACGACCCGGTGGAGGCTGACTGGTACACCGTGCGACGTTCGCCGCACCCGGTCGGCTGCTTCACTCAACCGGTCCGGCTGCGCACGCCGCTCGAGGACTATCCGTTCACTCGCACTTACGTCAAGGCGACCGAGGAGCCGCGGCCGACGCCAGACGGCCGGACGAGCCCGTTCTGGCGGGCGGCCGACCGGACCAAGGGCGACCCGGCCTGGCGCTACCGGGAGATCGACACCGACCACCTCATCCCGATCAACCGCCCGGCCGACCTGGTGGCGCTGCTGCTGGAGCTGACCTAGAGGGTGGAAATGGCCGGGTTCGCCGGCGTGCTCGTGCTCGGCCTCGCGCCGACGGGATTCATAGCCACCGCACACGCGAGCGCCGGGCGCCGCAAGACCTCAAGGCGTCCGACGCGGCGGAGAACTGGTGGAGTTATCAGGCCGGCTGACCGGTCGTTTGAGCTGGGAGAGCAGGTAGGCGCCAGGGAGCCGGCCGCAATCGTTCGGATCAAAATGTCAGACCCGACGCGTATGGTGGATGTTGTGTCTGTGACAGAAGCGCAACGGGATCTTGAGATTTACCGGCGTGAGCTGACCGCGTACTGCTACCGCATGCTCGGCTCCGCCTTCGAGGCTGATGACGCGGTGCAGGAGACGATGCTGCGCGCGTGGAAGAACGCGGAGTCGTTCGAGGGGCGGTCCAGCCTGCGGTCCTGGCTGTACAAAATCGCTACCAACGTATGCCTGGACGCGCTGCGCGGCGAGAAACGGCGTGCGTTGCCGATGGACCTCGGGCCGTCGTCGCCGCCACTTGAGTCGCTGCTGCGTCCGTGGTCCACCGAAGACACCTGGGTCACCCCCATCGCCGACGCCACGGTGCTGCCCGAGCACGGCGACCCGGCGGAGATCGCGGCGACCAGGGAGTCGGTCCGGCTCGCGTTCGTCACCGCGCTCCAGCACCTGCCCTCCCGGCAGCGCGCGGCGCTGATCCTGTGCGAAGTGCTGCGGCTGCCCGCGGCGGAGGCGGCGCAGGTGCTGGACGCCAGCGTCGCGTCGGTCAACAGCGCGCTGCAGCGCGCCCGCGCCACACTGGCCGACCTGCCCGACCACCAGCGGCCCGCCACGGTGGACCCGGAGAACGCGGAGCTGCTCGCCAGGTACGTGGACGCGTTCCAGCGGTACGACATGAAGGCGCTGCTCGCGCTCATCCACGAGGACGCGGTGATGACGATGCCGCCGTTCGAGTTCTGGCTCCGGGGGAACGCCGACATCACGGCGTTTATGGTGCAGCCGACGCCGAGCCTGTGCGCCGGGTCGGTGCTGCTGCCGGTGCGCGCCAACGGCGTTCAGGCCTGGGGCCAGTACAAGCCCGATCCGGCGGGCGGGTACCAGCCGTGGGGACTGCAGGTGCACGAGGTCAGCGGCGGCAAGTTCAGCCGCCTCACCTATTTTCTCGACAGCGACCGAGTGTTCCCGCTGTTCGGCCTCCCGCCGCACCTGGATTAGACGGTATTTAGTCATCCGAACGGTGCCCGGCTTACTCGGCGAGGACTGACGTTCCGCTACAGGGGCAACGGCTGCCAGTCGGGTTCGGTGCCCCTGACGAGCGGGGCTGACGTGCCGTACGGGCCCTCGATCGTGGAGCGCACCGTGTAGATCCAGGGGGTACCCCTGACGTTCTTCACGTAGGCGATGGCGTGGCCGGTCGGGGCGAAGACCGCCTCGTAGCTGCCCGGCAGGACCAGCCTGGAGAGCCGGAACTCGGTGCCGTTGACAGAGCAGTGCCCGCTCGGGCAGTTCTCGCTGGTCACGATGATGTCGAGGTAGTAAACCGTGCGGATCGGGTACCAGTCGGGGTCGGTGAACCTGACAGCCGCCGTGTGGCTGTACTCCGAGCTGGGGTAGCCGTTCACGTACTCGCTCTGGCTGCTCAGGCCGAGCAGGTCAAGGCAGTATTTGAACGGCGCGCGGCACTGGGCGGCGGCGCCCTCGTACGCGATGAAGTACCCGCCGTTGCTCGCGTGGGTCCACGCCACCGGCGCGGGCAGCGCGGCGACCTTGATCAGATGCCCGATGTTGATCGTGTCGGTGTACGTGACTTGGGTCTTCGTGACGGTGTTGTACCTGGTCAGGTAGCCGTAGGCGGCATGTCGCGCGGTCTTCACGAACACCAGGTACTGGCCATTGCTCGACCAGGTTGGCCGGGAGTCGGTCGCTGCCGGGGCGTTGTCGGTCAGCCGGGTCTTGTGGCTGCCGTTGGCGTTCATCGCCCACAGGTTGCCGACGTCGATGTAGGCGATCTTCTTCCCATCCGGCGACCACCGCGGGCCGCTGGCGTGGCCGTCGCCGGTGAGGCGGGTCAGGCCGGTGCCGCCCGGCTCGATGGTGAAGATGTCACCTCTGTTCACGAAGGCGATGCGGCCGGGCTTGCCGGGGTACGCGTTGGGCGTCGCACGGGCCGGGCCGGACGTACCCGCGGTGACGGTTGTGATGGCCAGGCCGAGCGCGAGGGCGCCGAGGACCGTTCTGACACCGATTCCGCGCATGGTCGCTCCCCTTTTTCGCGGTCACCCGAGTCGACGGCTTATTCTCCCACCATGGTCTGTTCCACGGCCCGATTGGCGAGATAACGGATGCGAGCTCTTTTTATCAAGCAAGACCACGCCTCGCCGAGCGGGCTTGTCGGCGAGGCGTTCACCGACCTGGGCTACGACGTGTCCGAGTTCACCGTGGTGCCCGCCGGGCGATACCACTCCCCCGACGTCACGGTGACCTTTCCCGACCCGGCCGGCTACGACGCGGTCGTCCCGTTCGGCGCGGTGTGGTCGGTGTACGACGACACGGCGATCGGGACCTGGATCGGGGACGAGATCGCCTTCACGCGGCACGCCATCCGGCTCGGGGTCCCGGTGCTCGGGATCTGTTTCGGCGGCCAGATGCTCGCCGCCGCCGTCGGCGGCCAGGTGACGCGCGCGCCCGAGGCGGAGATCGGCTGGAATTTCGTTGATTCTGACATCCCAGGCCTGATCGACCCCGGCCCGTGGTTCCAGTGGCACTCCGACCGGTTCACGCCGCCGGCCGGGGTGCCGGTCATCGCCAGGTCGGCGCTCGCGGACCAGGCGTTCACCGTCGGGCGCTCGCTCGCCGTGCAGTTCCACCCCGAGCTCACGCCCGCGGTGCTTGAGTGCTGGCTGGACAACGGCGGCGAGGCGGAACTGGCCGCCCAGGGCGCGTCCGCCGCGGAGCTGATGGCGCGGACGCGGCGGCTGGCCGGAGCCTGCGCTGCTCGCACCCGTGAGCTCGTCCGCCGCTTCACGCGGCAGGTCGCGACCGCGCCGGTCGCTCTCGCGCTCGCCGCGGACCACCAGCGGCCCGCTGACATCGGGTAATGCGACGGTTCTCACACGGCCGGCGGGACGACACGCCGTATGCGTGACGTTAGCGTGAACTCGTGCCGCACACGATCGCCGAAGCCTTCGCCCTGCTCGGGGTCGGGCTGGCGGCGGGCACGATCAACACCGTCGTCGGCTCGGGCACGCTGATCACGTTCCCGACGTTGCTGGCGTTCGGCTACCCGCCGGTGCTCGCCAACGTGAGCAACAACGTGGGCCTGGTGCCCGGCGTGCTCAGCGGGGTGCACGGCTACCGCGCCGAATTGCACGGCCAGCGAGAGCGGGCGACCGTGCTCGGGGCGGCATCGGTATGCGGCGGCCTGGTCGGCGCGATCCTGCTGCTCGTCCTGCCCGCGTCGGCGTTCAAGGCGATCGTTCCGGCGCTGATCGGCATCGCGCTCGTGATGGTCGTCGTGCAGCCCTGGCTGGCTAGCTGGGTCGGCGCGCGGCGGCGTCGCCGCTCGTCTGAGCAAGCTGGCCTGCGCGAACCCGGCACCGGAGTCGGGCCCGTGCTGTGGCTGCTGGTCTTCTGCACCGGCGTCTACGGCGGGTACTTCGGCGCGGCGCAGGGCGTCCTGCTGATCGGGCTGCTCGGGATCGCGCTCAACGACAGCCTGCAGCGCGTCAACGCGTTGAAGAACGTCCTCGCGGGGCTGGTGAACGGGGTCGCGGCGGTCATCTTCATCGCGTTCTCGCACGTCGCCTGGGGTGTCGCCGCACTGATCGCGGTGGGGTCAGTGCTCGGCGGCCAGATCGGCGCCCGGGTGGGCCGCCGGCTCGAGCCCTGGGCGCTGCGGCTGCTGATCATCTGCGTGGGCACCGCGGCCCTGATCAAGCTGCTGGTGTGAACTTAGTGGTTCCGCTCGGCGGGGGTCGATGCGTAACCTGCTGCAATGAGCACACCACCGGACGCGGGGGTCGGGCAGCCTGGCTTCGTCGAAAGGTACGGGCTGCGGTCAGCTGAGGCGACCACGATGGCGCGCGAACTGGCCGAACGGATCGTCACCCATGACCTGCGCACGGTGCGGCTGGCCGTCGTCGACCAGCACGGCGTGCCGCGGGCGAAGTCACTGTCGCCATCGGCGGCGGTCGCCGCGCTGTTTAACGGGCTCGACTTCTCTGGCGCCATCTACAGCCTCGACTCTAGCAACCAGGTATTCGTCCCCCCGTTCGAGCGCGGCGGCGGTTTCGGCGTCGAGGAGTTCACCGGGTTTCCCGACGTGGTGCTTGTGCCGGACCCGACCACGTTCCAGGTGCTGCCGTGGGCGGACCGGACCGCGTGGATTCTGTGTGACGCTTACTTCGGCAACGGGCAGCCGGTGCCGCTTGACGGGCGCGGACTGCTCAGGCGCCAGCTCGCAGCGCTGGGCGAACTCGGGTACGACTACGTGGCCGGGCTGGAGGTCGAGTTCTACATCGTGTCGCTGGCAGGCGGCCCGCTCGCGCCGGAGAACGCCGGGTTCGCTCCGCCGCCGCCCGGGGTGTCCGTGTTCGAGCGAGGCTACCAGTACCTGTCCGAGGTCCGTCTCGACTCGATGTCCTCGACGCTGGAGGCGCTGCGAGACGCCCTCAGCGGCGTCGGCCTGCTGCCCCGGTCGATGGAGGACGAGTGGGGCCCCGGGCAGCTTGAGTTCTCCTTCTCGCCGATCAAGGGCCTGGCCGCGGCGGACGCGGCGATGCTCTTCCGGTCCGCGGTGAAGCAGGTCTGCCAGCGCCGCGGGCTGCTCGCGACCTTCATGTGCAGGCCCGCGCTGCCCAATTTCTTCTCCTCCGGCTGGCACCTGCACCAGTCGCTCGTGTCACGCTCATCCGGCGCCAACGCGTTCGTCTCCGAGTCAGGGCCACTGTCCGAGGTAGGACAGCAGTACGTGGCCGGGCTGCTCGAGCACGCGGTGCCCTCGCTCGTGTTCGCCGCGCCGACGGTGAACGGCTACAAGCGGTTCCGGCCGTACTCGTTCGCGCCTGACCGGGTGTGCTGGGCAGTCGAGAACCGCGGCGCGCTGATCCGGGTGCAAGGCTCGGCCGGGGATGCCAGCGCGCACATCGAGAACCGGATAGGCGAGCCCGCCGCCAACCCGTACCTGTACCTGGCGGCGAACATCGCCGCGGGCGCGGACGGGATCGCCCGCGGCCTGACGCCGCCCGCACCCGTGGAGGCCGATCCGTATAAGGCGCCCTCGCCGCTGCTGCCAACGTCCCTGTCGGCGGCGGTCAAGGCGCTGGACGGGGACAGCTTCTACCGTTCGGCATTCGGCGACACGCTGATCGACTACCTGCTGATGATGAAGCGGGCCGAGATCGGGCGGTACGAGGCCGCCCTGGCGGCCGCCGGAGTATCGGACTCCGCGGACGAGGTAACCGACTGGGAGATGCGCGAGTACTTCGAGTTCTTCTAGCCCGTGGCAGCCCCGCACTCGCGTATCCCGATGCACCCCAGCCCCTCCGGTACCCCCGCGACACCGCCGGACGGACAACGTGGAACATCCTCCGGGTCCCAGGACGGACAAACTTCCGTCCTAATCCAGCTGCCCGGAACTCCGGGCGTGGCCGGCGCGGAACCGGGCGTGGTCGGCGCGGCGGGGGCAGCGCTGGGCGCGTGGGTCTGACGGTCTGGCGCGGTTGCCGTCTCCACGGGGACGCGGTCGCTACGATGGCGCGATGGGCAGGAAGAGTCGTCGGCGTTCCGGACACGCGGGAAGTGCTCCGGCGAAGAGAACCTCTACGGGGAAGCCGACCAGGCGGAGCAGCACCGCGAGCGCTAGTGCCGACGCGGCCAAACTATTCGCAAGCGGCCTTGATGGGCTTTGGGCCACCATAGCGTCGGGCGACGTGCTCGACTCCGAAATGCAGGCGTCGGTCTTCGCGTCGCTGGTGCTGATGGCTGACAGGTCCGACGAGGATTTCGGGGTGCCGGCCGAGGAGATTCCCGGCCTGCTGATCGAGTCGGCCATCGAGGGCCGGTACACGCCGGAAAGCGCCGCGTTCTGCCGGCTTCTCATGTTCCTAGGCTCGCCGGCGCTCAAGGCGGCAGCGAGCAAGGCGCTCGAGGAGCACACCGACGACGGGATCTATCCGCCGGACTGGGTCACCGACGCTGGGAGGCCGCTCCCGCACCGCGCGTGGCGAAGCTACAGCGTCTTCGGCGACGAGGAATTCTTCGTCATCACGTTCAACTACGGCGACGCGGAGCATGCGATCCTGGTCGGGCTCGATCTGACGATGCTGCCATGCATCGGGGTCCTGAGGGCCAGCCCGGACCCGGACAAGCTGATCAAGGTCGTCCGCGGCCGAGATGAGCCGTTCGAGCGATTCGAGGAGATCACGCTGACCGAGGCGCGACGCCGCATCGAGGGGCTGCTGGCCCGCGCCGATGAAGACCTGGACCCGGATGTCAGCAACTCCTCGTTCATGTGCCTGCCAATCGTCCGGTCTCGGATCCGCCGCCTCCCGGCCGGACCGCCCCACGCGACCGTGACGTACACGGCCGCGCACCGGGCGGCCGCCGTGGGTGACTTCCTGCGCAGCCCGCTCGCGGCGTCAGCGGGTGACGCCGACGCCGCGAGGTTCTGGGCCGAGGTGCTCACCGGGTACAGCGGCCGCGTCCCTGGGGAGGCGCCAGCTCACGTGGGCCCGGGCAGGCTCGAAGCGGCGCTGCGGTGGCACGTTGTCCGCACGTTCACCCTGACGGATGCGCAACGGGAGAGCCTGCAGCCCGCGGTGACCGCGTGGAGCCGGTGGGCGGCCGGCCGGCAGGGGCTCGACGACGCGGCCACCGCGCGGATGCTGGAGCTCCTGCAGAAGGTCTTCGACGACTTCGGGTCCGCGTATGACAGCCCGGGCAGCATCGCGCACCGCGGCTACGTGCGCGACCTCGCCGTGACGAGTGATGTCGACGTCGCCTGGCTGGCCGAATGTCGCGCCCGGCGGGAGTTCGCCGTGCCCCGCCCCGTGGACCGCGAGCCCGGCCGTGAAGTCCTTGACGCCGCCGATCAAGACCACCGGGTCGTTATCTCGATATCCGAGTTCGGTATGTGCGATACCGGTCTCATGCCACGCAAGGAGTGGGTGCAGGCGGTGAACCGCGTCGTGGAGGAGCTGTGGCACGACGACCCGCCGACGACCTGGCAGACGGCTCAGCGGCTGCGCGCCAAGGGGATGGCCCGGCACGACATCATTCACTCGCTCGCCACTTAGCACAGGCCGGCGCAGTACTGGCCGGCTCAGTACAGGCCACGCTCGGTACAGGCCGATTCAGTACAGGCCGACGATGTCGCCGTTGTCGTCGATGTCGATGCTCACCGCGGCCGGGTTGGAGGCCAGGCCTGGCATCGTGCGCATGTCGCCGCAGATCGGGTAGACGAAGCCCGCGCCGACCGAGGCCCGGACCTCGCGGACGGGGAGGCGGAACCCCGTCGGCGCGCCCTTCAGGTTCGCGTCGTGGGACAGCGAGTACTGGGTCTTGGCGATGCAGACCGGCAGGTCGCCGAAGCCGTTCTTCTCGTACCCGTCGAGTTGGCGAGCCGCCAGCGGCGTGTAGTCGACACCGTCCGCGCCGTAGATCTTCGTGGCGAGCGCCTCGATCTTCTCCCGCAGCGACGCCTGCGACGGGTACAGGTGGTGGAACGAGTTCGGCCTGGCCGCGACCTCGGCGACCGCCTCGGCGAGCTGGGCGGCGCCCCGGCCGCCGTCGGTGAAGTGCGTGCAGACCGCCGAATTGACGCCCATAGAAGAGGCTAGCTCCCTGATCGCCGCGTGCTCGGACGGGAAGTCGGTCGGCATGGAGTTGATCGCGACCACCGGCTCGACGCCGTGCGCCCTGACGTTCTCCAGCTGCTTGCGCAGGTTGGCGGCGCCGATCATGACGTCCTCGGGGTTCTCCGTGAGCATCGCCTCGGGCAGCGGGCGGCCCGCGACGACGCGGTACTTGCCGGAGTGCGACTTCAGAGCGCGAACGGTGGCGACCACCACGGCGGCGTCCGGCTTCAGGCCGGAGACCCGGCATTTGATATTGAAGAACCGCTCGGCGCCCATGTCCGCGCCGAACCCGGCTTCCGTCACAAGGAAGTCTCCGGTGTGGATACCGATCAGGTCGGCCACCACGCTTGAGTTGCCGTGCGCGATGTTGCCGAACGGTCCCGCGTGCACGAACACCGGAGTGTTCTCCAGCGTCTGGAGCAGGTTCGGCTTCAGCGCCTCCCGCATGATCACGGCCATCGCGCCCGCGGCCTTGAGCTGCTCGGCCGTCACCGGCTCGCCGGCCTTCGTGTAGCCGATCACGATCCGGCCCAGCCGGGCCCGCATGTCCTTCAGCGACCGAGACAGCGCGAGGACCGCCATCGCCTCGGACGCGGCGGTGATGTCGAAACCTGCCTGCCTCGGCACCCCGTCCCCGGCGGCGCCAAGGCCGATCACGATGTTGCGCAGCGCTCGGTCGTTGACGTCGAGCACCCGCTTCCAGGTGATCTGGTTCAGGTCGATACCAAGCTGATTGCCCATGTACAGGTGGTTGTCCAGCATCGCGGCGAGCTGGTTGTGCGCCGCGGTGACCGCGTGCATGTCGCCGGTCAGGTGCAGGTTCAGCAGCTCGAACGGCACCGCCTGGCTGTAGCCGCCGCCGGCCGCGCCGCCTTTGATGCCGAACGTCGGGCCCATCGACGCCTGCCTGATCGAGATCGTGGCCCGCTTGCCGATGTGCTGGAACGCCTGGCCGAGACCGATCGTGGTGGTGGTCTTGCCCTCGCCGAGCGGGGTCGGCGTGATCGCGGTGACGACAACGTACTTGGCCGTGGGCTGGTCGGCGAGCTCTTCGACGGCCTTGAGGTCGATCTTGGCGACGTGCTCGCCGTGCAATTCGGTCAGCCACGGGGGGATGCCGACGTCCTCGGCGATCTCCGCGATAGGTTTTAGCGTGGCGTTCCTGGCGATCTCCAGGGCGCTGGGCATGGGCATCGCTAACCTCCGACCGCAGGAATGTCGCTCCTGAGGCGATTGTTGCTCAAGCACCAGGTCAGCAGTCCATGGGGCGGAAACCAAAAACGCCCACGGGAATTCTGCGCTCGCGGATATTGAATCTCCGCATTAAGTGACCGTTTGCGGGAAACCACTATTCGTTCTGAATATTATTATTAATTCCGCACAAAGGACATGGCATCGGGCCTGTCGCGGACGTCTTCGGGGGCGGTGGCCCGGGTGAACCGCAGGTGCAGCAGCGTGGCGTCGTCGCGGAAGTTGCCCTCCGTGTACCGCAGCAGGTCGGCTCGCAGCGCCTGGAGCAACGGCCAGCTATCGGCGGACAGTGCCGCGGCGCGTTCGGCGAGCGGGTACGGCCGGCCGGCCGGGTCGCGCGCGTCGGTGACCCCGTCGGTGTAGAGCAGCAGGCTGTCGCCGGGACTAGCGTGCAGCGGTTCGGTCCGGGCCTGGGCCCCGCCCGCCAGGTCGAACAGCCCGAGCGGCGGCGACGGCGGTACCGCGTCCAGCAGCGTGGCGCATCCGCCGCGCAGCCGCAGCGGCCGCGGGTGGCCGCAACAGACGATCTCGGCGGCGGTCGTGTCGTCCATCGGGACGCAGACGACCAGCGCCGTCACGAACTCTTCACCGCAGTCCCGCGCGGCGACGAACTCGTGCAGCCGCGTCGCGATCACGTGCGGCGGCGGGCACGGAGCCGGGCCGCCGGCGAGCGCGCGGAAGGCGCGGGTCACCGCGGCCGCGGTCTGCGCCGCCCGGGCGCCGTGGCCCATGACGTCGCCGATAAGCAGGCGGACAGCGCCCTGAGCTTCGACGGCGCAGGCGATATCGCCGCCGGAAGGGCACGTAGGTGCCGGAGCCGGGCAGGTGATCCACGAGAAGGCGCAGCGCATGTATCCACCGAGTGGTCGCAGAGTTACCGAGGGGAGTCGGCTGACACTTTACGGCAACCCGATAGCGGAAAGTGCTCAATCAACCGCGTGCTGCAACAACAATTTTCTGAACGGACCGGGGTGACTGCTTGAGACGTACCGTTGCTGATGATTCGGGAAGAATCTGGCCGGGGCGGTTACGGCGGCGCGTTCGGTTAGGACCGGGACGGGCTGGCGGCCTGGGCGAATTCGATCAGCTCGTGCATGTTGCGGGCCGCCTCGAGGGCGGACAGCCCGGAGACCGCGACGAGCAGCACCGCGGCGGCGAGCAGCAGCAGGCTCAGCCTGGGCGGCGGGCCGAGCAGCGCGGCGACACGCCGGGGCACTGGGCCGGCCCGGCGCAGGCTCGGCCGCCGGAAGCGGTGCCTACCGCGCTTGTTCGCGGCGTTGCCAGCCCCGGCGCCGGAGCCGGGCGGCGGGGCGTCCTCGGAGTCCACAGGGACCAGGCACAGCGCGGCGACCGGGCCGGTGCGCGCTGGCGGCGCGGCGGACGCGGCTATGGCGGCCCGCGCTATCGCGCGGGCGGTCAGCGGCCGGTCCCCGGTCGCCGCCGCGGCCCGCTCGTCGGCCCACCGCTCCACGGTGTACCCGACCTGGGCCGCGACCGGCCGCAGCAGCGGGTTGGCCGCGGAGGCCAGCCGCGCGGCGGACGTGAACAGGTAATGCGAACCGCCCGCGTGCGCGCGCTCGTGGGCGACCAGGACCTGGCGTTCCTGGGCGGTGAGGGCGTCCAGCATCCCCGTGGTGATCACGATCCGGCATGGCCAGCCGGGCAGCGTATAGGCGTCCGCGGCGCTGTCGTCGGTCACCACGACCTGACCCGAGCCGGGCAGGCGGCGCGCCTGGCGGCCGGCGTCGACGATCGCGGTGCCGCGCCACCACAGCGCGCGGCAGGCGGCGGCGGCGGCCGCGGCGAGCAGCGCGCCCGCGATGACCGCGACCGGCAGCGAGGCCGGGTCATCGCGGCTGACCACCTGGACGGACATGTTCCCGAGCGTGTCCACGAACGGCAGGCGGACGAGCGCGGTGAGCGCCAGCAGGCCGAGCACGGCGCTGCTCGCCACGGCCAGCACCAGCGAACTTCCCGCGAGCAACCAGGTGGCCGCGACCGGCGGCAGCCTGTCGGCGAGCGGCCTGGCGACCAGCGCCGCCAGCACCGGGATCACGAGCGGAAGGTAGACCGCCAGGTGCATACCGTTCCTGCCCGCTACCCGCCGCCGCCGTGCGCGTCGCCGAGCATCTGGCGCAGCAGTTCTTCGTCCCGGTTGGACAGCCCCGACACGAACCGGGCGAGCACCGCCTCCCGGTCGGCCTCACCGTCCAGCACCCGTGCCATCCGGCGCGCCGCCAGCCCCGGCTCATCGGCGACCGGCGTGTACAGGAACGCCCGGCCCGCCTTGTGGCGCTCGAGCACTCCCTTCGCGTGCAGCCTGGACAGGATCGTCACCACCGTGGTGTAGGCGAGCGAGCCGCCGATCCGCTCGCGGACCTCGCCCGGGGACAGTGGGGATCCGGCGCCCTGCAGGACCGCGAGCACGGCTGCCTCGAGCTCGCCGGCCGCCCGGCGGCCTGCCGAGCCAGAACCTTCGGCTTCGTCACGCATCGCCGTGCATCCGCTCCTTCGCTTCCGCTAACATCTACGACTATGTAGAAATAATATCGTGCTGGGTGGTGAACCCGTCTAGCCAGTGTGCCACGCCATACGCCCTGGACGGGCTAGTCTGGTCCGTCGGCGGCACGTGAGGGCGGGCACGTGGACAGTCGAGGCGCGCTACTGCCCCGTTCGGAATGACTGCTTAGGACCTCCGGCACAGCAGAAAGCCGGCTGGTTTTGGCCAACAGGGAGTGGAGCCTGACTGATGTCGCACCTCACTTACGCCCAGGCGGTTGTCACCGGCCTCATCCAGGGCGTAACGGAACTGTTCCCGGTCTCCAGCCTCGGGCATAACGTGCTGCTGCCCGCGCTGATCGGCGGACAGTGGGCGAAGGACCTGAGCGTGTCGGCGAAGGGCTCGCCGTACCTGGCGTTCATCGTCGGGCTGCACGTCGCGACCGCGCTCGCGATGATCCTTTACTTCTGGCGGGACTGGGTGCGGATCGTCCGCGGTTTCTTCTCCTCGCTGCGGCGGCGCGAGATCGTGACTGCCGACCAGCGGCTTGCCTGGATGATCGTGCTGGCGACCATCCCGGTGGGGATCGCGGGGGCGTTGCTGCAGAAGGTGTTCATCAGCGTGTTCGCCAGGCCGGAGCTGACCGCGCTCTTCCTCGCGGCTAACGGGTTGATCCTGCTGTATTCCGAACGGCAGCGGCGGGCACGGGCCGGGCGTGGCTCCGGCGCCCGCGCGGCGGAACCGGTCGCCGCGGCCGGACCTTCGCCGGGCGGCTATCAGGGATACCCGCACGGTGGGCACCCGGAGGGCGGCGGGTACTCGCAGGGCGGGTACTCGCAGGGCGGGTACTCGGAGGGCGGGTACTCGCAGCAGCCTCAGCAGCAGCAGTGGCAGGGGCCGTGGCACGAACAGGGGCAGGCCGGGGCGCACCATGGGCACCGTGCGGACCCGCGGGCCGACCAGACGGATGCGGCCGTGGCCGCCGACCGGCGGCTGTCCGTGATGGGCTATGGGAGGGCGATCCTCGTCGGCTCCGCGCAGATCCTGGCGCTGCTGCCCGGCATCAGCCGGGACGGCATCGTCACCGTCGCGGGCATGGGGCGCGGGCTGAACCGTGAGGACGCGGTGCGGTTCTCCTTCCTGCTGTCCGCGCCGGTGATTCTCGCCGCCGGCCTGCTCAAGGCGCACGACCTCCTAGGCCCCGCAGGAAAGGGCATCCACGGCCCGGTTCTCGTCGGCAGCGTGCTGTCATTCGTTGGCGCCTACCTGTCGGTCCGGTTCCTGACCAGGTACTTCAGCGAGTCGCGATCGCTCAACCCGTTCGGCATCTACTGCCTGGTCGCGGGACTCCTGAGCTTCGCGTACCTGCTGATCAAGTAGCCCGGCCGCGCCAGGCAGCACGGGCAAGCGCCCTCGCCGGCGTTGGCCCCAGCAGATGAATGTCCTGTTCAGCTTGCTATTGGCAGTTGAATGGGACATTCATCCGGGCACGGTATCTGCCGGCAAGCAGGTATATCGGACATAGCTCGCAAATCGGTCGGCCAAATAGCTGCCTCTGCTGTCGTTACCATGACGAGACTTGGACGAGACCCAGTTTTCGTGATCATGAGGTCGTTTTGCCGGGTTTGTGGATTAGCGGGACACGTGTTACGGCCAGGCGAGCGTCGGTGCCTTGCCGGTGGGTCGAGCACCGCGGGCACTGACGCCGTACGGTGAGCGGGCGACTACTCACAGCCGACGTCGCGTGGTACTCTCATGGCGAACGGGACATAACGGTACGTAACTGAGTATCGCGGCCTTCCGGAGGCACGATGTTCCTGCCCGAGCAACTCCCCGAGCTTCGCCGCCAGATCCGCTCCCAGGCCGCACGTGACTTTGGCATCCTCGACGAGCTCCTCGGGCACGCTCGGGCGCTGGCCGGCGGCGTGCGGCCGATCCGGCCGCGTTCGGCGACCTCGGTGGCGCTGACCGCAGCCGATGGCGGAAACAACGCGGTGGCGTTCAACCCCTTCTCGCTACAGATCATCCGGGTCGTCGACTCGCACGGCAAGGAACTGTTCCTCGACGTGGTGTCGCCGACCACGGATGTGGCTGAACTCAGCCGCGGTCACCTGGCCAAGGGCACGCGCCTCGGCCGGCTGATGTCCGACCTCGGGGCCGGCTCGCTGCGCGAGCTGTCCCCCATGCTCGCCGGCCGGTCACCGAGCTGGGTCGATGTGTACCGAGAGCTGTGTGAATGGTCCACGCTCTACGACCTGGTGTGCCACCATGACTTCGCCGCAGACACACTTGTCGTGCGCGACGGGCTGCTGCGCAGCACCGTGTTCGGCGGGGACATGCTGCTGCGGATGGGCGAGCTGATGCGCGCAGGGATCGACCGGGCGGCACGGCGCAGCTGCCGCCGGGTGTGGCTCTGCGGGCTGGCCAAGCACAGCGCCGTCCTCGAGAGGTACCGGCTCGCCTTGGCGCTAGCAGGCGTCCTCGACCGGGCGACCCCCTGTTTCGCGGCGGTGCCTGAGGCGCTGCTCGAGAACGTGTACCGCCGACGGGGCTACCTGGGCGGCACGGGAGCCGGCCGCTCGGCGGCCGACACGGGGGGCGGGCAGAGCCTGGGCGAGATGTACTTCGTGCGTTTCGGGCCCCACGCCGGCGACCCGGTCTGGACGTCCGACGTGCTGACCTGGCAGGCGGCGGACGTTCAGGCGATCTTCGGCTACTTGCAGGCCGACGCCGCCGCCGGGTTCCCTGTCCCGTTCTACCCGCTCAGCCTGCAACAGGCGGACGCCCACTCCAGGGTCGGCGACCTCGACGTGGAGATCATCGAGGACAGCCTGGTCGAGGCGGTGCGGGACCTGGTGGGCCGGGACCGCGCGCATGTCGTCGACGCGCTGCGGCTAAGCACGGACGTCGCCGCGCGGAGGTACGCGTGAAGCTGTTCGACCGGGAGCACGTGATCGGCGTGTTCCGCGGGTTCTCCGACAGCGGTATGGAGTTCCACGCGGACCTCGTCCTCCCGTACCGCGACGACCTGCAGTCGATCCCGGTGCACGGCCAGTTCGTGCTAGTCCAGCTCGAGCACGAGGACGAGGCGGTGCTCGGCAGGATCACCTCGGTGGCCGCGGAAGGCAGGCTGGTCTCCCCCATCGGCGAGGATTACGCTATCCGCGCGGTTCGCGACGACCGGCCGATCCCCGACGAACTCCGCGACCAGTACCTCAAGTACCGGGTCGACATCCGCGTGCTCGGCGTCGAGCGCGTCCGCGGCGACAAGCTGATCTTCGTGCCAAGCCACCGGCGGCTGCCGCACGTCGGCGCGAAGGTGGCGCTGTGCTCGCCCGAGGTGCTCGCGGCGGTCGCCAACGCCGGCCCGGCCGACCAGGAAGCCGCCGAGATCGGGTTCCTGGCCTTCGGCGAGTTCGTGTACGCGGGATCCGATCCGCGGGCGATGACCGAGGACTGGATGGTCACTCTCGACCCGCCCATCTTGCCCAGATTCCATGTGTCCCAGCTGGTGTCACGGCGGAGCTTCGTCTTCGCGCGTGCCGGGTTCGGCAAATCGAACCTGATCAAGCTGCTGTTCTCACGGCTGTACGCGACCGACCCGGTGCTGGGCGCGCGCGCCGGACGGACCGGCGTCGGGACGGTCATCTTCGACCCAGACGGGGAGTACTTCTGGCCGGACGCGCACGGGCGGCCGGGACTGTGCGACGTGCCCGGGCTGACCGACCAGCTGGTCGTGTTCACCAGCCAGCAGGCACCGAGCCCCGCGTACCGGTCGTTCGTGGTGGACCAGGTAAAGCTCGACATCAGGCAGCTGCGCTCGGAGCGCGTGATCGGCATCGCGCTGCCGGCCGACCGCCAGGACCAGCAGAACGTCACCAAGCTCAAGGGTCTTTCCCGGGAGCGCTGGGCAACGCTGGTCGACTTGATCGCCGCGCACCGCTATGAGGCCGACCCCAACCAGGTCAGAAAGATCTGCGGGATCAAGCCGGCGAACGAGGAACAGCAGACCAACGCGATCATCGGGAATATGGTCCGGGTGGTGGACGCGCTGCACGATCCCGCCAGTCAGATGCTGCGCGCGCTCAAGACAGCGCTTGGCGACGGGAAGCTGTGCGTCGTCGACATCTCCCAGCTGCGCGGGCAGCGCGGGCTGCAGCTGGCGAGCATCATCCTCGCCGAGGTCTTCACGCACAACGCGAGCGAGTTCACTAAAGGGTCACCCCGGTTCGTTCCGTGCATCGCTGTTGTCGAAGAGGCGCAGGCCGTGCTCGGCTCCGGCGGGGCGTCAGGCGAGGACTCGCCCTTTGTTTCCTGGGTGAAAGAGGGCCGAAAGTACGGACTGGGAGCGGTGCTCGTGACGCAGCAGCCCGGCAGCATCCCCGCCGAGCTGCTCAGTCAGGGCGACAACTTCTTCGTCTTCCACCTGCTGTCCGCCGGCGACCTCGCGGCGCTCAAGCGGGCCAACGCTCACTTCTCCGATGACCTGCTGGCCACACTGCTGAACGAGCCGCTAGTCGGGCACGGCGTGTTCTGGTCAAGCGCGCCGGGCACCGACCTGACGGCGCGGCCCTACCCGCTGCCCGTGCGCGTGCTGAGTTTCGAGGCGGAGCACCGCTGCTTGCGCGACGCGTCCTACAGCGGCGAGGCGGTCGCGTGCTACGCGGCCACCCTGCGCGCACAGTTCCGGGCCGCGCTGCCAGCGGACGCCCGCGGCGCGCATGCCGATGTCGAGGGCGCGTACCGCAAGGCGGCGGTCACGGCGCTACGCCGGCATCCCGAGTTCGGGCAACGGCTGGCGAGCGGGCAGGGGGTGGCGTGGGGATCGGTGCAGGCCTGGCTGGCGAAGGCGGCGCCACCGCAGGGCGTTGTCGGAGACAGGTTCGAGTGGGCGCGCCAGGCAGTCAGGCCAGCGCTGGTCGAGATCCTCGGCCCGGAAGGGTCTGGCTGGCGGACGGAGCGGCGCCCTCACCCGGACCGGCCGGGGGCGTCGCAGACGTGGATCTTCATCACCGATACCGTCGAAACCGTGGAACACGCCACGGCACCGGAGGAGCAGTGAGCGACGCCGCCTTGTTGCGCGGAAGGCGGCTACTACGACCAGGCGCACCTGGCCCGCGAGTTCCGCGACCTGGCGGGCTGCCCGCCAACACAGTGGCTGGCCGAAGAGTTCCGCCGAACTCAGCTGGCCGCCAGGCGGTGGCGTGATGCTCGGCTCATCCGGCACCAGCGCCCCGGGCACTTTCCGCGCCTACGTGGTGTGCGACGATCCGGCGACCCGGGGAGAACCAGTGGACATTCGGCACTTACCGGGGGCACCCGCGCTGACCTCGCTCGCGATCGCGCGCGGCCGGCTCGTGTAGTAGCGGTGGGCCCGAGGTGCGGGCGAGAAACTCCTGGTATGTGACCGGCGCCTCATCCGGCTCGATCATGTACCGGTCCAGGGCGAAGCGCAGTTCGGTCATCCGCCGCTGCGCGTAGTTCATTTCCTCGATGGTGGCCACGACCCGGCTGGTCAGCCGGCGAAGGACGTCCGCGCTCATTTCTGCCTCCCGTAAGCACTGCTACTGTCCGCACTTACAGGCTCGCCGTAAGACCCGTACCAGCGCATTGGTAGTAATCCTTAGCTTGCGGGCCGAGCGTGCTTAGCTGCCGGTCTGGCCGCCTCACCGGTTACGCGGGCGAGGTGGCGGAGCCGGGAACTACTAGGCCGCTTTCGTAAGCCAGGACGACGAGTTGCGCGCGATCGCGGGCGTCCAGCTTGGTCAGGATGCGGCTGACATGCGTCTTGGTGGTCAGCGGGCTGAGGAACAGCCGCCCGGCGATCTCCTCGTTGGACAGGCCCTCCGCGACCAGGGCGAGTACCTCGCGTTCGCGTTCGGTCAGCCGGGACAGGCTCTGGGACGCCTCGGGCTGGACGGGGGCGCGCCGCGGCTGGCGGGCCAGCGAGGTGATGAGCCGGCGCGTCACGCTCGGGGACAGCAGCGCGTCGCCGCGGGCGACCACGCGGACCGCTCGGATCAGGTCCTCCGGCTCGGTGTCCTTCACGAGGAACCCGCTGGCGCCCGCGCGCAACGCCTGATAGACGTACTCGTCGGACTCGAAGGTGGTCAAGATGACCACCTTGACCCCGGCGAGGTCGTCGTCCGCCGCGATCCGCTGGGTGGCCTCAAGGCCGTCCACCTCGGGCATGCGGATGTCCATCAGCACGACGTCGGCCCGCTGCTCGCGGGCCAGGTCAACCGCCTGAGCGCCGTTGACGGCCTCGCCGACCACCTCAATGTCCCCGGCCGCCTCGAGCAGAACCCGGAAACCCGCACGGATTAGCGCCTGGTCGTCGGCGAGCAGCACGCGGATCATCGATGCACTTCCCGGGTTGTTGGTTTGGTGGGAGTGACGGCGGCGGCGGCGCCCGGGGCGCCGGGGTCTAGGGGGAAGCGGGCGGCGACGCGGAAGCCCGCTTCCTCGCCCGGGCCGATCTCGATCGTCCCGCCTGCCGCCGCGGCTCGCTCGCGCATGCCGCGCAGGCCGTGGCCGGGTCCGGTGGAAGTCGCTCCGCGCCCCGTGTCGGCGATCTCTACCAGCAGGTCGTCGCCATGGTTTACGGTGACCGTGGCGGTGGCCGGACCGGCGTGCCTGATCGAGTTGGTCAGCGCCTCCTGGATGATCCGGAAGGCGGCCAGGTCGATTACCGTCGGCAGCGGCCGTGGGCGGCCGGTGACGGTCAGCGTGACCGGCAGACCCGCCTGCCGGACCCCTTCCGCGAGCGCGTCCAGCCGCGCCAGCCCGGGCGCGGGACTGGTGGGGTCGGCGGGCTCGTCGGCGTGCCTGAGCACGTTGAGGATGGCGCGCAGTTCGCGGAGCCCGTCCTTGCTCGCCGTCCGGATGGCGGCCAGCGACTCCGCGGCCTGTTCTGGGCGGTCGCGAAGCACCTGCGCGGCGGCGCTGGCCTGCACGTTGATGGTCGCCATCGTGTGTGCCACCACGTCGTGCAGTTCCCTGGCGATCCGCAGCCGCTCTTCGTCGACCTGGCGGCGCGCCTCGTGTTCGGCGCGCTCGCGCTGCGCCGCCGCGTAGGCGCGGCGGTCGCCGATCGCGATACCGCCGAACAACGCGACCGCGATGTTGGCCGGTATGAGGCCAAAACCGCCCCCGTTCCATCCGAACGGGTTGTTCGGCGCCGTGGCGGCCATCAGCACCGCCGTCACGCCCACCGCCCAGGCGCCAGAACGGCGGATGGGCACGGAGGTGGCGAGCGCCCACATCGCCACCGCGGGCAGCAGCAGCGCCGCCCCGTTCACGAAACCGAGCAGGCTGTAGGTAGCGACCGCGGCGGCGGAGACGCACAGGACCGTGCGCGGGTAGCAGTACCGCCAGATGAGGGCCAGGCCAGCGAGGATGACGAGCGCAAACGCGGCGATAGGGGTGGGCTGGAGGTGCTGGCCCGGGGACAGATAGTTCTGCGCCGGGTGCGCCTCGGCGTAAGAGGCCGCCACCAGGACGATCGTCGCCGCCAACGCGGTGGCGACGTCTCGCAGCCGCGGGCGGAAGATCCTCATGATCGCAGCGTAGGCGCATACCGGCCAGCGGGTCATCCTCCGCTGGTAGGCGGTGGTCGTACTGCCGCAGGAGTACCGATCGGGGTCCGAGCCCTTAGGCGAGCCGAACCTCCGGGCGGCGGCTCACCGACTGCCTGAAACACTCCCGCGCCCCGTCCGGGCCCGTCACGTAGAACCTCCAGGGCGCGGTCTCCCGGGCGGCCGCCGCCTCGCAGACCACCCGGAAGACGTGGGCGTCCGCCTCGCTGATCGCCGCGGGCGCGGGCCTGCGCAGCACGACCAGGGCCTCTTCGCCGGATCCCCGGGACAGCGGAAACTCCAGGGTCATACCCACGATCTCGGACAAGTGCGTGATGTGCCCGGGATCGGGCTTGTCCAGGGCGTTGTCGACCGGCAGCACGGCATGTGTCCAGACTCCGGCCGCACCGAGGAACACCACCCACAGGCTGCGGCTCGCCGCTCCGGGATGAAACGGAAGGTCGCCGAGGGTCCACGCCACTTCGTGGCGCGCGGCGTCCAGGCCGGCCTCGGTAAGCGGGAGACCGGCGCGGGTATCGGTTGAGTCGCTCAAAGTGCGCATGGCCGCAGTGTCGCACCCGCCTCTGACAAAACGAGGCGTCCGCGTCTGCGCGCGGTCGCGGGATAAGGCGTCGGCTGGCGAACCGGCCGCCCGCCGTTCGGGATAAGTGTCTTGATCTCGCGAACCCGGCAGGCGTGCGTGCTGATCACTGATCCACGCGTCGATGCGGCGCCACCAGTCGTAGAGCCAGTCGACCTGGGCCTGGTGCCCGGCGGTGCGCGGCACCTCGTCGGCCGGCACCCGCCACCACCGCGCGGTTACCGCGAAGTCTGAGGACAGGCTCTGCCATACATCGCGGACGCTGACCAGCGTGTCCAGGCCGGCGTGCGCGACGAAGATGACGTCGGCGGCCGGACAGGCGGCCAGGGCCACGAGTGCCCCGGTCGTGCGGGGTGGGAGGACGTTGGGCATGGCCGCGGCTCGTTCGGCCAGGTCGGGCAGGCCTCTTTTGCGCAGCCGCGCGATGCCGCGCCGCCAGCGAAGCGGGGTCCAGTTGGCGCCTTCGGGAAAGATGACCAGCGCGGACTGCTCGTCAAGGCCGGCGGCGAGGCGCTTGATCTGCTCGGTGTGGTGCCTGGGGCCGGTGCTGGTTCTGGTCCGGCGGTGGTGCTGGATGAACGCGTTGGGCAGCCGGTTGCCCAGCACGTCGAGGCTGGGGTCGAGTTGCAGCGCGGCCTTCATCACCAGTCGCGGCCGCCGGCCGCACGCCGTGAGCAGGTGATGGACCACCAGCAGCGAGTCACCCGGGCCGGCGTGGCGGCTGAGCACGATGATCGGGCGGCTGGCGGCGCCTTGCTGTTCTCCCGGCGGGCCGGCGACGTGGACGCTTAGCCCGCAGGTGCGCTCGGCGGCGTGGTAGATCAGGTCAAGGAGCCACCGCATGACCGCGTAGTTGCGGCTGCGGTACGGCTCGGTGTTCAGCCGGCCGCCGAACCCGCTCACGATCCACAGGCAGCCGGAGACGGTCAGCGCGGCGGTTTCCCCAAGGAACCAGGCCAGGGCGAAACACGCCACCCGCAGCGTCCGCATCCGGTGCGCGCGGCCGGTCTGAGACTTCCTGATCGCCGCGAAAACGGCGCTGAAGAGGGCCAGCGGCGGCGCCAGCACGGTGAGCGCGACGGCGATCACCATGACCAAGGGCACGAAAACCAGACGTCGGACCCCACTGGGCGGAAGCATCGGTGCCTCCCGATGGTCATCGGCTCCCGGCCACCTGGGCAAGGTAGGTCGCCGACGCCGCGTATGAGCGGTCAATGCTCGTACTTACCCCGCTCCTGCTCCTGTAACGGAATTGCCCCAAACCCGGGGGCAACCGGTCTCCCCCGGTAGGCAGCACGAGCACCCGGACGTTATCCGGCAACGCGGACATCTCCTCGTGGAATCGGTGCCGCCGCGCTATCTCGAACGCGACCAGCCCTACCTCCCACGGCCGGGTGGGGACGCTGAGCGGGCTCTCGATCCGCCCCGCGTGCAGCACGTAGACGGTCGTCGCGCCGAGCGCGACGGCCCGGCCGACAGGGATCGAGTCGACGAGCCCGCCGTCGAAGTAGTGGCGGCCGTCGATCTCGACCGGCGGCAGCAGCCCGGGTACCGCGCACGACGCCATGACGGCTGGCACCACCGGGCCGTGCGAGAACCATCGGGCTGTCGCGTCCTCGATGCTGGCGGCGACACAGTGGAAGGGCAGCCGCAGCTCACTGAAGTCGCTGACCGGAAGCTTGTCGGCGAGCAGCTTGCGCAGCGGGTCGATGGCGTGCAGGTGGGTGCCCGACCGGACGAGGCGCACGGCCCGTCCCAGGAGCTTCTCGCTGAACACCAGCCGCAGCGACTCGCCAAGCCAGAGGTCGGTAAGCCGTTCCGCCGCCCCGTCGGGATCGGCGGCGACGAAGGCGCCGTTGACCGCGCCGATCGAGGTGCCGACGACGACGTTGGGGCGGACGCCGGCTTCGGCTAGGGCGCGCAGCATGCCGACCTCGTGCGCGCCGAGCATCCCGCCGCCGCCAAGCACGAACGCAATCGTCACGTATCGCAGGCTAGCGTCCGCCGCGTTATGGTCCTGATCGGGGCGTCATGCTGGGTACCGCATCGGGCCTTGGGTGTAGGTCCGGCCGCTCGGGGTTTTCCATTGGTGCCAGCCGGGGCGGGGCTGGGTGACTGTCCAGTTCGTGGATTGTTTGACCCGGTGGCAGCGCCGGCTGCGGGCGCTGCCGTTGCAGGCGCATGTGCGTCCGCCTTGGTCGTGGGGGAGGGTGTGCTCGTAGTCGCAGTTGCGGGCGTGCCGGGAGCAGGACGGGAACGTGCAGGTCCCGTCCCTGATCTGCACCAGGTGCCGCAGTGTGTGGCTGGGCTGGTAGGAGTGTGACTCGTAGCGGTGGTCGCAGTTGGTGAGCGGGACCGGGCGCAGGTCGATGATCAGTTCCTGGCCGCCGGGCAGGGTCAGGGTCCAGCTGCCGTAGCCGTCG